>NZ_PXNU01000043.1:0-53016 GCF_041300735.1 Phaeobacter sp. SYSU ZJ3003 | reverse complement strand
TCCGCCCGCCTCGTCAGGTTCAATTTATCACTGAAACAGAGGCGACAACTATCCTGACTGAGGGGGGGTGCTTGGTTCCATCAAAGGCGTGGGCAACGTGGCACCGGAACTGGAAACCCACATTCACATTACGGAAGCTCTTGCTGAACAGGGGGTGGTGGGCAGGATGGGCGTGATGGATATGGTCTCGGGTGTGCCCAGAACGATGGGGCGGCGGTCTATATCGGATGTAGCAGCAGTGTCAACCTAGGTAGAGTTTCATTATAAGTGCTTGTAAATTATATATAATTACTTGATAAATTTAAGCAGGTTCCAAATGACCAAGCACCGATTGCAAGATGTGGCCACGCTTTGTAAGAGTTTTTTGTCTGATTATCCGGGGGACCGAGATGAAAATGAAAGTCCGACTTTTTAGCCTACCATTCCTGATGGCTGCTGCTGTGCAAAGCACACCAGCCAATGCTCAATCAGTTCTGGAACGCGTGCTCGGTCAGATCGACAATGCAACAAACCTAGCACCTGTTAACGGCACTTATGCCAACATTGCCGAGAATTTAGGTGGAACCGGTGTTGTTGAAACGATGGTGCCTGGAGAGGTTGAGCAAAGCAATATTTTAGACCAAGGCGAAACCGTCTTGTTGGGTTATGTCTATATTGATGGGGGCACTGAAGTCGTTATCACAGGCTCTACTGGAGACGGCAATGATGCTCAGTTCGCAAACGGAGAACCTGTCTATGGCGTGGCCGGGGTCAATGGCATTGATTTGTCAACGGTCACAATCACCGGTGGCGGCAATGGGATAATAATTTCACCCAATCCATCTAGTAGCTATGCAGCTGAGACTGGAAATGCGATAGCGTCAGTGGCTGACGGGGGCGACCTGAACTTGTCCATTCCACTGGGATCGTCGTTGTTTACCCTTAACGGTGATACGGTGGCCTCACTGTCTGCCATCCAACAAATAGGTTCAACCACACTTGATCCCGCTGTTGAGCTTGTAGACGGTATGGTTCCGTCGCTTGTTGAGGTGCAAGGCTTTTATGGCATAGACGGTTCCATCAACAACACCGTTACAGGCATTACAGAGGCCACTGCTGTCGCCACTGCCAGCATTGCCACTGCAACCGAATTTACTCTGCCAACCGTTGATTTTGGCGATATGGCAACTACCGCTCTCGGAGCGGTGAATACGGGCGACATCACGCTTGGCGTCAATTCTGCCGTGGATGAGGCAGCGACCACCTATACAAACGCTATATCCGCTGCATTGACCCAAATCGGAGGGTCGGTTGATACGGGTGCGGTTGTGCTGAACGTGGCCTCCAATATGAGTGCAGTTGATGGGTCCATCAACAACGTGATGAACCAAGTGAATGGGTCTATCGGCAATCTCTCCACGACTGCTCTCGGTGCTGTGAATACTGGAACCATTGTCAGCGGTGTGGATGCTGCTGTGCAGGGTATCGTCGGGATGAGCGGTCAGACGTCGTTCTGAACAACCTTTCCGCTCACGTTAGGATTATTTTGGGGGTCAGTGCTGGAAACGGTGCTGGCCTTTTTGCTTGGCCGTATTCGGTTGCCCACACCCCTTGCTTAACTCACGCCCAGCGGCTTCAGAAAGGTGCTTCTGCCACATTGTTGGCACGCAGTGCAGTGTCATCCTGCCCCTCATCTTGCTCCGAGATTTTGTGCTTATTTTGTGCTTTTGAACGGTGGCCTGCACGGTTCTAGGCTACGGTGTGTGTTGGGGAATGATGAATAGATTCTTCGTCTGAATGGAATAAATTATTGATTTTGTTTGATAAATGCAGGTTTCTAAGTGGGTTGCAGGATGGGGTTAGATGAAACAATTCTGCAATGCAGTGGATTGAAAATCCTCGTGTCGGTGGTTCGATTCCGCCCCCGGGCACCATCTCCTTCGTTCAAGGCATTGTTTTGCATCAGTTTTTGGACTGATCAAGACGAGGCGTAGAACAAATTGGAGAACAATTCACGCAGCCGTGTCTTCGTGAAGGAAGGCATCTACTACTTCACCCGCCGTATCCCAGTAGACCTGCGACAGCACTACTCGTCGGGCAAAATTTCCTACTCCCTAAGGACCAGATCCCGTTCCATCGCTCTTTCGCGGGCGAACAGGGCTGTATGTAAGCTGGACGAGTACTGGTACCATCTTCGCACACAGGATGCGGAACTCCCTGACAAAGACCTCCTCCGGCATGGTCTGACCCGGCAGGCTCATCTCTCTGGAGAGGATACTACTGTCACATCTGATGTTTTGACGCTGTCGGAGGCTGTATTGACGTATCTGCGTCTCAAAGGTCAGGGACGCCCTGAGACCTTCCACCGTGCGGCCCACCGTTCTTGCCGCTACGTGATCGACGTCTGCGGAGACAAACCACTGACAGACTACACCAAGGCAGACGCGAACAAGTTCCGTGATGACCTGATCAAGCGTGGGCTGGCTGGCAGCAGCATTACCCGGATCTTCGGCACCGTCCATGCGGTCTTCAACTTCGCCGTTGCAGAGGTAGGGCTGTCCACCGCAGCGCCGTTTGCCAACGTCTACTATGATCGCAACGCCGGGGTTTCTGGCCTTAGCTCCATCCCTGTGCAGGACATTCGCACCGTTCAAGGTAAATGCGAGAGCGCTGGAGAGAGCAAGAGATGAGCCTTGAAACACCAAACCTATCCACCTGCCCAGCGCCTTGTCCCGCCTGGAACCAGGGGGTCGCCGCCCAGCGATCCGCGAAACTATGTGCTGCAATCCGAACCACCCCTTTGGGCCAAGAGCGGTTGCTTTACCGCTGTGCAATCGCCGGTCAGGATTGTCACGATAGCACTCGGATAAAGGAACACCCGCTATGAAGATCGGCTTTGTTGGCCTCGGCAATGTAGGAGGCAAGCTCGCGGGCAGCCTGCTGCGCAACGGTTTCGATGTCACGGTGCATGACCTCAACCCCGACCTTGTGGCCGAATTCGTCGCGCGCGGAGCCAAGCCCACCAGTGGCCCTCTGGCGCTGATGCAGGACTGTGACGCTGTCATCACCTGCCTGCCCTCCCCGGCCGCCTCTGCAGCAGTCGTCGAGGAAATGCTGCCAGCCGTCGACAGCTCCAAGATCTGGATGGAAATGTCGACCACCGATGCAGGCGAGGTGAAACGACTGGCGGCTCTGGTCGCCGAGCGCGGCGGCGCCACCATGGAATGCCCGGTCTCCGGCGGTTGTCACCGGGCTGACACCGGCAATATCTCGATCTTCGCCGGCTGCGACCGGGACACCTTTGAACGGATGTTGCCAACACTGACCACCCTGGGCCGACGGGTCCTGCACACCGGCGATATCGGCAGTGCCTCGATCCTCAAGGTGATGACCAACTACCTTGCGACGGCCAATCTGCTGACCTGCTGCGAGGCGCTGGTAACGATGAAAGCCGCCGGTATGGACATGAACACCACCTACGAGGCGATGAAGATCTCCTCCGGCACCTCCTTCGTGCATGAGACCGAAAGCCAGGTCATCCTGAACGGATCGCGCGACATTTCCTTCACAATGGATCTGGTGAAGAAGGACATCGGTCTGTTCCAGAGCATCGCGGAGGCCCATGACGTTCCACTGGAGATCAGCCCCCTGATGGTTGGAATTCTGAACGACGGGATCGCGCGGTTCGGTGAACGAGAACTCTCGCCCAACATCATCCGCAGGCTGGAAGAGGCCACCGGCCTGTCGATCACCGCGCCCGGCTTCCCCGCCGAGATGACCGACGACGAGCCGGAAGAACCGGGGTACGAAGTCATTCCCACCGGCCTTTCGGCGCCGCTGGCAAAGCTATTGGACCAGTAAGGCCGGACCTTAAGAAAAACGGGGCGCGATATCCTTTCGCGTCCCGTGTCTTTGGTGTCATTGACGCGCTGCTCAGGCAGAAAAGGGCGGCCTGACCTTCACTTCCAGAAAGTCCTCAAGTCCAAACCGCCCGCCCTCGCGGCCATTGCCCGATTGCTTGAACCCGCCAAACGGCGAACCGTAATCCGTGGCCCGCCCGTTGATGTGAATACCGCCTGCACGCAGGGCCCGCGCCATCCGCAGGGCCCGCGCCTCGTCCCCGGTGGAAATATAGGCGTCCAGCCCATAATCGGTATCATTGGCCAGCGCGATGGCCTCTTCTTCGGTGTCAAAGGGCGTCATCACCAGAACCGGGCCAAAGATCTCCTCGCGCCAGAGTGTCATCTCCGGGGTGACATCGAAAAAGATCGTTGGCCGGGCGAACCAGCCCTGTGCCAGTTCCGCAGGCAGATCTTCGGGGCGTCCCAGCCCGCCAATCAGCAAGGGTGTGCCTTCGTCCATGCCGATCTGGATCATACGTTGCACGCGGTCATATTGCAGTTGATCAAACAGCGGGCCGATGTGATCGCCTTCTTGATGCGGATCGCCGACTGCCTGGGCCGCGGCGGCGCTGCGGGCGATGTCGAGGGCGCGATCATAGACGCTGCGCTCAACCAGCATCCGGGTGGGTGCATTGCAGGACTGACCGGTGTTGTCGAAACACTCCCCCACACCTTCGGTCACGCGCGCCTCCAGATCGGCATCGGCGAAGATCACATTGGGAGATTTGCCCCCCAGTTCCAGTGCCACCCGCTTGATCGTCTCCGCCGCATCACGCGAAACCGCACTGCCTGCGCGGGTGGAGCCGGTAAAGGACATCATCGCCACGTCCTTGTGCCGGGACAGGGCAGCGCCAACCGACGGACCGTCACCGAACACGAGGTTGAATACCCCAGGCGGGAAGCCTGCCTCGTGGATCATCTCAGCAAAGAGTTGCGCCGATAGAGGAGTATGCTCCGAGGGTTTCAAAACGCAGGTACAGCCCGCCGCCAGCGCCGGGATGACCTTCAGCGCGATCTGGTTGATCGGCCAGTTCCACGGCGTGATCAATCCACAAACGCCAATCGGTTCGTGGCTGACGATATCACCGTTGGTCAGGGCTTCTTCTTCCTGATGCGCCTCAAGCGTGGCGATGAACGCCTCAAGATGGCCAAGCCCCGAAGCGGCCTGCACCTCGCGCGACATGGTGATCGGCGCGCCCATTTCAGTGGTGATCGCCTGTGCAAGGTCTTCCATGCGGGCCTGCATCACCTCTGCCAGCCGGTGCAACAGGGCCAGCCGCGTATCCTTCGTCGTCATGGAATAACTGACAAAGGCGGCCTGCGCCGCCGCTACCGCGCGATCCACGTCCTGCGCATTGCCAAGGGTCACCTGCCCCACCTGCGCACCCGTCGACGGGGTCAGGATGGGCATGGTCTGGCTGCTGTCAGGCGCCTGCCAGTCGCCGCCGATATAGAATTCGTTCAGAACAATCATGGTCTCTCTGCCTTTCAGGGTGTCACATGTGCGGTGTCGAGTGTCAGGTGAAGTTCGCGCCCCTCGTAGGGCAACGCAGCGATTGCGGCATCGTCAAGCTCCAGCCCCAGTCCGGGCGCCCGCGAAGGGAGGACATAGCCATCCTCCCATTCGATACCGCCCTTTACGCAGGACATGTAGGGGCCATCGAAACGGCCAATGCTTTCCAGGATCAGGAAATTGGGCGAAGCCGCCGCGATCTGAATATTGGCCGCCGCCACGATCGGTCCGCAATAAAGATGTGGTGCGATCTGCGCCTGTTTGACCTCAGCCATGGCAGCGATTTTCTTGGCTTCAAGCAGCCCCCCGACACGACCAAGGTTCATCTGCAGGATCGAGGCCGCACCCGTCTCAAGTACCCGGGCGAACTCATACTTGGTGCAAAGACGCTCCCCCGCCGCGACGGGGATGGAGGTAAACCGGGCGACCTCGGCCATGGCCTCCGGGCTTTCGGGGGGCACCGGTTCCTCGAACCACAAGGGATCAAAGGGTTCCAGCGCCCGCGCCATCCGCCGCGCGCCCGAAACGGTGAATTGCCCATGCGTCCCAAAGAGAAGATCGACACGGTCCCCCACCGCCGCGCGGATTTCGCGGCAAAAGGCGACCGAGCGGCTGATGTCCTCAAGCCGAGGCTGGTGGCCGTCAAAGATGGTGTAAGGTCCGGCCGGATCGAATTTCAACGCCGTGAAGCCCTGATCCGCCATCTGCACCGCGATCTCGGCCGCGATGCCCGGGTCATTGTAGGCATTGGGCTGATCCGGGTCAGGATAGACGTCGCCGCCGGTGGGGTAGATGTAGGAATAGCTGCGCAGGCGGTCATGCACGCGCCCGCCCAGAAGGTCCGCAACCGGCTTATCCGCGGCCTTGCCCAGAATATCCCAGCAGGCCATTTCCAAGCCCGAGAACACGCCCATGACGCTAACGTCCGGGCGCTGGGTGAAGCCCGCGCCATAGGCCTTGCGGAACAACAGCTCGACCTGCTGTGGATCAGCGCCTTCGAACTGGCGCTCGAACATGTCACGCGCCATGGCGCAGCATACTTCCGGACCAAAGGTGGCGTTGTAGATTTCACCGACACCGGTGATGCCGCAGGCCGTCGTCACCCGGACGAAAATGAAATAGCGCCCGCCGTGGCGGGGTGGCGGGTTGCCGACGACAAAGGTTTCAAGCGTCTCAAGGCGCATATGCTGCTCCGTTTTGATTGGGGGCGATCAACTGCTGTCTTGCAGGATCAGATCTGCTGCGCGCGCGGCGAGCATCATTGTGGGCGCGTTGGTGTTGCCCGAGGTGATGTTGGGAAAAGCCGAGGCATCGACCACACGCAGCCCGGCCAGGCCATGCACGCGCAGCCGCCCGTCGACGACTGAGTCCTGAGGCCCCTCTCCCATGCGGCAGGTGCAGGTCGGGTGGTAGACCGTTGAGGCCCGCGCCCGAAAGGCCTCCAGCAGAGCCTCATCCTCCATATCGGCAAAGCCCTTGGTCTTGCAGCCGGATGTCACCGCCGTGAGCGCAGGCGTTTCTGCCAATCGCTGCAACACCCGGCTGGCACGTACAGCCATCCCGCGATCCTCGGGCGTGGCCAGTGAATTCGCCTCGATCAGCGGCCTTTCGCGCGGATCGGCAGAGCGGATCCGGATACGGCCGCGACTGGTCGGGCGACAGGGTTGCGCCGAGAGCAAGTAGCCTTGCTGCCGGTCCATCACCACCTTGCCTTTCGGCGTGATCTCATAGGACGCCGGATTGCAGAACAGTTGCAGGTTCGGGGCCTGGGCATCCGCACCAGAGCGCACAAAGCCTCCGATCTGGTTCACCGGTACAGACAACGGGCCACGCCGCGTCAGGGCATATGCCGCCCCTGCCCGTAGTCGCCCGGACAGGGTGCCGAGAACCGCGTTGAGTGTCTGCTCCCGCGCATGAAACTGCCACGAAATAGCAAGATGATCCTGAAGCCCTTCGCCGACCTGCGGCAGGTTGTGGCGTACCTCGATCCCATGCTCCCGCAGCAGATCGGCCGGGCCGATGCCCGACAGCTGCAACAGCTGGGGGGAATTGATGGCGCCTGCACTGAGGATCACTTCACCAGCGCGAGCAGTGCATCGCTGGCCACCGCGGGTATATTGCAGACCGACGACGCGGGCGCCTTCCAGGTCAAGCCCTTGCACCTCGGCGCGGGTCAGCAGCGTCAAGTTCGGGCGACGCAGGGCTGGCCGTAGAAAGGCATCGGCGGAGGACCAGCGCATCCCGCCGCGAACGGTACTGCGATAATGGCTAAGCCCTTCTGCGCCCTCTGCGTTCATGTCTTTTGCCGTGCCAAGACCAGCTTCCTGCGCAGCCTGCAGAAAATGATCCGAGAAAGGGTGCATCTGATCGGACAGATCCTGTACCCAGACGGGACCTTCGCCCGTGCCATCCGAGTGGGTCTCCAGCGCTTGATAGGTGTCGCGGGCCTTCGTCCAGTTCCAGCCCTCGGCCCCCGCGCGCGCCCAGTCGTCAAAGTCATGCGGCAGCCCCCGGACATAGGCCATCGCATTAATCGAACTCGACCCGCCGACCACCCGTCCCCGCGGCCAGTAGATGGACCGCCCGTTCAATGCCACATCCGGCGCTGCGTGATCGCCCCAGTTCAATGCGGCCATTGCAAATGTAACGGCATAGCCCACCGGCAGCTTGATCCAGAACTTCCGGTCGCTGCCGCCGGCCTCCAGCAGCAACACGCGATGGCGACCGGACCGGGTCAGACGTTCGGCCAGAACGCATCCGGCCGAGCCTGCACCAACGATGATAAAGTCGTAATCCTGCTCTAGTGGGGCTTCGGTCATTGGCGTAGGTCCGGCTGCTGGAAACGTGTCTCCAGATGCGCGCGGGCGCCCCCGAACTGCAAACAATGTCTATGACTGCTTTGACCCAAATCAGGTTGTGGCAGGAGGGCTTGCCACCCATTTGGCGGCACCCCATGATGGGCCGGTTAAAGAACGGAGCTCCCATGCGCAGGCTGCCTCATGTCAATTGGCTGCGATCCTTCGAGGCAGCGGCACGTCACAGTTCCTTCAGCGCGGCCGCGGAGGAGCTGCACCTGACGCCTGCCGCCGTCAGCCAACAGATCCGCCAGCTGGAGCATCATCTTGGCATCCAGCTGTTCAAGCGCCTGCCAAAAGGCGTGCAACTGACGGATATCGGGCTGGCCTATGCGATCCCGGTCCGCAAATCCTTTGTCGAAATGCAGGCGGCCACCGATGGGCTGTTTCGGGTGCAAAGCAAATCGGTCGTCCGCGTGCGCTGCTCTATCAGTTTTGCAGCCTTGATCCTGGCACCGCTGCTGCGCGATTTTGCGCTGGAGTTTCCGGAGATCGACGTCGAACTCTCCACCGCAGTCTGGTCAGACCGGATTGATGGCGCCGGGGTCGATCTGGACATCCGCTATGGCGAAGGGGAATGGCCAGAGCAGACGGTTCACCCGCTCCCCGTGGAAGGAGCCACGCTGCTGTGTCACCCGGATTATGCCGCCCATTTTGGCCCGGAGCCCGATCAGGAAACCCTAGGCGGCGCGGATATTGTTCAGGTCGTGGGATCGGAAACGGATTGGGACCGCCTGTTTCATCACTGCGGCATTGATGCCCCGCGCCCGCCTCACTGGATGAAGGCCGATTCCTCCTTGATCGCCATGCAGATCCTGTCGGCGGGGCACGGCTGCGCGCTCATCTCGCGCAGTTTTGCCCGCCGCGCGCTGGACGAGGGACGCTTGGTAGCGCCTTTTGATCTGGACCTTCCCATGCAGACAAATTTTGTTCTGGTGGAGCGGGACGATCTGCGCAGGCACCAAGACGTGCGCAAGCTGATCGACTGGCTGCTGGTGCAAAGGATCTAGAATGCAGCGGCTTCCCCGCGCACCCATTCGAGGAAAAAACCCGTGTCTTGCGATGGTGCGCTGGCCGTCGTAACGAAATATCCTGTGCCCAGATCCAATGCCCCCTCAGGCCAGGCCTTCAGTGCTCCGTCCCGTTCTGCCTGCCCCGTGATCGACCGCCACCCTAGCATAAGCCCACGCCCGTCGTAGACCGCCTGCGCCGCCTGCACGTAATTATTGAACACCTGACCTCCACCGCGCGGACGCAGGATGCCGCGAGCCTGAAAATAGTCCTCCCAGCCCGCCCAGTTGCCATTGCTTGGATTGCGGACATGGATCAGCGGCGCCTGGGCAAGCGCGCATCCCTCGGCCAACAGCCGATCTACCAAAGCAGGCGCACCGACTGGGCAAATCGCTTCAGAAAACAGCTTTTCCGTGCGCCCTTCGCGCCAGCCACCACTGCCATAGCGCAAAGCCACATCAATACCGGGCGTCATCACTGGCAAATCGCTCGCCGGAGCCTGCACGTTTACGGTAATATCCGGGTAATCCGCGTAAAACATTGGCAATCTTGGCATCAACCAGTAGGTCGCCATTCCCACGGTGCAAGAGACAGTCACCTGCCGTTCCCCGATGGCATGCAACGCCCGGATATCCTCCAGCGTGGCGGCAATCCGCCCCAACCCTTCACGCACTGCCCGCGACAGCATCTCGCCGGCATCTGTCAGGCGCGCGGGCCGCACCCGCCGGTCAAACAACGCGACTCCCACGTGTTCCTCCAGCGCCTTGACCGCCTGACTGACTGCGGGTTGGGTCACGTTCAGGCGCGCCGCCGCATCCCGCATCGAACCATGCCGCGACAGGGCTTCGAAGGTCACAAGAAGGCGCAGTGGGGGGAGATGTTCCATCGAATAACTTAATCCATTGCTTAAGTTATCTTCATCCGAAACAGGCTGTCGTCAAGGCCCTTTCCCGTGAAATGCTGCATGGCAGAAAGCAAATCAACAAACGCGGCTCCTCCATGAACGATCTCAGCTCCTCCCTCGCTATCCCTGCCGTAACCGGTCTTGGCGAAAAAGGCCTCGACATTACGCTGCCCGACGGCAAGACACACTACTTCAACTACTACTGGCTGCGCGACAATTGCCCCAGTTCCTTCAGCCCGGTCACGCGCGAACGCAGTTTCGATATCTTCCACCTCGACGTGCCCCCGCGCGCCAAAACTGCCGAGCTCGATGGCGACATGCTGGTGATCCGCTGGCAGGACGAAGACCACATCACCCGCCTGCCCCTGTCCTGGCTGGAAACCTATGCGGGCGGCAAGACCCGCCACGATCCCGCCGACCTGTCGCGCGTCGCTTGGTTCGGTGACCATTACCCCTCGGTCCCGCGGTTTTCCCAGCCACAGCTGGTGGCCGATGACGCCACCCGCGCCAAGTGGATCGAGGCGATGCTGGTACACGGCTTCACCATCCTGACTGACATGCCGGACTCCGATGAAGGGCTGACCGAAACAGCCGAGCTGATGGGCTGCGTGCGCCCGACCTTCTTTGGCACCTATTTCGATGTGAAGACCCACATCAACCCGACCAACACCGCCTATACCGCTGGCGCGCTGGAGCTGCACACAGATACCCCGGCCGAGGAGTTCGCCCCAGGCATCCAGTTCCTGCATTGCCGCGTCAACACGGTTGAAGGTGGTGACAGCCTTTATGCCGATGGCGTTGCGGTGGCCAATGACTTCCGCCAGCGCGACCCGGAGGGCTTCAAGCTGCTGACCGAAGTGCCGATCCCGTTTTACTGCGAACATGACACTTATGATGCGCGCTCGCGCCAGTATGTGATCGAGCTGGATCAGCACGGCGAGGTTGAGGGCCTCACTATCAGCCAGCATATGGCCGATATCTTCGACCTCGATCAAAAGCTGCTGGACGATTACTACCCCGCCTTCTGCCGCTTTGGTCGGATGCTGCAGGAAGAGAAATACATGATGCGTTTCCTGATGAAGGGCGGCGAATGCATGGTCTTTGACAACCACCGCATCGTGCATGGCCGCGCCGCCTATACGGCAACCAGCGGCGACCGTTATCTGCGCGGCTGCTACGTGGACCGCTCCGAAATGCGCTCCACCTATCGCGCGCTGGTCAGCGAAGGGCGATTCAAGGCATGACCTACGCAGCAACACTCCGCGATACCGAGACGGTCCTGCGGGAGGATCTGGCAAATGCCTTCCGGATCTGCCACATGCTGGGGTGGTCGGAAAGCGTTGGCAATCACTTCAGCGCAGCGGTCTCAGCCGATGGGCAGCAGTTTCTGCTAAACGCCAAATGGCAGCATTTCGACACCATCGCGCCAGAGGACTTGCTGTTGCTGGACAGCCAGTCCAGGGAAACACCCGCAACGGCGGATGCCTCGGCTTGGTGTGTACACGGCACCCTGCACCGCCGCCTGCCCGAGGCACGGGTCGTGCTACACGCCCATTCGCCCTATGCGACTGCGCTGGCCTGCCTCAAGGACCCAACGATGGTGCCGATCGACAATAACACGGCCCGATTCTACGGGCGCACGGCCTATGACCTTTCTTTTGGTGGCATTGCTGATGCCACCGAGGAAGGCAAGCGGCTGGCCGATGCGATTGGCGACAAATCAGTACTGGTCATGGGCAACCACGGTGTCACCATTGTCGGCGATACGGTGGCGGAGGCCTTTGAGGATCTCTATTTCTTCGAAAAGGCCGCTCAGACCCTGATCCTGGCCCGCTCGGATGGCAGCCCCCTTGCCGTTTTGTCGGATGCCGTTGCGCAGAACACGGCAGACGGCTGGCGCGCCTATCGCGGCATGGCCGAAAAGCATTTTTCATACCTATGTAGCGTACTCACGCAGAGGCAACGCTGAGTACTCCCCCGAACCCTGAGGTCACAGAAACAACAGGTTACCGGGAAATAAGGGTTTCCACGGCGATTAGACGGCACAGTTTAAGCGTTGCCTGCATCAAGGGGGCCCGCTAGCATCCTCAATGGTGTCCGCTAGGCGTACGAAGTGGCCTTTGCAAAGCCGAGGCTCCTTGAGGAGGGAACAGGCATGACCAGCCCTAGAGCGGACATTTGACAGGATGGTCAAACTTACTGCGCACCTCCCCAAAGCAGCCCTTCATGGCACCGCGCAACTTGGTCCAAGGGGGAGGCGACTTCCTCAGTGCGCGCACTGTCGTTTGCAGTCAAATTTCGGCTGTCGTTCCTCCTCGAACGGATCAGTTCAACGAAAGTCAGTGCGGCCTGAAAAGCGCGAGGCAGAGACCCTTTTGCCTCGGAGGCAAGATACGGCGCAATCCGTATTGCGTCATATTCCAAGAAGAACACGGGATGCGCGGATAAGCACTCTTGGGTCGAGATCGGTACGCGCCACGGGAGGAGGCGGGGTTACACGACCTGTCAAACTCGCGACCGCAGTTCGTGCAGAGCGAACTGAGTATTCCACCGTGAACACACAGTCCCTAGGGAGTTCGCAATACTGTCCTATTACGGCGAAGTTGCGAGCCCCATGCGGGCGCACATCCGGGCGGTCCCCCGCTTGACGCGGCATGAACTGGCTTGTGATGTAGGGCATCCGGCAGGGAACGATTTTCGCACTCTCGAACCATTTTCGCTGATCACCCGCCAAGCGCAGATGCCCGCAAAGCTCTTCGATGATTTCCAGCCCGGTCGCTTCCCACATTGGCTTCTTCACGAAATCTCCTTTGCGGTCACCTCGTAATCCATAGCCCCAGAAGGTGTAGGTGCCGTGTTTTTGCCCCCTGAAATGCGGCTGATGGAACAGCACAATAGATAGCGTCCAACCGGAATCGGCAAATGTCACTAAGCCGCCTGTACCAGTTCGGTTGTTGGTAAAATCCTCCATGAATTCGAAAAAATCGGGGCCGTCCATCGTCACCGTAAATGAGTTCCAGCCGGTCTTGCCTGTGTCGCCGCAGAACACTTCAGGCTTGCCAAAGCCTTCGTACTGCGACGCCAGCTTCCGCCAGAGGCTCCAGCCACCTGCGACTTGTTCGTTGAGCAGCGGTGCGCGGTCCGCGGATCCGAGCACCGATCCATCGGTCATGGACCCCAATGTAAGGTAGACGCCGTCGTCCAAGCCGACCTCAACCGTGTTGCGATCGTCCAGGGTCAGAGAGGTGACACGACGGTCCTGCCGCGTGCCTTCGATCATCACGTCGGTCACGCATTTGTCAGTCTCGATGCGTACTCCACGGGCCTGCAGCCAATTCAGGATCGGGGCAATCATCGAGTCATACTGATTGTATCGTGTCCGCAGAATGCCGGTGATGCGGGTGAAGCCAGGGAATAGGTGGATGAAGCGACGCAGGTATCGCCGCATCTCGACCAAGGAATGCCAAGGCTGGAATGAAAACACTGTGGACCACATCAACCAGAAATTACTGTCGAAGAAGGTGGGCTGGAACCAGTCGTCTATCCTTTGAGCGCCCAATCCGGTTTCCGGGTGCAAGAGCAGTCGGTTGAGATCGACGATATCTTGCGCGCCGAGTGTGAGATCATAGCGATCTTCTGCCGGCTTTCCGCCCCGAATGAGGCGGCAATTGGATGAGCCCGGCACCATTCGGTTGAACTCGAAGATATCATCCTTGAGCAGTGTCCCAACGATTGGTGTAATTTCCGCCGTTAGCGCGGGCTGAGCGGAGCCTTTTCGTAGCGAAGCGAGGCCCGCGCGGGCCGCTTGGCGGCCACGGTTGTTCTTCGGCTAAAGTTTGGTTTGCCGACCTGACCTATGACCGAGGAGAACAACCATGACCAAGGCCAGCCTATCAGACACCGCGGCACTGCGCGCGCTTTTGTCAGACACTTCTGACACCAACCTGCTTGCGCAGATGCTCGGGTTCGTCGCCGACCGCCTCATGGCGCTGGATGTCGACCATCTCTGTGGTGCCGGTGCGCACGAGCGCAGCGGCGAGCGAGTGAACCACCGCAATGGTTACCGGACCAGAGCCTGGGAGACGCGTGCCGGAAGGGTGGATGTGAAGATTCCCAAGCTGCGTAAGGGCAGCTACTTCCCGGAGTTTCTAGAGCCCCGCAGGGCGGCGGAGAAGGCGATGACGGCCGTCATCCAGGAGGCGTATGTCCAAGGCCTCTCAACACGTTCTGTGGACGACTTGGTCAAAGCAATGGGAATGACCGGCGTGTCCAAGAGCCAGGTCAGCCGTCTTTGCGGCGAGATCGACGAAAGGGTCGACGCGTTCTTGGGTCGGCCGCTTGAGGGCGAATGGCCGTACCTGTGGCTCGACGCCACTTACATCAAGGTGCGTCGCGGCGGCCGGATCGTCAGCGTTGCTGCCATAGTGGCCGTGGCGGTCAACCTGGATGGCCGTCGCGAGGTTCTGGGCATCGCCGTCCAGCCCAGCGAGGCTGAGGTTTTCTGGGATGAGTTTCTTCGCTCTCTCGCAGATCGCGGGCTGCGCGGAACCCGTCTGATCATTGCCGACGATCACAAGGGCCTGAAGGCAGCCGCGGCCAAGGTGCTCGGTGCCACCGTCCAGCGCTGCCGTGTCCACTTCATGCGCAACGCGCTCGCCAGCGTCGGCAAAAAGGACCGCCCGATTGTCACCGCGGCACTCAGAACCGCCTTCGATCAGGACACACTCGCGGCATCGAAAGACCACTGGGCAAAGTTAATCGACGCGTTCGAACCGCGCCATTCAAGGCTAGCGGAACTGATGCGCCGCGCGGAGGATGATGTGTTGGCTTACAAGAGCTTTCCGCGCGATCACTGGGCGAAAATCCATAGCACGAACCCACTGGAGCGCCTGAACAAGGAGATCAAGCGTCGGACCAACGTGGTCGGGATCTTCCCCAACGAAGCTGCGGTCACGCGCCTCGTCGGTGCCTTGATGCTGGAGCAGAATGATGAGTGGGCGATCACGCGGCGCTACATGACACTGGAAACCGTCGCCGCGATTTGCGACACTGCTCCCATGGACCCGGCGGAAATCGCCGCCCTGTAATTGCGGCCGAGCTAAGGCCGAAGAACAAAGTTACACCAGTTCCCGGGACACAATCCATCCTTGGCAGACTTCGCCGGATCGCTCGTCAATGGAATACTTTCGAGCAGATCAAAGGTGCAGGCAAAGTGTTCCTCGAACATTCGACCGCCCCGGACCAGGTAGCCGGTCTCTGCGTCACCCGCCCCGTCAAGCGATCCGCCGACGATACCGAGTTGTTCGTAGATGCATATGTCCTCGCCATGCACACCTGCGTCCCTGCAAAGAAACACCGCCGCCGACAAACCAGCAATACCTCCACCTACGATATGGTGCTGTGACTTCGTTGCGTCTTCGGGCATGACCCGCCTCTCCTGTGATAGAACTTTTCACAGTTTGGACAGGTTTCATGTCCACGCCTTAATCCTGATCAAATCCGGGAGAGACCTGCCTGTTCGGCCCTGAACTCACCTCAACGGCGGCCTTTTTTTGCAAATCGGTTGAAGGTGGGTCTTCCCCTTTCCCCGGACGGATTTCGCCTATAGCCACTGGGACAGGTATGCCAAGCGCAGTGCAGCCGTTCAGCACGGCGATGCGGACCTGCAGCTCCGCGACCTGGCGCTCGAAGTCGCGCACTATCAGGGATTGGCCGAGCAGCTTGATGCAGTTCATCTTTGACTTGGCCCGGCTCCGGCGGTGATATCCACTCCATCGTCGCCAAACAGCGCCGCCGAGGTATCGAGATGCATTGACGGTCTCGTTGCCGACTATGGCCCCGGCGCTGGTGGGTTTCCAAGGTTTGGCGTTCTTGCGCGGCAGGATGACAGCGGCAGCATCTCGAGCGGTAATGGCCTCGTGGCACTTACGGGAGTCGTAGGCCCCATAGGTGGTGACCGTCGCGATGGCCTGATCCGCTCAGATCTGATCCAACAGGTCCGGTAGTATGGCCGCGTCACCGATATTGCCGCCGGTGATCTCGACGGCTCTGACCTTCAGCGTTTCCTCATGAATTCGGATGTGTATTTTGCGCCAGATCCGCCGCTTGGAGCCACCATGCTTTCGGGCATTCCACTCACCTTCGCCCTCAGACTTGATACCGGTGCTGTCCGCTGCCCGGCAAGGTATTGCGCAGCAATGCCTGAGAGGGGATCAGAAGGTTCAGCGGGCGATAGGAGATGCTCACGTTCAGCGTTCGCTGGCGGCGGCACAAGGCGCTGAAGTCAGGCACGGTCCAGTCCAGCCTGACCATATGAAGAAGGCTCTGCATGAACCCGGTTGTCTGCCGCAGTGGCATGCCGAACATCACGGCAGGTCTGGATCGCCGCATCGCTGAAACTCGGCTGCCTCCCACGTTTCCCGGTCGGCGGGGGCTTCCACGCCATGTCGGGATCGAACCAGATCGTTAGCGATCCGCGTTGCTTCAACGCTTCATTGTAAGACGACCAGTTCGTGGTCTTGTACTTCGTAGAGACCCAACTGCTCATGCCTCAAGCACCAGGCTGGTTTCATGCCGTGAACCCCACGACCCATTTGCGCAACAAGGCCAATAGCTGCGATATTGTCAGAGTTCGCGCGCCCAGGGCGGGTTCGCACCCGCGCGGGAGACGGTCACGGCGGCGACACCTGCGCCGAAGGACAGCGCATTTGCAAGCATGTCTGCGGGCAAGTTGCGCAGGGCCGCTTTTTGTAAGACGCCCAGTTCGCTGAGCCGGGCCAGCAGGCCGGCATTGAAGGTGTCCCCGGCTCCGACCGTGTCTACAATCTGAACGGGACGGACCCGGGTTTGCACGCTTTCTCCGCTGGAGAGAAACCCCGTCGCCCCCTTACTGCCCTCGGTCATGACCACCACAGAAGGACCCTTGGCTTGCACGACCGCAACCTTTTCCGGCAGCGGCATCGGCCCTGGAACAATCCAGTTCAGGTCTTCATCCGACACTTTCACGATGTCCGCCAGCGCCATCATCTTGTCCAGGCGGGCGCGGAAACGGTTGATATCTTCGATAAAGCCCGGCCGGATGTTCGGATCCAGCATCACCGAGCGGGATGCGCCTTCGCGCGCCAGAAGATCCTCATAGGCGGTGGCGCAGGGTTCGCAAGCCAGGCTGATGCCGCCGAAATAGAGCGCCGTGATATCCTCCGGCAGCAGCGGCATATCTGCAGGCAGCAGCATCCGGCCAGCCGAGTTTTCATCGAAGAAGCTGTAGGACGCGTGGCCATCCGTCAGTTTGACAAAGGCCAAGGTCGTCGGGCGATCCGAGGTGATGACATGGGTGGTATCCACGTGACTGGCCTTCAGGTCCTCGACAAGCTGCTGACCGAACATGTCGTGGGACAGGCCGGTCAACATACCGGTCTGCGCGCCAAGCCGCCCAAGTGCGATGGCGGTGTTGAACACGGCGCCACCGGAATGGGGCACAAACCCGTCGCGCCCGCCATCGGTCGGGGTCGGGATCATGTCGATCAGGGCCTCACCACAGCATAGGATCATGACATTCGCTCCGCGCAGTGCTGCGCCGCTGCCGCACCTGCGCGCGGGATTTTGCATTGAAACCGGGTCAAAGCGCGGCCAACCCGGCGTTGGTATCGAGTAGGAACTGCGTGAAGATCGGACCGCCGGCAGCGCCAATGCTGCGGGCGTTTTCGCCAACAACTCCCGCCTCTATCTGCGGCGAGATCAAACCGCGCTTATCTTGATTGGCCAGATAGCGGCGCACGCGTTCGACCAGTTCCTCACGCACAGCGACCGGGAAGGCGCCATCTATGATGATGGCTTCAAAATCGATGACGGAGCATATCGACAGGGACGCCTTTGCCAACTCCTGTGCCGTTGTACCGATCCAGGCCTCCACATAGCGTTCCAGACCGCTCCAGTCCTGCGGTTTGCGCCAGAGGATTTCGGGACCGATCCCGGCCTCGACCAGGCGCGCCTCAAGCAGGTGCAGCGACGCGGTATCGATCAGTTGCAGGCTTTCGCCCAGGGGGCCGGTGGTGCGCATCGATCCCAGCGCCCCGGCATTGCCCCGATTGCCTTCGAAAACGGTGCCATTCATCGCCACCCCGCCGCCGATGAAAGACCCAATGAAGAAATAGGCATAATCGCGGAAATCCTTGCCCCGCCCGAACATATGCTCGGCCTGACAGGCCGCCGTGGCATCGTTCACGACAAAAACCGGCAAATCGCTGAAAAAGGCAACTTCGGTGGCAAAATCGACATCTTGCCAGGATTGAAATTCTTCCGCGGCGGGGCCGGTCAGATCATGCCACTTCCACAGCTCAAAAGGCCGCCCGATACCGATGCCGCAGACCCGACCCTGCTGCTTAGCAGTCAGGCCGGACAGAAGGGTTTCAAGCCCGTCTTTAAGGAATTCGAAGATCGCGTCCGGCATGGGATAATCATAGGTCGTACGCAGCTGCTGGCGCACGTTGCCGGCAAAATCCAGCAGCAGCAGATCCGCGCTCTTGCGGCCTAGGTTCATGCCCACGGACAGTGCCCCTTCAGAGCCGAGTTCGATGGGGATCGAAGGCTTGCCGACCTTGCCCTTGACCGGCTCCCCCCGCTGGACGAAGCCGTCGTCCTCCAGCCTGCGCAGGATGGTGGAGACCGTAGGACGGGACAGTCCGGTCCGGCGGGCGATCTCGGCGGCGGACACGGCGCGGTGGCGAAACAGAATGGACAGAATGAGGCGTTCGTTGTGATCGCGGACACCCCGCTGATTCACCCCGGCACTTCGTTCTTTGATACTGACATGGTCCATTCGGACGAACATAGTTTGCCGCCTTTCTTCAGGAAAGATACTCCGTGGCGATTAGTTAGTAAAGTTAACAAACAAATTGACACCCTATGAGGAATCAGGCTTTTTAGGGCTCACGACCTGCCCAGATCGCTCTAGGCGGGTCCGGTTGGAGAGGAGCCAGCCGGATTGAGAACAATAATTTCGGGAGGACCACGTGAAAAAACTCATGACCATTTCCGCGCTCGCCCTGGCCTCGGTGGCTGGCGCGGCGCATGCAGAGATCAACGCCTGTCTGATCACCAAGACCGACACCAACCCCTTCTTCGTGAAGATGAAGGAGGGCGCGACCGCCGCAGCCGAAGCAAACGGCATCAATCTGTCCACCTATGCGGGCAAGATTGACGGCGACGTGGAAAGCCAGGTCGCAGCGGTTGAGACCTGCATTGCATCGGGGGCCAAAGGCATCCTGATCACCCCGACGGACAGCCGCGCCCTGACGCCCGTCATCACCCAGGCCCGTGACGCTGGTGCCCTGGTGATCGCGCTGGACACTCCGTTCGAACCTGCCAATGTGGCCGATGCGACCTTTGCTACCGACAACTTCAAGGCCGGGTTGCTGATTGGCCAGTGGGCCGCAGCAAAGCTGGGTGACGAGGCTGCAAACGCCAAGATCGCTCTCCTGGACCTGAACGCCTCGGAAATCTCGGTGGACTACCTGCGCGACGGCGGATTCCTGCAGGGCTTTGGCATCGACATCAAGGACCCCACCGATATCGGCGATGAGGATGACCCGCGCATCGTTGGCCACGACGTAACCAACGGCAACGAAGAAGGTGGCCGCACGGCGATGGAGAACCTTCTGCAGATCGACCCGGGCATCAACGTGGTCTACACGATCAACGAACCTGCCGCTGCCGGCGCCTATGAGGCGCTCAGATCGGTGGGCCGTGAAGACGACGTGCTGGTCGTTTCCGTCGATGGCGGCTGCCCCGGCGTGCAGAATGTCGGCGAGGGCGTGATCGGCGCAACCTCCATGCAGTTCCCGCTGCGAATGGCCTCGCTCGGTATCGACGCGATCAAGGCCTGGGCCGAGGACGGCACCAAACCGGCGAACACCGAAGGGCTGGATTTCTTCAACACCGGCGTTGAACTGATCACCGATGCGCCGGTCGACGGTATCCCGTCGCTCAGCTCGGCCGACGGCCTGAAGAAGTGCTGGGGCTAAATCCAGCAAACACCACAGGACCGGGGCAGCAAATGCCCCGGCCAAATGCCATCAATCTAAACCTTTGACCGTATCAGAGGCCGTAGCATAGGCTTCAGGCCGGGGAGGTCGTCATGTCAGAGACATCCGGAATGGGCTCAAAAGGCCAACACTACGAACAGGTTCTGGAGGGAAGTGATACACGCGTCGCCCAGTTCGAAGTTCGCAACACAACGCTGCTGAGCCGGGTGCAGCATATCCTGCACAACAACCCAACTTTCGTGCCAGTCATCGTGCTGGTCATCAGCCTGCTGGCCTTCGGGCTGATCGCCGGAGGGCGGTTCTTTTCCGCCTTCAACCTCAGCCTGATCCTGCAGCAGGTGTCGATCATCGGCATGCTCGCAGCAGCGCAGTCACTGATCATCCTGACCGCGGGCATCGATCTGTCGGTCGCGGCGATCATGGTGCTGATGTCGGTCATCATGGGCAATCTAGCGGTCAACTTGGGCGTGCCCAGCCCCTTTGCGATCCTGCTGGGGTTCGCTGGGGGTATGGCGGCGGGAGCCATGAACGGGCTGCTGATCACCAAGGTCAAACTGCCCCCCTTCATCACCACGCTCGGCACCTGGTCAATCTTCTTTGCGCTCAATCTCTGGCTCTCCGGAGCTCAGTCGATCCGCAGCCAGGACATCGACGATCAAGCGCCTTTCCTGAAGTTCTTCGGCAATGCCTTCAATATTGGCGGCGCCCGCATCACCTTTGGCGTGATCCTGATGGTCGTGATCTTTGTTGCGCTCTGGTACATGCTGAACAAGACCGCCTGGGGGCGCCACGTCTACGCCATAGGCGACGATATGGAGGCGGCGGAACTGTCCGGCATCCGCACCGAGCGCACGCTGGTCTCGGTCTACATGCTCGCTGGTCTGGTCTGCGCCATTGCGGGCTGGGCTTCGATCGGACGGGTCGGCTCGATCTCGCCGCAATCCTTTTACGAAGGCAACCTGCAGTCCATCACCGCCGTGGTAATCGGTGGCATCTCGCTGTTTGGCGGGCGCGGATCGATCCTTGGGGCGCTCTTCGGGGCGCTGATCGTCGGCGTTTTCCAGTCGGGACTGCGCATGGCCGGGGTCGATGTGCTCTGGCAGGTCTTCGCCATCGGCTGGCTTATCATCATCGCGGTCGCCATCGACCAATGGATCAGGAGGGTTTCGGCATGACACCAGTCGTTCAGGCTAAAGGTATCGTGAAACGCTACGGGCACGTCACCGCCATCAACCATTCGGATTTCGAACTGCGCCCCGGGGAAATCCTGGCCGTGATCGGCGACAATGGCGCGGGCAAATCCTCGATCGTCAAGGCGATCTGCGGCGCCACCATCCCGGATGAGGGGGAAATCCTGATCGAAGGCAAACCGGTCAGTTTCTCTTCCCCCATCGAGGCCCGCGACATGGGCATCGAGATCGTCTATCAAACCCTCGCCCTGTCCCCCGCCCTGTCGATTGCCGACAACATGTTCACCGGACGCGAAATCCGCAAACCCGGATTTCTGGGCAAATACCTACGGATGCTGGACAAACCGGCGATGGAGAAATTCGCGCGGGAAAAACTGACCGAACTTGGCCTGATGACGGTGCAGTCGATCAAGCAGCCGGTCGAAACGCTGTCAGGTGGTCAGCGACAGGGTGTCGCCGTCGCCCGCGCGGCCGCCTTTGCCACCAAGTTCATCATCATGGATGAGCCGACGGCGGCCCTGGGGGTCAAGGAAAGCCGCAAGGTGCTGGAACTCATTCAGGACGTGAAGGCGCGCGGCATCCCGATCATCCTGATCAGCCACAACATGCCGCATGTGTTCGAAGTCGCCGACCGGATCCATATCCACCGGCTGGGCAAACGGCTCTGCACCATCGATCCAAAGGACTATACCATGTCCGATGCCGTGGCCTTCATGACCGGCGCCAAGGAGCCACCCGCCCAGGACGCGGCATGAACGAGCCAGAAGCGATCGCCGAAAGGCTGCTGGATCCCATTCTGACAGCGCCGCGATCCGGACAACGCAAACTTGTCGCTCTGGCCGGACCGCCAGCCTCTGGCAAATCCACGCTGGCGGAAGTCCTTGCGGACAAGCTGAACGAGGCCGGGTGCCAGACCCAGGTCGTGCCAATGGATGGCTTCCATCTCGACAACGCCATTCTAACCCAGCGCGGTCTTCTGGACAGAAAGGGTGCGCCGGAGACCTTCGACGTGGAAGGATTGCTGCGCCTTATCGGCGCCCTGCCCGATGCACCGTCGGTGATCTTCCCGGTTTTCGATCGGGACCGCGACATCGCCATTGCAGGCGCGGGCCTACTTCCCGAGACATGCGACACCGTCATCGTCGAGGGCAATTACCTGCTGTTTGATGCCCCCGGATGGCGGGAGCTGCGCCGCTTCTGGGACTTCTCGATTTCTCTGAACGTCGACCTTTCCACTTTGCGCCAACGTCTGATCGATAGATGGCTCCACCACGGTCTCCCGCATAGCGAAGCCGTGGCCCGCGCCGAAGGTAACGACCTTGAAAACGCCCGCCTGGTCGCCGCGGCCTCGCTCAAGGCAGACAAGACGATCACCTAGTCTTCGGTATCGACCTAGATCAACAACGGGAGAAGGGCAGCGTCGGCTCAGGCATCCTTGAAAACAAAAGACGTCTGAACTGAAATTTGCCCCCGCCCCAAGGCTGCGGCGTCCACGATCTGCTTGCCCAGCTCAGCGGCCAGTCGCAGGAATTTGCTTTCGCCCTGTAGCCCGGCGATATCGCACACGGCCATGCACTCCCTGATCCGTTCAGCCGGGAACAGCGGACCAGCAGTCTGATCTTTCCCGGTCGGGGTTGCGTCAATCAGAATGTCTGCGGCGCGATCTTCCTCCCAAATACGGACCTTGGGCCAATGCGCGCGCAGGATGGCTGCCGTTTCCGCCAGCCGCCCCTCATCCGTGTCGCTGAGGACAACGTCGCTAACGCCCGTTTCGCACAGCGCATCGGCAATGGCCCGACCGGCACCGCCGCCTGCCCCCATGATATGCGCCGACCGTCCAGCAACCGGCACCCCAGAAACGCGCAGCGCCTCCATAAGAGCCAGCCCATCCGTCATGTCGCCAACAAGCACATCGCCCTCACGGCGCAGGGTATTCACGGCCCTGATGCGCCCGGCCCGGTCCGTCACCCGGTCCGCTTCCTGAAAGGCCGCCTGTTTGTGCGGATAGGTGATCGAGCAGCCCAGAAACGTCTCGGAGGCGCGCAGCAGCGTCCAGAACTCTGTCAGCACAGGGGCCGGAACGTCCAGGGGCAGCATCCGGCAGTCGATACCGCGGGTGCGAAACCAGTCGTTCATACCCGGCGGCGACACCACCCCCGCGACGGGGGCACCGATAATCGGCAGCAGCTTGGTCGTCCCTGAGATGTCCATAATGCGGCGCTCCGAAAGTTGAAGGTTGACAGTAATGTGAGGCACTTTTAAAAATATCCAACATTTTTGCGTATATGGAATGAAATGATCTTCTCTGGCAAGAAAAATGAAGACAGCACCATCGTCGAACTGCTGGCGTCCTCTCTACGCAAGGACATCGCGTTCGGCACCCTGCTGCCGGATCAGAAGCTGAAGCTGAATGAGCTGCGCAGCCGCTACGGTGGCTCCAACCATTCCATGCGGGAAACCCTGCGCATCCTGTCCTCTGAAGGTCTGGTCGAAGGCGCCGCGCAGCGCGGTTTTCGCGTCACCTCGGCGACCGAGGACGACCTGCGCGACATTCAACTTGTCCGGCAGGAAATTGAAAGCATCGCCCTGTCGCGCGCGATCGCACTGGGAGATGTCGCCTGGGAGGGGCAGGTCGTTGCCGCCCATCACGCCCTGCAAAAGGCCGAGGCCGCCGTAGCCACGACCCCGGACGATCTGACGGCGCTGGAATGGGATGATGCCTGCCGCGCCTTTGCCACGGCATTGATCGCGGCCTGCGACAGCCCACGCCTGATCGATTTGCAGCGCAAGTTCTTCGACCAGAGCCGCCGCTTTAGGCTGGCGCTGCTGCGCGAAGGCAAGCTGAACTGGGCCGCTCGCAAGGCCCGGCAAAAAGCGCTGCTTGATGCGGTTCTGGACAGAGACGAAACCACGGCTTTGGCCCTGCTGAAGGAAGAGATCGGAGCAGATCTGAAGGCGTAACACTGATCTATAAGGGAGGAAGATCATGATGAAACTCAATCGCCGTAAGGCATTGGCCCTGATGGGCGGAACCGTGGCCGCGACGGGGCTTGCCGCCCCTGCGCTGGCCCAGAACAAGAAAATCAAGGTGGGCGCGCTGCGCTTCACCTCGCATTCTGCCAGCTTTATCGCGCAGGAGCGCGGCTATTTCGCGGATGCCGGGCTGGATGTGGAACTGGAGTTCTTCCAGGCAGCGCAGCCGATGGCCGTGGCCATCGCATCGGGCGATGTGGATTATGCCGTAACCGCCATTTCCGGCGGGCTGATCAGCCTCGCGGACAAGGGCGCGATCAAGGTGATCGGCGGCGCCCTGACCGAAGAGGACGGCATCGACGGACAGAAGTACCTGATCTCGGATGCCTCCTATCAGGCCGGTATCAAGACGCTGAAGGACCTGGACGGCAAGAAATACGCCGTCACACAGGCCGGCTCGTCCTTCCACTACATGGGCGCCAAAATGGCCGCCGCCGAAGGCATCAACCTCAGCTTTACGCCGCTGCAAAAGGTCGGCGCGATCATCGGCGCGATGAAATCGGGCCAGGTCGATGGCTGGTCCATCGTGCCCCATATCGCCAAACCGCTGGCGGCCGCCGGTGCCTGGCACATGGTGGGCAACGTGTCGGACTACATTCCCGACTATCAGGTGACCACTGTCTTCACCTCGGCCAATAACGCGGCCAAGGAACGCGGACTGACCGAAAGCTTCCTTCAGGGCTTCTCGCGCGGGGTCGATGATTATGCCGCAGCCATGATCGATGGCACCGCAGATCAGGACGAGATGGTCGATCTGATCCACAAATACGTCTACACGGACCGTCCCCGCGAAAAGGCGGCGCCCTCGATCATCAATGGTACCATGCGGCTGAGCCAGGGTGCGGCGCTGAATATCGCCAGCGTGCAGGACCAGCTGAGCTGGTTCCAGTCCGAAGGTCTTGTCGATGGCGATATCACGCTCGACACGCTGGTCGACGATTCCTACGTCAAAACGCTGGGCGCCTAACACCCGCCTTGTACGTTCTTCCGGGCGCCTTGCTTTTTGCGGGGCGCCCGTCCTTCTCCTGTAGTCAAAGGACAGCGCATGGACATCCGTCTGGACGGCATCAGCCATTCCTATAACGATTTCGAAGTGATGCGGGATATCTCTCTCGACATCGCGGACGGGCAGATCGTTTGCATCGTGGGACCGTCGGGATGCGGTAAATCCACCCTCTTGCGCTTTATCGGCGGGCTTGAGCGCCCCAGTAAGGGCCAGGTTCTGCAACTGGGCACACCGCCCGAGGGGTGCCTGAACCCGCTCACCTATATCTTTCAGGATTTTGCCCTGCTGCCGTGGCGCAGCGTCTCAGGGAATATCTCGCTGGTGCTGGAGGACCACGGCATCAAGGGCGCCGAGGCAAAGCGGATTATCGACGATGTGCTGGCCCGTACCAAGCTCAGCGATTTCGCCCAGGCCCTGCCCAAGCAACTGTCGGGTGGCATGAAGCAACGCGTCGCAATCGCACGTGCCCTTGCGGTGAAGCCCGCCGTGA
The DNA here is from genome assembly GCF_041300735.1 of Phaeobacter sp. SYSU ZJ3003. Taxonomy (NCBI): domain Bacteria; kingdom Pseudomonadati; phylum Pseudomonadota; class Alphaproteobacteria; order Rhodobacterales; family Roseobacteraceae; genus Phaeobacter; species Phaeobacter sp. SYSU ZJ3003. The sequence continues at coordinate 27,090 of NZ_PXNU01000043.1, read as the reverse complement.
TGCTGATGGATGAACCTCTTTCTGCGCTCGACAGCCAGACCCGTGAATTGTTGATGGACGATCTTGTCGATCTCTGGATGCGCCAACCGTTCACTGCCGTCTACGTGACGCACAACTTGGCCGAAGCGGTCCGACTTGGCCACAAGGTCGTGGTTCTGTCGCGCCGCCCCGGCCAGATCCGGGAGATCGTCGAAATCGACAAACCCCTGTCCGAGCGCGCCTTTGGCGATGCTGATCTTGATGCCCACCAGAAACACCTGTGGCAGCTGATGCGCGAAGAGGCGCGGGCTGCAGATGCGGAGCTGATCCATGTCTGACATGACACAAGAAAAACCCGTCGCATTCCGGGGCGGTGGTTTTGCGCCGCACTCACGTCGCTGGGTCGGCGTGGCCGTTTTTGTCGCCCTGATCCTGCTGGCGGAATGGGGCACCCGCACGGGTTGGATTTCCGCCCTGACCCTGCCGCGCCCCTCGGACGTGCTCGATACCTTCCGGGAGCTGTATGACAGCGGCATGCTGTTCAAACACCTTGGCCCGTCGCTGACCCGGCTGGCGGTTGGCGCTGCCATCGGCGCCTGCCTTGGTATCTGTATCGGGGTGCTGATCGGCCTGTTTTCCTACATCCGCTCCGGGCTGGTGCCGCTGGTTGCGGCCATATTCCCCATTCCGAAAATCGCGCTGCTGCCGCTGTTCGTGATCTGGTTCGGGATTGGCGAAGGATCGAAATATGCTCTGATCGCCTTTGGCACATTCACCCCCACGGTGGTCGCTACCTACAGCGCTGTCGACAATGTCGACCGCACGCTGATCCGCATGGGGCAAAGCTTTGGCCTGTCGTGGTGGTCCATCGTGCGCAAGATCGTTCTGCCGGGCGCCATGCCGGGGATCCTGTCCGGTCTGCGCATCAGCCTTGCCATCGCCATCATCCTTCTGGTCGCCGCCGAAATGCTGGGCGCGGAGTATGGTATCGGGGCCTATATCCTCGAAGCGGGTTCACTTTATGATCTGGAACGGCTGTTTGCTGGCGTGGTGATCCTGTCGCTTCTGGGCGTCATCACCAGCGCAGTGATCGGGTTTATCGAACGGCGCCTGCTGGGGTGGCGGACATGATGGCAAAACCCGAAAGCGACTATGATGTCGTCATCGCAGGGGGCGGCGCAGGGGGGGTTGGTGCCGCACTTGGCGCGGCCCAGTCCGGGGCGCGGGTCCTACTGGTCGAAAAATACGGTTTCCTTGGCGGCGCCGCGACCAACGCACAGGTGCTGGCCTACTGCGGTTTTTATCAGCAGGGGCCTGAGCCCATCAAAGTCGTAGGAGGGGTAGCCGATCTGGTCCTGGATGAGCTGCGCAACCTCGGGCTGGATTGCGCACCGTTTCAATCGCCGACGACGCTCAACTGGATCATCCTTCTGGAACCAGAAGCGGTCAAACTGGCACTGGACCGGGTGCTGGCGGCGCAGGGCGTTGACGTGTTGCTCCATACCCGCGTGGCGGCTGTGACACGCACGTCGGATCGTATCGAAGCGGTGACATTGGCCGGTATGGACGGGCGAACCCGGGTGGTGGCCGAGGCATTTGTGGATGCCACCGGAGATGCCAACCTGTCATTGGTCGCCGGTATTCCCTGCCGCACCGGGGATACCAACGGCAACCTGCAGGCAATCTCGGCACCCATTCGGATCGCCGGGCGTGACCGGTCACAGCCAATAGACCGCGAGGCCATCAAGGCAGCCTTTGCACGCTACAGGCGCAATGGACGCTGGCCCTCTGCTCGCGATGACGGCGGCATCTACACCGAAGTACCCAACACCGGTGAGATGTGGTGGATGATGTTCGACCACCCGATGCCAGATCTGAGTTCCGCCAGTTTCAGCACGGCCGAACGCGCCGCGCGCGAAGCGGCACACGACTATGTCGCGCTGCTGCGTTCTGATGTGCCTGGGTTTGAAAACGCCTATCTGGTGCAGACCGGCCCGCAGATCGGCATCCGGGAAAGCCGCCACCCAGCAGCCCGTTATGAACTGACCGGAGAAGATATTGCCACCGGGCGCCAGCGCGACGACGAGGTGGCCAAGGCGGCTTGGCCAATGGAGGATCACACGGTCCCCGGACAACCGATTTATACCCCCGTAGGCGGAACCGGGTGTGCCTCCATCCCGCTGGACGCCTTGCGCGCCAAGGGCGTGGATAACCTCTATTTCGCCGGGCGCACCATCGGCGCCGATCCGATGGCCTATGCCTCTATTCGGGTGATGGGCACCGCCTTTGCGACCGGAGAGGCCGCTGGACGGGCCGCCGCTGCCCCGGGGCAAGGCATGGGCGCGCAACAGGAATGGCGTAAACTGGGTTGACCCCCAGCCCAATCGCACCAGCCCAGCAATTGCCAGCCGCTGCCATCGGCGCAGCGCTGGTAAGAAAAGCTGGTGCAATTGCCGTCAGCGAATCAGGCTATGGACTGTGCCGACAGAATTTCCACTCAAAGATGATATCGATCAAAGTGTAGCGACTGCGCTTGCATACACTGGCCAACGTTAAATGCGACAGCACCAGGGCGTGCTTAACGATGGAGACGGTTATGGCAGATTCAGTTTCAACCTCCGGCGGCGCCGCTCAAGGCGACCTATATGGTGATCTTTGGGTGCTGACCCGGGATCTTGACCCAAGTGATGGCGGCGGCAACGGTGAACCGGTGCTGGATGAGAACGGCCAGATCGTGCCGATCGGCTATAATCCTGAAACCGGCGAGACCTTTCCGATCCACCTCGTCGAAGGCGGAGAAGGCGAATACGAAGTCCCAGCTGACCAGCTGGATTACATCCAGGAAATCGAGATGGAGCGGGCAAACATTATGCGCTCGCCCGATCAGGTAGTCGAATCCGCTCTGGAAGAGGCGCTTGGCAAGATCAACGCCGGAACCGAGATCTCGACTGATGCGTCGGGCCGCATCATGGTGGACGGTGTCCTGATCGATTCCCCGCGCGAGAACCTCGCACTTTACAAGCTGATCATGACCGCAGGCGGCGCAACAAGCTGGACCGAGGTTCAGGCGAATGTCGCCGGGAACATTCCGCAATCGCTGATCGACCTGATGAACGCGGGCTGGAACCCCACCGGGCTGCTGGCCGGTGTCTTTTCCAAGTTCCACCCGGTCAGCATGGATGCGACGCTCACCGCGCATACCTTCATGGGGGTGAACGAAGTCACCGGTTCCGGCGACACCCAGACAATCGACTATTTCGGCTTTACCGATGGCAGCGCGGAAACCTTCGATTATGACCGCATCGCAACCTATGGAGATGCCTGGGTCCAGTGGTACCAGGACATGGACGGAGACCCCTCCGACCTTGAGGCAGTGCAGCGTACCCTGCTGGACGTGATCTGGGGCAAGGACCGCAACGGCGACGGCGTCAATGACGTCGGCACCGGCAAGGACTGGGTGGACGAGTACATGACACTCTCTGCCAATGGCGAGAGCTATGAAATGGCCGAAGGCTCGGCCGCCGGGATCAACGACTGGGCGCAGTCGGTGGAAGACGCCCGCGAAGCCATCTACGTGCTGCACGAATACGTCGGCACCACGGAAATCGCTGCGCCAGAGGCAACCGACGACGTCATCGAGGGTAGTTCCTACGCCGACTACATCGCCTCTTGGGGCGGTGATGATCTGATCCTTGGCCACGAAGGCGACGATCTGATTGACGGCGGCGAAGGCAACGACACGCTGAAAGGCAACCTTGGCGATGACAGCCTCGAAGGTGGCGCGGGCAATGACGTTGTGCGGGGCGGGTTTGGCGACGATGTGCTGGTCCGCGGTGGCGGCAACGACAAGCTGTTTGGTGGTCGCGGGTCCGACAAACTGAACGGCGGCGCTGGTGACGATACCATGGACGGTGGCGCGGGCGATGACATCGGCGGGGCGGCCGCGGCGCCGACCTTTTGACCGGTGGCGACGGAGCCGACGATTTCTTTTTCCGGCTTTCGGGTCCGAGAGGGACCGACACTATCGCCGATTTCGCGAGCGACGATCTCGATATCATCCGACTGGACCGGATCGACGCTGACAGCTCCACTGAAGAGGACGACGCCTTTACCTTTATCGGCAGTGCTCACTTCAGCGGCACCGCAGGGGAACTTCGCGCGGCGGATCGTGGCGATTTCCAGCGCATCGCCGGCGATGTGGACGGTGATGGAAATGCAGACTTCGTGATCAAGGTCCTTGGCACCGATGCGGCGGAGGCCGACTGGTTCGCGCTATGACCTCACCGCCCCGGGCGGAGCAATGAAAACGAAGAACGCTGCCAGCAACACATGCTGGCAGCGTTTTCATTTCTACGATCCGATGCTCACAGCAATTTGCCCCATGGCTTTCCGTGCTTTGGCAAAGCAGTCACAGCCCCGGCAGCCACAGCGCCAGCTGAGGAAACAGGATCAGCAAGGCGACGAGCAGCATCGAGCAGGCCATATAGGGAAAGGCGGACATGTAGATATCGCGCATCGTGGTATCCTTGGGCGCCACCCCTTTCATCACGAAAAGCAACAGTCCGAAGGGTGGCGTGGTGAAGCTGATCTCCAGCGCCAGCAGGATGATCAAACCGAACCAGATCGGATCGAACCCCAGCGAGGCCGCCAGCGGAAAGAAGATCGGCACGGTCAGCAGCATCATCGAGATCTGCTCCATGAACATGCCCAGCAGCAGCAGCACACAGAACATCACCAACAGCATTGCAACCGGCGCCAGATCAAAGGAAGTTGCCCAGCGGATCAGCCCGCTGGAGGCACCGGAAAAGGCCAGCAGTTGGCTGAAAGTGGCTGAGCCGAACACGATCAAATAGGCCATCAGCGTCACTCGCAGCGCGCCGACGACGGACTTCTTCATCGCCTCCCAGCTGAGACAGCGAAACAGAATGGCAAGGATCAGGACCCCAAGCGCGCCAAAGGCGGCGGCCTCGGACGGGGTGATCAGCCCACCAACCATGCCGATGACGATCAGAACCATGACCGACAGCATGGGCAAGACGTCTCCAAACAGCAGCCGCGCCTTTTCGCCAAAGGTGAGCGTCTCAACCTCATAGGCAGGGGCAGCTGTCGGGTCGATGCGGGTCTGCAGATAGATGACACCGATATAAAGGCTGGCCAGCACCAGCCCCGGCAGGATCCCCGCGATCAGCAGCGCGCCGACGTCGATGCGGGCGAGTGTCGCCAGCAGCACCGCCAAAGCAGAGGGCGGAATGATGATCGCCAGACCACCGGTTCCAAGGATCGGCCCGATCGACATGTGCTTCTTGTATCCGCGGCTGGTCATCTCGGGCACCATTAGGCTGCCCAGCAGCGCGGTCGAGCCCATGGAGGAGCCGGACAGCGTTGAAAACGCTGTCCCGCCCAGCACAGTCACATAGGACAACCGCCCGGGCAGCTTACCCAGAAGTCGGTCGATGGCATTGAACATCCGTGCCCCAAGGCCAGTGTGAAAGAAGACCTCTCCCATCAGCAGGAACAGCGGGATCGGCACCAGCGCATAGTTCGTCAGCCCGCCAAACCCGTTGTTGAGCAGCAGCGTGATCCCCTTGGCACCGCCCATGTAAAACCAGGCCCCAACGATATTGGCCGCCAGAAAGGCAAGCGCGACCGGCATGCCGATGGCCATCAGAACCAGGATCGAGCCCAGCAGCAGGGCCAGTGATTCAAACCATTCCATTATTCGTGTATCCCCGCTTCGCCCGAATGGATCAGGTCGCTGCCAAATACGAAACGGGAAAATTCAATCGCCATCAGTCCAAAGCTGACCGGAAAGGCGATCGTCAGGATCCATTTCGGAAAGTAGTAGGCGCGCACGTCCAGATCGTTGCGCGCGATATTGCCCAGAAACAGCTCTGCGCCCTTCCAGGCCAGGATCACCGACACCAGAACACAAAGCGCGGCCACCAGACGGCTGACCACCCGGCGCACCTCAGCGGGCAATGCAGCGGTGATCAATTCGATATGCACATGACCCTTTTCCCGCACCAGCCAGGGGGCGCCCATCATGGTCATGTACAAAATGGCGTATTCGGATGAGGTGAAAAGCCAGGCAAAGGGCTGAAGCCCGGCATTGCGCATCACCACGGACAGGGTGACCGAAATCATCAGCCAGACCAGCATGAACCCCGCGATGCCCGCCATCGCATATAGGAAGCCTTGATAGAGCTTTCCGACCATTGCCATTTCTCATCCTTTCCAAAGGCAGACGGCACGCCGGACCCGCGATCCGGCGTGCCGTCCCGTGGCTGTTTACTTGTCGTAGAACAGCTCGATCAGCTTGTCGTAGTTGCCGTCTCCCTGGGGGCTGTCGGCCATCAGGCCCTTCATGCGGTCCCAGGTTTTCTGCGTGGCGGCCGCCAGATAGGCGTCGGCGGCGTCACCTTCCAAGGTCACGACTTTCATGCCGGCCTCTTCAAGGGCCGCGAAATCCGCGTCGCGCAGGGCACCCAGTTTGGCGGCGCTTTCCGCCTCGTGGGCGATTGCGACATCCTGCAGGATCTTGCGCGATTCCTCGGACAGGCTGTTCCACTTGTCGAGATTCACGATGGTGCCAAGGTCGGTCGAGAAGAAGCAGGGTTCGATCCGGTAGTTCAGGAATTCGTTCCACTTCAGATCGATCAGGCCGATCTGGGTCCAACCGGTCGCATCCACCACGCCACGCTCCAGCGCCGAATAGACTTCGGTGGTAGGCAGGTCGATCACCTGCGCGCCCAGATATTCGGTGAAGAATGCGTTGTAGACCGCATTGCCGCGCAGTTTCAGACCGGACACATCAAGGTTGCCGTCGGCGTCCAGCTTCGGCTCATTGCGGGTCCACAGGTTGTAGCAGACTCCCGAGTCGAACCAGCCGAGGTATTTGACGCCCATCTTTTCCTGGTGGATCTGGTCAATCAGTTCCAGACCGCCATTGGCGCGGGTTTCTACCGCCGTCAGGTTTGAGGTCACAAGCGCGTCTTTTTCCGGCAGGGCGCCGGCATAGAAGCTGCCCGGTGTGTAGACCATGTCCACAACGCCCGAACGCACGGCGTCCGGCTGCTGGAACATGCCGATGGCCTCGGGGCCGCCACGGACCTCGATATTGACGACACCTTCACCCGCCGCGTTCACCTTGTCGACGAACTCAAGGAAGGATTTGGTGTAGATCAGCGATTCCGGAAAGGCGTGTACGGCGGTCAGCGTGTCTTCGGCAAAGGCAGCCGAGGTCATCGCCGTGGTGACAAGGACTGCACCAATCATACTGTGCTTCATTTTGTCTTTCTCCCTGGTGATGGGGTGCCTTTTGACGCCCCTTTGGTTGTGGCCCCGGCCCCCAGCGGGGCCCGTTGCCGTCTTACGTCGCGGGCCAGGCCCATGGGTGCTGAGAAGCACGGGCCGCCCGAAACGTTGAAATCCGTTCTTGGTGCTGAGCGGTCAGGTCGATGTCGTCCCAACCGTTGACCAGTTTTTGCTGCCAGACGGGGTCAATCTCGAAAGAGACCTTCTGCCCGGCGATGCTGGCACGGCCAGCAGCCAGATCGACGGTGGCCGCCACATCATTGCTGCCGATAGCGCTGATCAGCGCCTCGATCTGTTCTTCTGGCAGGCGTGCGGGCAGCAGGCCGTTGTTGACGGCGTTACCAGCAAAGATGTCGCCAAAACTGGGGGCGAAGACCGCCTTGATCCCGAAATCCACCAGCGCATAAACGGCAGCCTCGCGGCTGGAGCCGCTGCCGAAATTGCGCCGCGTCACGAGCACCGAGGCGCCGGGATGCAGGTTCAGCACATGCACGTCGTCATCCTGACGCGCATCGTGCAGCAGAAATTGGCCATATCCCTCGCTGCGCGGCGCCGACATGAACCGCGCCGGGATCAGCTGATCCGTGTCCACATTCTCCTGCGCCAGCGCCACAGCCCGGCCTTCGATCTTGCTCCATCCGCTCATGACCGGCCCTCCAGCAGCGGGCGCACATCGGCAAGATGTCCGGTAACGGCGGCGGCGGCGACCATGGCGGGACTCATCAGATGGGTCCGCGCGCCGCGTCCTTGCCGCCCGCGGAAGTTCCGGTTGGTGGAGGAGGCGCAGCGTTTGCCCGCCTCGACCAGATCGCCATTCATGCCCACACACATGGAACAGCCAGCATCGGCCCATTCCAGGCCCGCATCGGTAAAGATCTGCGCCAGCCCTTCAGCCTCGGCCTGTTTCTTGACAACGGCGGATCCCGGCGACACCAGACCGGGCACCTTGGCCTGGCGTCCCGCCAGAACCTTGGCCGCGAGGCGCAGATCCTCGATCCGGCCATTGGTGCAGGAGCCGATGAACACCTGATCAACCGCGATGTCCTCCAGCGGCATCCCTGCTTCAAGGCCCATGTAATCCAGCGTCGCACGCGCCTGACCCTGCTTTCCTCCGGGCAGGTCTGCCGGGCGCGGCACACGGCCAGTGATCGGCAGCGCCTCTTCCGGAGAGGTACCCCAGGTCACCGTCGGGGCGATCTCTGCGGCTTCGATTGCAACCTCCTGATCGAAGATGGCCTCCGCATCGCTGTAGAGCTTTTGCCAATCCGCCAGAGCAGCCTCCCAGGCGGCACCCTTCGGGGCGAAATTGCGCCCTTTCAGATAGTCGAAAGTGATCTGATCCGGCGCGATCAGACCCAGCCGGGCACCACCCTCGATGCTGAGATTGCACAGGGTCAGGCGACCTTCGATGCTCAACGCCTCAACCGCGCTGCCCGCGTATTCGATTGCGTGACCCCTGGCGCCATCCGCGCCCAGTTCAGCGATCCAGTGCAGTGCAAGATCCTTGGCCGTGACACCAGCGCCAAGGGCGCCATTGACCGAAATCCGCATGGTCTTGGGCCGACGCTGCCAGATCGTTTGGGTTGCCAGAATATGGGCGACTTCGGTCGCCCCGACGCCAAAGGCCAAAGCCCCAAGCGCCCCGTGAGTGGAGGTATGGCTATCCCCGCAGTTGATCAGTAGTCCAGGCAGCGTCAGCCCCTGCTCGGGGCCAAGCACATGCACAATGCCCTGCCCCGGATCGTGCAGATCGAACAGCCGGAGGCCCTGTGCCCGTGCATTCTGGCCCAGAGTGTCGATCATCCGGCGGATATCGGGCGCGACAGCGCCCGGTCGTGTTGGCGCATAGTGATCGACCACCGCAAAGGTCAGATCAGGTTCGGCCACTTTCAGGCCCCGCTGCGCCAGCTTGGCAAAGGCGTGGTGCGAGCCTTCGTGCACCAGATGCCGGTCCACCCACAGGAGGGACATGCCATCGTCGCGTCGCATGATCTCATGCGCAGCCCAGAGCTTGTCGAACAGGGTCTGCGGGGCAGTCATTCGGCTGCCTCTTTGCGGGCCGGATTGATCACCGGCTCCCAATGGCGGGTTTCGCCCACGCCGACGTGGTTCAGCGACATCTCAAGCCGGAACATGTCAGGCCGGTAGAGCGCGGCAAGGTATTCGACCCCGCGGCCTTCCTCGTCGCGCACAACCCGGTCGAGGGACAAGAGCGGCGCGCCGATCCGAACACCCAGCGTTTCGGCAACTTCCGGAGAGGCCAGCGTCGCGCTGACCGTCTGATGGGCGGAATCGACTTTGACGCCCGAGCGCTCCAGAAGGCGGAACAGTGGCGTCGTGGCCAGTTCAGCCTCTGTGTAATTCTGCGCGATTTCTTCCGGCACCCATGTGGTCAGATGGGAGAAAGGTTCATTTTCAACCAGACGCAGGCGTACCGCTGTTTGAACCCGTACCTGAGCCCCAAGGCCCAGCGCCTCGGCAACGCCGCCGGGCGCAGCGCCATAGCTGAAGGAGAGCAGCCGTGCAGTGGTGTTCTGCCCCATTTCAACCAACTGCGGCATCAGGGTACTGAAGTCCGCCGCCATCGAAGGACTGGACTTCTGCGCGCAGACCGTTGTGCCGGATCCGACACGGCGCTCAACCAGCCCGTCCTTCTCCAGCACATCTAGCGCCCGACGCACAGTGACACGGGACACGCCCAGAGTCGCGGCCAGCTTCTGCTCACCCGGCAGCACGCTCCCGGGCGCGTAGACACCACGGGTAATCTCTTGATGCAGATGCAGAAAGACACGCTGCGCCTTACCCCCTTCAGGCAGACCTTTGCTTGCGGAAGATGCCAGATTCTGTCCCATATTTCTCCTTTCACTGCCTCTCAAGCCTAGCGATGGTTTTTTCAAAAGCAACAAATCTATTCACAGATGTTCAAAATATTTGACCTATGCGCAGCAAATAATCTGTATTACAAAAAATACCAATTTAGAAAAGGAGACTTCATGCCCGTCATCGAACTCCACGTGATGCAGGGATATAGCGCAGACGAGAAAACGCGACTGTGCGCGGCGCTGACCAACGCGGTGCGAATCGTCGTGCCCGCCCCGCCCGAGGCCGTCACCGTTATGATTCACGAGCTGGATCCTGCGGGTTACATGCGCGGCGGCGCGCATCGCAGCCCCGCCCCCGCCCTGCCCGATCCGGTATCTCTGGTGCGCAACTACCTGACCGCGATGGAAGCGCGCGAGATAGACACGGCCCGGACGCTGCTGGCTCCCGGCTTCTCCATGACATTCCCCGGCACCGCCCCGATGACGACGCTGGAAGAGCTGATCGAATGGGCAAAGCCCCGATACAATTTCGTCACCAAGACATACGAGGGCTTCGAAGCGCTGCAATCGCCGCAGGACGCCGCCGTTGTCTATTGCCGCGGCACCCTGTCGGGCGAATGGCCGGATGGCACCCCCTTCAGCGGCATCCGGTTCATCGACCGCTTCGAAGTAGTGGACGGGCGTCTCACCCGGCAGGACGTCTGGAACGATATCGCTGAAACAAAGGCAAACCCATGACCAAAGAGATAGACCCGATCACGCTGGCCGTGCTGGCCGGACGGATGGAGCAAATCGCGGATGAAATGGATGCCACTCTGTTTCGCGCCGCCTTCAACCCAATCATCGCCGAGGCCCATGACGCATCGCACGGCCTCTATCACGCGGTGTCGGGCGACACTCTGGTACAGGGCAAATCCGGCCTGCCAATCTTTGTCGGGGTGATGTCCTTTGCGGTGAAGGCCGTCATCGAAAAGGCCGCCGAAAACGGCGACCTGGAAGACGGCGACATCTATATTTTCAACGATGCGCATCTGGGCGGCACCCACCTCAGCGACATGCGGCTAGTGCGGCCCTATTTCCACGATGGCAAACTGTTCTGCTATCTCGCCTCGGTCGGACATTGGCACGATGTGGGCGGCGCGGTGCCAGGCAACTACAACCCCGCTGCCACCGATGCCTTTCAGGAGGCCTTTGTCCTGCCGCCGGTCCGGCTGGCCAAGGCAGGCAAGATCCAAACCGACATCACCGACATTCTGATGCGCAACACCCGTCTGCCGCAATCGGCGCAGGGCGATCTGAACGGTCAGCTGGGAGCGCTGGATCTGGGCGTGAAACGTCTTGATGAATTGCTGGCCGAATATGGCGCCGAAACTGTGCGCGCGGCCCTTGATGCCTTGCAGGACCGTGCCGAAGCGCTGATGCGTTCGGAGCTGACGGAACTGCCCGACGGTCGATGGGAGGCCGAGGATTTCCTCGACAATGATGGCATCACCGATACGCCGCTGGCAATCAAAGTCGCGCTGGAGATCAATGATGACCGGATGACGCTGGATTTCACAGGAACGGCAGACCGCTGCGCAGGCCCGGTGAACATTGCACTGCCGACGGCGGTCGCAACCGCCTATGTGGCGATCAAGCATATCTTCCCGTCCCTGCCTGCGAACTCTGGTGTAATGCGCCCGATCGATGTGAAGATCCCCGATGGATCCCTGCTGTCTGCGCCCTTCCCGGCGCCGGTCGGCGGCTACACCGAAACGATCCTGCGCATGGTTGACGTGATCTTTGCCGCGGCCTCACAGGCGGCGCCGGATCGCGTCGTCGCCAATGCCTATGGCACCATCAACGCCCTGTCGATTTCCGGCAAACGCGCCAATGGTCAGCCCTGGGTCATGTTCAGCTTTTACGGCGGCGGCCATGGCGGGTCCATCGAAGGCGACGGGCTGAACCACGGCAATGCTCCAATTTCGACCGCGACAATCCCGCCGATGGAAATACTTGAGGCAGCCTATCCGGTGATGTTCAAGCAATGGGCCCTGCGCCCAGACAGCGCAGGCCCTGGCATGCATCGGGGCGGCATGGGCGCGACCTATGAAATTGAAGTACTGGAGGAAAGCGCCACAGCCTTCCTCTTCGGTGAACGTGGCCGCTTTGCGCCCAAGGGCGCGGCTGGCGGCGGCGATGCTGCGCTCAATGTCTTTTCCTACGAGCAGGCAGATGGCTGGCATCACCCGCCGATGGCCTCGAAAATGGTTGGGATCAAGCTGGAGCGCGGCCAGTCAGTGCGGCTCGATACCCCAGGCGGCGGCGGCTACGGCCCTGCGTCACAGCGCCCGGCAGCCGATGTCGCCCGCGATGTCGCAGGCGGGTTGATGAGCCCTGACGCAGCGACCGAAACCTATGGCCCGGCCTGGAAAGAGGTGACCCAATGACCAGCAGCAACCGCATGATCGGCGTCGATGTCGGCGGCACCTTCACCGATATCTTCGTTCTGGACGAAGCCACCGGCACCGCCGAAGTCGCCAAGGTGCCCACCACGCGCCCGGACCAATCCGGCGGCTTCCTCTCCGGGATCAATTCCCGCGTCGATGATCTTTCGACCGTCTCGGTGGTGGTGCACGGAACCACCGCAGGCACCAATGCGCTGCTCGAGCGTAAGGGCGCCCGGATCGGGGTGATCACCACAATGGGCCTACGTGACGTTCTGGAGATGCGCCGCCGCGATCGCCCGCGCACCTGGGGTTTGCGGGGGAACTTCACTCCGGTGGTGGACCGCGCCCTGCGGCTGGAAGTGCCGGAGCGCACACTGGCCGATGGCACCGTGCGCACACCGGTGGATCTGGACGCGGTGCGCGCTGCCGCCCAGCAACTGATCGACGAAGGGTGCCTTGCCTGCGCGATCCTCTTTGCCAACAGCTATGCCAATGGCGAAAACGAACGCGCCGCCGTTTCTGCCGTGCGCGAGATGTGGCCCAATGCGCATGTTTCGGCATCTTCGGAGATCCTGCCGGAAATCCGGGAATTCGAACGTTTTTCCACGACCGCGCTCAATGCCTATCTGCAACCCGAAGTCTCGGGTTATCTAGCGCGGCTCGAAACCGCGCTGAAGGACGGCGGGTTCGCCGGGGAGTTCATGATCGTCCAGTCCAATGGCGGCGTGATGGATGTGGACACGGCGGCAAAACTGCCTGTCCGCACTGCTCTGTCGGGCCCGGCGGCCGGTGTCATCGCAGCCGGATACATTGCCGAAGCGGCCGGATTTCCAGATGTCATCACCGGCGACATGGGCGGCACCTCCTTTGATGTCAGCCTGATCGCCAAGGGCGCATCCATGCTGTCGCCGCAAACCTCAATCGATTTCGGCATGGTGATCCGCTCGCCGATGATCGAAATCACCACTATCGGCGCGGGCGGCGGCTCGATTGCCTGGGTCGACAAGGGTGGCCTGCTGAACATCGGACCGGAAAGCGCCGGCTCCACTCCCGGCCCAGTGGCCTATGGTCAGGGCAACACCCGCCCCACCGTGACCGATGCCAATGTCGTTCTGGGCCGCATCGATCCCGACAATCCCATCGGCGGTAAGCTGGACCGGCTGGATGTCGAGGCCGCCAAGGCTGCGATCCTGGAACACGTCGGGCGTCCGCTGGGCATGGATGCACTGCAAGCCGCCGAGGCGATCCTGCGCGTTGCCAATAGCCGTATGGCCGGAGCGCTCAGGCTGGTCTCTATCGAGCGCGGCTTTGATCCCGAACGTTTTGCCTTCATGCCTTTTGGCGGTGGCGGCGCGCTGCATTCGGGCGCCATGCTGGCCGAGGTCGGTCTCGCCCGCGCCATCGTACCGCGCTATCCCGGCGTGACCTCGGCGATGGGCTGCGTGATCGCCGATATGCGGCAGGATTTCGTGCAGACCATCAATTCGGTCCTGGCCGGTATCGACCTGCAAAGCCTGACCGGGTTCATGCAAAGCCACGTCGACAGCGGGCTGGCCACACTGGACGCGGCGCGCACCCATTTCGAGCGGCGCGACACCGAATTCACCCTTGATATGGCCTATCTCGGGCAAACCCACACGGTGCCCGTCACCCTGCCGGTCACCGTTGAAAATGGCGTCGTGACACCGCCGACCGAGGCGCAGATCGCCGATGCCTTTGATGCGGCTTATCGCGCCACCTACGGTCGACTTCTGGAAAACGGCACCCGGCGGGTGATCAACCTGCGCTCGGCCATCACAGGCCGCCGTCCGCGGTTCGATCTGGCAACGCTGGCACCCAAGGACGGCAGTACCGAGCAGGCCTTCCGGGGCACGCGGCAGGTGCATTTCGACGGCACCTGGCACGAAACCAGCCTCTATGACCGGCTGGCCCTGCCCGTCGGCGCCGAAATCGCGGGTCCGGCCATTCTGGAGCAACCCGACACCACCGTCTTGATCGAACCCGGGCTCGTCGGCAAAGTCGACGCCTACGGCAATACACTGATCGAAAGGGCCAGCGCATGACCCCCTCCTCCACTGCCCTGCTGACAATTGACCTCCAAAACGACTTTTTGCACCCCGAGGGTGCCTATGGCCGTGCGGGTCAGGGCGCCGACAGCATCAAGGCCCTTCCGGACCGGATCGCGCCGGTGAAAACCGCCCTGACCAAGGCCGGGGGTAGTTATATCTCCGCCCAGTTCACGCTGGTGCCGGGTCGTGGTGGGGAGCCGCTGATCTCGCCGCACCTGAAAAAGCTGCGCCCCTTTCTGACCAAGGGCGATTTTGAACCGGGCAGCTTTGGGCACAGCCTTGTCGATACTCTGGCTCCGGCCGATTTCACGGTGGAAAAGGTGGCCTATTCGGCGCTGTATCAAACCCGTCTGGAATATATCCTGCGGGCGATGAAGATCGACACGCTGATCATCGGCGGTATCGTCACCAATGGCGGCGTTGCCAGCACCGTCCGCGATGCCCACCTGCGCGACATTCACACCATCCTGCTGTCGGATGGCTGCGCGGCCTTCAAGGACGACGTGCACGAGGCCACTCTGAAATCTCTCGGCTCGGTGACGGAGATCATGACCTGCGCCGAGGCAGTGACACTGCTGGGAGGCACGTCATGAGCCTGCGCAAGCGCCTGACCTCGCCCGAGATCCTGCTGGCCCCCGGTGTCTACGATGGCCTGACGGCCGCGCTGGCCACCGATGCCGGGTTCGAGGCCCTATACCTGTCGGGGGCCGCGGTGGCCTACACCCGCCTTGGCCGCCCCGATATCGGTCTCACCACCGCCTCGGAGATGGCAGATACCATGGCGTTGATCGCGGATCGCACCGATCTGCCGGTGATCATGGATGCCGACACCGGCTTTGGCAACGCGCTCAATGCACGGCGCACCATGCAAAGCTATGAACGTGCAGGTGCTGCCGCCCTTCAGGTCGAAGACCAGAGCTATCCGAAAAGATGCGGCCACCTGTCCGACAAATCGCTGATCTCCAAGACCGAGATGTCGGGCAAGATCGCCGCCATGGCCGATGCCCGCCGTCAGGACACGCTGATCATTGCCCGCACCGATGCCATCGCCGTCGAAGGATTTGATGCCGCCATCGACCGGGCCGGCAGCTACATCGAGGCAGGCGCCGACGTGCTGTTCATCGAGGCCCCGCGCGACAGTGACGAGCTGGCAAAAATCGCGGCGACCTTCAAAGGCAAGGTGCCGCTGCTCGCGAATATGGTCGAAGGCGGAGCCACGCCGATTTCCTCGGCCACGACCCTTCAGGACATGGGCTTCGACATCGTGATCTTCCCCGGTGGTATCGTCCGCGCCCTGGCGATGACCGCGCAGAATTACTATGCCAGCCTGAAAAAATCAGGCTCTAACAAGCCATTTTCCGACCGGATGCACGATTTCGACGGGCTGAACGCGGCCATTGGAACACCTGAAATGCTGGCCCTTGGAAAGCGGTTCGATGGCAAGTCCTGATGTCGCTGAACCGCCCGCATCCTTTGACCTGACGGTCGAAACACTGATCATCGGGGCGGGCGCTGCGGGGATGGTGGCCGCCCTGGCCGCCCATGAGGCAGGACAGGAAGTTCTGCTGGTCGAGGCCGACGCCGTACCATCGGGGTCCACCGCGCTCAGCGCCGGTCTGATCCCCGCTGCGGGCACGCAGTTTCAGACCGAGGCAGGCATCCAGGACAACGCAGAGCGGTTTGCGCAGGACATTCAGGCCAAGGCCCATGATGAAAACGATCCGGATCTGGTCGCCAGCATGGCCAGCACGGCGGCGCCGGTGATCGAATGGCTGGCCCGCGATCACGGGTTGCCGTTTTCACTGGTCACCGACTTTGACTACCCCGGCCACAGCCGCCGCCGCATGCACGGGCTGCCGACCCGTTCCGGGCAGGAACTGATCGACGCCCTGCGCGCCCGGATCGAAACGCTGGATGTGCCGCTGATCTGCAATCGCCGCGCAATCAGACTCTATTCAAAGGAAAACCGCATCTTTGGCGCCCAGTTGCAGCTGCCCGATGACAGTACAGAAACCATCGGCTGCGCGCGGCTGATCCTCGCCTGCAACGGCTTTGGTGGCAATCGCACCATGGTCTCCACCCATATGGCAGAGATCGACAATGCGGTCTGGTTCGGCCATGACGGCAACCGCGGCGAGGCCGTGACCTGGGGGCAGGCTCTGGGCGCAGCGACCGACCATCTGGGCGCCTATCAGGGGCACGGTAATGTCGCGCATCCGCATGGCATCCTGATCACCTGGGCCACCATCACCGAAGGCGGCGTGCAGGTGAATTGCCAGGGCAAACGGTTCTGGAACGAGGCGCAGGGCTATTCCGAGGCAGCCCGCGCCGTACTGGCGCAGCCGGGCGGCACCGCCTGGGTGGTGTTCGACAGTCGCATCGCCGCCGTGGCGCGGCAGTTCGAGGATTTCAAGAACGCAGAAAAGCAAGGCGCGGTGCTAGCCGGTGAAAGCATTGCAGAGCTTGCCAAGGCGGCCGACCTGCCCGCAGATGCGCTGGCCAATACCCTTGGCGATATACCCAACGAGGGCACGGACGCCTTTGGCAGACTCTGGAGCGGGCAGACCCCGCCACTGCGCCCAACCTATCACGCGGTGAAGGTCACCGGCGCGCTGTTCCATACCCAAGGCGGGCTAGAGGTCGATCCCGCAACGACCCGGGTGCGCCGCGCGGCGGGTGGAAGTTTTGACAACCTTCATGCCGTGGGCGGCGCGGCCTGCGGCGTTTCGGGCACCGGCGACAGCGGTTATCTATCGGGCAACGGGCTGCTGGCGGCGGTGACTTTGGGGTATCTTGCCGGGCGCGCCTGATCCAGCGCGCCCGCCTTTCGCAGCGCCTGTCAGTCCGCGGTGCTGAGCGACAGCCCCAGAAGCGCGCGGCGTTTCAGCCAGAGGCTGGGGCGGTAGCGTTCGGACCCGGTAGTGGATTGCAACCCTTCCATGATCGACAGCACCCGATCTGCGCCGACCTTGTCGCCATACTCCAGTGGGTTGAACGGGTAGTTGAGACCCATGGTCATCGCCTTGCCCAAATCCTCGGGGCTGCCGACGCCGATCTGCGCCATCTCGCAACACAGGTTCACGATCATCGAAATGATGCGCGGCGCAACAAAGCCGGGGCTGTCCTTGATGACCTCGACATGCAGGCCCGCGCCCGCCAGCCAGGTGGTCACCGCCTCCAGCACATCCGAGCCACCGGGAGCAGTCATGACGGTAACGATCCCGCGTTCGACCGCGCTCAGATCCACCGCAACGGTGCGTTTGGGATCAAGCCCGAGGCGGGCAACGGTGCTGGTGCAATCCTCGCCAAGCGGGCTGACCAGGATCGGCGCCTTGCCGTCATCCTCGGCAGCGCTGAGGCCCTTTTCCACCAGCGGCGCAAATGCATCGGAGCGTTCCGGCAGAACTGCGGTCAGCGGGGTCTTTGGTCCGGCTTCGGGCGGGGTCGGCAGCTTGGGCAGGTCCTGCGCGTAGTCGTAGAAACCGCGCCCCACCTTGCGCCCCAGCAGCCCCGCTTCGACCATATAGCCATGGCGCGGCGTGGTGCGCAGGCGCGCATCGCTATGGTAGCCGTTGAAGATGAAGGTCGAGACCGGGAAGTTGGTGTCGATGCCGGTGAGATCCATCAACTCGAACGGGCCCATCCGGAATCCGCCTGCCATCTTCATGATGCGGTCGATCTGCTCAGGCGGGGCGACGCCTTCGGCCTCGATATGCAGACCTTCGGTGTAATAGGCCCGCCCACCCAGGTTCACGATGAAGCCGGGTCCATCCTTGGCGATCACCGGCACCTTGCCCATCGCCTTGCCCATTTCATAGGTCGCATCGACAACGCCCGCATCGGTGGCCGCGCCGCCGATCACCTCCACCAGCTTCATCAGCGGCACCGGGTTGAAGAAGTGCATGCCCACCACGCGGGCGCGGTTTTCGCAGTTCTTCGCAATCGATGCGATAGAGAGCGAGGAGGTGTTCGACGCAAGAATGCAGTCCGCGCTGACGATGCCTTCAAGTTCGGCAAACAGGCTCTGTTTGATGTCGAGCCGCTCGATGATGGCTTCGATCACCATCTGCGTATCCGCGAGGGATGTCAGATCGCCAGAGGTAGTCAGCCGCCCCTTGGCCGCAGCGGCGGCGTCCGCCTCCAGCTTGCCTTTCTCCACCAGCCGGTCGATGCGGCCTTCGATATCGGTCTTCGCCTTGGCCAGCGCCTCGGCGTTCATGTCGTTCAGCACCACGTCATAGCCCACAGTCGCCAGCACCTGCGCGATGCCCGCCCCCATGAGCCCGGCGCCGATCACGCCAACCTTTTTGATGTCGTCGAATGCGTAAGCCATCACTTATTGTCCTTTGAACTCGGGGGCGCGTTTTTCAAGAAAGGCGCGCATTCCCTCTTTTTGATCGTCAGTGGAAAACAGCATCTGGAACAGGCGGTTCTCCAGCATGAGCGCGGTATCCAGCGGCGTGTTCGCCCCCTCGCGCACCGCGTCACGGATCGCCTGCACCGCCTTGGCAGGCTGGGCGGCGATCCTCTTGGCCATGGCAAGCGACGTGTCCATCACCTCGGCATCCGGCACCACTTCTGAGACGATGCCCAAATCCAACGCCACATCCGCCGGGAACAGATCGCCTGTCAGAAGGTAACGCAGCGCCTTGGCCTTGCCTGCCGTGCGCAGGATCTTCTGGGTGCCACCGGCGCCGGGCATGATGCCCACCTTGATTTCCGGCTGGCCGAATTTGGCGGTGTCGCCTGCAATGATGATGTCGCACATCATCGCCATCTCACAACCGCCGCCCAGCGCCATGCCACGCACCGCTGCGATGACGGGGGTATTCGACGCTTCGAGCGCGCGTTTGACAGCACCCAGACGGTCGAAGACCTCCTGCATCGGCCGCACCTCGGCCAGCTCGGCCAGATCAGCACCTGCGGCAAAGGCCTTTTCGTCGCCCGTCATCACGATGCACCGGATCCCGGGGTCGGCGTCCAGTTCAGTCACCGCCTTGGCGATTTCCGCCCGAAATTCGGTCGACAGCGCGTTGCGCCGTTCGGGGCGGTTGAGCCGGATCACACCAACCCGGTCACCGGGGCGTTCGATGAGCACCAAAAACATGTTCTCTCCTGTCCTACTGCAAAGGGTGCCGGTCCGGTCTGCACCGGACCGGGCGCGTTACCGCCCCTTATAAGGCCGGTTAGATACTTGGCAAACAATTAGCTTGGTAATTAATTACGGATTCGTCCGTCCCAAGAAGGTGCCGAGGCGAAGGCACGCGTCACAGACGGTCGGGGCAATCGACTTGCACGGTGGAAGGAGCCGCGGCCAGCGGAGCCCGTGCATTGCCCGGGTTGAGCCCAGCCTTAAGACGAGATCCTGACCCGCCTCAATCCCGCGTCATCGACGCCTTGAGGTTCTGCCGCATCTTCGCCAGCACCTTCATGGTGGTGGCCAGCTCTTCCGGTTCGATCCCTGTATTGGCGATGGTATCCACCTGGCGCTGCGTCTCGGTCATGATATCCATCAGCTGGTGCGCCTTGTCTGTTGCAAAGATCCGTTTCGACCGCCGGTCGCCGGGATCGGCGCGCCGTTCAACAAAGCCGCGTGCCTCCAACCGGTCGATCAGTTTGGAAGTGGTCACTGGCCCGATGTCCAGCTTCGCTGCAAGATCCGCCTGCCGCTGACCAGCCTCTCGCATGAGGCTGAGCACCGCCCAACCCTGCGCCATGGTGATGTCGTGCGGCCGCAATAGCCCGTCAAACAGAATGCCGCGAAACCGCGCGATATCCTGAAACACCGGGCCCGAGACCCCTTCATTGCGAGCCGTGGTTGCCTTATCGCTTTTGGTCATACTGCCGCCCCATACTTCGCCAATCTGCCCCGGCCCGCCCGCGCGACCGCTTGGCAAAAAAGGGTAATTAGCTTGATTATTATTTGCAAGATAAATACCCTAACCAAAAGGCTTTGGCTCTGCTTCCGCAACCGCCGGAGGCAGCTCTCGCACGGAGCTGCACCACTCTAACCCGCACAGCTCTGAGGAGTTCTGACAAGATGGCCAAGCAAAACTCGCCGTCACAATACAGCGCCCAATAATGCTGTCGTCCGCTTTTCTTCTTCTTGTCAGCCTCGGGGCCATCGGTGAAATCTTTACCGATGCGCCCGCTCTGCGGCTGATGGAGCTCGTGGGGATCCTGGGTTTTCTGGCGCTGGAGCTGCGCGGCCTGTCCAAAGTCGCTTTAATTCTCCTTTCACTGTGCATAGCGCTACCGCTTTATGAGGTCAGCCAAGGCACCTTTGATCTTGCCCGCGCCTCCACTGCCATCGACCGGGCCGCGTTCTTCGCCTTTTTCCTCACCTCGCTCAGCTTCCTTCAGTTCGCCGCGAACAGCTCACCGCTGATCCTGCGCTCTGGCGAGATCCTGGTGAACCAGCGCCCGGGCCGCCGCTATCTGGTCCTGACCTTCGGCGCGGCGGTATTTGGCATCCTCTTGAATTTCTCGACCATTGGCCTCTTGGGGACAATGATCGCCAAGGGTGTATCTCCCGGCGAGACCGACGAGGAAAAGCGCATCGCGGGCATCCGCCGCCGCCGCATGACGCTGGCCATGATGCGCGGGTTTTCCTCGCTTCCGATGTGGTCGCCGATGACCGTCACCATGGCACTGATCACTGCGGCCATTCCCAGCGTCGCCTATGGGCAGATCATCATCTATTCACTGCCGCTGGCGGTGGTGATGCTGCTTTTGGGCTGGGGGATCGACCGGATGAGCTATCCGCGCCGGGTGCTTCCGGGCCTGCCCGAGGCGCCCTCCCTTGCTGGATTGCTGCCCTTGATGGGGATGGTAATCTTCGTGCCGTCGTTTTCCTGGGGCGTCTCCGTAATACTCGGCGTTACACTCATTCAGGCGCTGCTTCTGTGCTTGCCGCTGGTCTCCCTTGGCTGGATGGCGATCCAGCGCTGGCATGAGGGCGCGCTTCCGGCGCTCACCGGCACCGCCCGAGCCACCGTGACCGGGCTGCTCCCCGGATTGCCCAGCATGCGCTCCGAAATCGGCCTGTTCACAACCTCGGCCTTTCTGGGTGTTCTGGTGCTACCGCTGATCGACACCGATGCCCTTGGTCAGACCATCGTCGCCCTCGGACTTGGCAGCGGTGCGGTTCTGGCGCTGGCGGGCTGGATCGCCTATCTGCTGTCGATGGTGGGCGTCAGCCCGATCATCTCGGTCACCATCCTGGCGGGCACGCTGCCGAACCTGACTCCATTGGCCATCAGCCCGCTCGCGGTTGCGGTTACCATGGTGTCGATCTGGTCCATCGTGGTGAACGTAACGCCGTTTTCGGCCTCAGTCCGCTTGTCGGCGCGCATGATCGATGAAGATCCCGCCCGCGTCGGTCTGCGCTGGAACCTTGCCTATGGTACGCTCGCCATGTCGATCCTGACCGTTGCGTTGCTGGTTTTCGCATAGTCCGTTGCGTCACGTGGTTTAATTAGATTGCTAACAATCACCATGGCACCCTAAAATTTGCGAAAGAGGAGAAGCTTTGCATGTTCCGTTTCGCGGATATCCAGACCAAGACCGCGCGCCACTGCAATCGGCAGCTTCATGTACATACGGAAATCCGCGCTGCCCGCGCATGACACGACAGACCGAAAGGACCTCCCATGACCAAAGTCAAAGCCGCCGTTTGCCACAAACACGGAGAGCCCCTTGTGATCGAGGAGGTGGAACTGCGTGCGCCCGAACTGGGTGAAGTCGAGGTGAAAATCGATGCCGTGGCCGTCTGCCATTCGGACATCTCGCTGTGGCAGGGGGGCTTTGGCGGCGCTGTTCCGGCGATCTTCGGTCACGAGGCCGCAGGCACCGTGACCGCCGTCGGCACCGGCGTCAAAGGTTTTGCCGAAGGCGACAGCGTGGCCGTTACCCTGATCCGTTCCTGCGGTACCTGCCCGTCCTGCGGCCAGGGCCATCCGACCGTCTGCGAAGAACCGGGCGATCCGGCCGAGGGCCCGATCACCACGACCGAAGGCGCCCCGGTCTGGCAGGCGGTTTTCACCGGCGCCTTTGCCGAAAAGGTGGTCGTGGATCAAAGCCAGATCGTGAAGATCCCCGCCGACATGCCGAAAGATGCGGCCTCGCTGATCTCCTGCGGCGTGATCACCGGCGTCGGCGCCGCGATCAATACCGCCAATGTCCGCCCCGGTGACGACGTGGTGGTGATCGGCGCGGGCGGTGTCGGCCTCAATGCCATTCAGGGCGCCCGTATCGCTGGCGCCCGCCGCATCGTCGCGGTCGACATGAACCCCGCCAAACTGGAAGACGCCAAAGCCTTTGGCGCCACCCATGGTGTGCTGGCCGAAGGCAAACCCTTCAAGGAGGTGAAGGCGCTGCTGGACGGGCGCGGCGCAGATGCGGTGCTGGTGACGGTCGGTGTCGCTGCGGTCTATGATCAGGCGCCCCGTTACCTTGCCCACAACGGCAAGATCGTCATGGTCGGCATGCCGCATTTCGGCTCTAACGCGAGCTATTCGCCGCTTGTGATGGCGGACGCGGGGCAGAAAATCCTCGGCTCGAAAATGGGCGACGTGGTGATCAAGCGCGACATTCCCTGGATCGTGGACCTCTACCAGCAGGGCCGCCTGAAGCTGGACGAGCTGATCACCGGGCGCTGGACGCTGGATCAGGTGAACGAGGCCTTTGCCGACACCATGGCCGGCAACGCGCGGCGCAACGTGATCATGCTGAACAACGACTGACCAACGGGCTGACAGACCCTGCGGCCGTCCCAGTACATCGGGGCGGCCGTTTCTGTCACCTACTCCACACACGAAAAAGGGCCGCTCCAGCCAGAGCGGCCCTGTCCGTTTTAAGATCAGGCGCAAAGCGCGGCCCGGTCAGACCTTTTCAAAGATCGCGGCCAGACCCTGACCGCCACCGACGCACATGGTTTCAACCCCATACAGCGCATCGCGGCGGTGCATCTCGCGCAGCAGCCCAGCCATGATCCGTCCGCCGGTCGCACCCACCGGGTGCCCCAGCGAAATGCCCGAGCCATTGACGTTCATTCGCTCAAAATCGCTGTCGGCGAATTGCCATTCACGGGTGCAGGCCAGAACCTGCGCCGCGAAGGCTTCATTGAGTTCGATCAGGTCGATGTCCTTCAGCGCCATACCCGCACGGTCCAGCGCCTTGGCCACCGACGGCACCGGGCCGATGCCCATGACCTCGGGACCGACACCGGCCACGGCCCAGGACTTGATCCGGGCATAGGCCTTGAGCCCCAGTTCCTCCGCGATGGCGCGGGTGGTGATGATCGCCGCCGAGGCGCCGTCGTTCTGACCAGAGGCATTGCCCGCCGTGACCGTCGCCTGACTGTCGATACCGCCCCGGATCGGGCGCAGCTTGGCCATGCTCTCCATCGTGGCCTCGGGGCGCGGATGCTCATCCTTCGAGAAAGTCTCTTCGCCCTTGCGGCTTTTGACGGACACCGGAATGATTTCATCATCGAACAGCCCGCCGTCCTGCGCCGCCACCGCGCGGCGATGGCTTTCCACCGCAAAGGCATCCTGTTCCTCGCGGCCGATATTGTATTCTTGGCGCAGGTTCTCGGCGGTTTCCAGCATGCCCCCCGGCACCGGGTGGTTGATCCCGCCTGCCGTCACACGTCCCTTCGCCAGCGCATCATCGAACACCATCGCGGTGCCCTTGATGCCCCAGCGACCCTTGGTCGAATAGAAGGGCGCATTCGACATCGACTCGGCGCCGCCTGCGATCACCAGCGAAGACCCTCCGGTCGCCACCTGCATTACTGCGTTGATCACCGCCTGCAGGCCAGAGCCGCAGCGGCGATCGATCTGATAGCCGCCAATGCTGATCGGCAGACCGGCATCCAGCCCCACCACACGGCCCAGCGCCGGCGCATCCATCGATGGGTAGCATTGGGCGAAGATCACCTCGTCCACGCGATCACCCGGCAGGTCGGTGCGCGCCAAGAGGCCTTCGATCACCATGCGGCCCAACTCATGGGCGTGCAGGTCGCGGAACTGGCCTCCGAAACGGCCAACCGGCGTGCGGACCGGTTCGCAAATTACGACGTCTTCAAACATATTCTTTCCTTCCCTGCCGCTTACATGCGGTCTTTTGCGGCCTTCACGATGTTGCGGGCAATGATGATCTTCTGGATCTGGCTGGTGCCTTCGTAAATGCGCAGCAGCCGCGCGTCTCGGTACAGTCTTTCGATGGCATATTCGGCCATGTAGCCAGCGCCGCCATGCACCTGCACAGCGCGGTCCGCAACCCGGCCCGCCATTTCGGTGCAGAAATATTTGGCACAAGAGGCTTCCAGCGCCGCAGCCCCGGTTGCGTCATACGTGCGCGCCGCATCCCGGACCAGCGCGCGGGCAGCGGCCAGCTCGGCCTGACTGTCGGCAGGCAACCCCTGCACCAGCTGGTTTTCCGCAAGTCCGAAGACCTTCTTTGCGCCAAACCTCTCATCAAAAACACAATATGGCTCCCTTTAGGGAACCGAAGATGCAGAGACACAATGGCTACCTTCAGATTGAACCTCTGCGGGCAGACAGGGTTAGATCAATCTGGCGAGACCTACCCGAACAGCTATAGAAAGCAGCTAAAGACCAACTTCCGAAAGCATAGTAGCAAAACGACCGGTCCAGATTCCCCACGATTTCGCACATGCCGAAGCCGATGCTTCACGTCGTGTCCAAGCGTGAACCTGTTAGCGGTATGCTGGCGGGTAGGCTTCCCTAATCGCCGTTTCCCATGATTTCTTGGGTAATGGCGGAGACGAAGTCTGTATAATTAGCATTCTAGAATGTTCCCACAAATTACCTTAAATATCTGTTTTTAAAACATTTTTGTCATATCATATTCCATACTGTTCCATTGCAAACTCACTCTATCCGTGATATTTTTAGGGACATATCTAGGGACACAATTGGGGTCATCATGAAGCGCAAGGGGCCACTTACTGTCACGTTCGTGAAGAATGCCAAAACACCGGGACGCTACTTTGACAACCAGAATACTGGACTGCACCTTTGGGTTCGCAAAGGGGGGACGAAAGTTTATATCCAGAGGACGACGGTCAATGGTAAGCAGGTGGACATTTCACTGGGCAGCGTGGCAACGACAGATTTAAAGGATGCTCGACTAGCTGCCCAAGAAAATTCCATTTTGCGCTCAAAGGGCATTGACCCAAGAAAACACAATGCAAAACCAACCGAAATACCCACATTTCGGGATGTTACCGGCGACGCTCTCGTCAAGCAAAAGCAAGAACTCAGCAACACGAAACACTTCAATCAGTGGACCTCGACTCTTACCCAATACGCCTTTCCGATACTTGGCGATATGCCTGTAGACACCATTACTGTGAATGATGTTCACAAAGCACTGGAAAAGATTTGGCTTAAAAAGAATGAAACTGCTCAGCGCACGAGAGGGCGCATTGAATACGTTCTGAACTACGCCATCACCAAAGGATATGCTTCACATCCAAATCCGGCAGTCTGGAAAGGCAACTTAGAGCACTTGCTTCCAAAACCCTCCAAGGTTCAGAAATCGAAAAAAATGCCTGCACTACAACTAAAAGACGCTCACAGGTGGTGGCAGGAACTCAAAATGCGAGACGGTAATGGCGCTAAGGCGCTAATAATGCTGACGCTTGTTGCCGCACGATCAGGCGAAGTGCGTGGAATGACCTTTGAGGAAATCGAGTTTTTCAGCGAAAAAGAATCTGAAAAATCTGGCTTTTGGGGAATCTGGAAGATACCTGCAAAACGCATGAAAGCCCGTATTGCGCACGAAATCCCAATAATTGCACCTGTGAAAGAGTTAATAAACGCACAACCCAATCATAATGGTCTTGTGTTTCCAGCACCACGAGGTGGGGTGCTCTCTGATATGACCATTTCTGCAACAATGAAGCGTATGCATCACAGTGATGATGAAGGATATTTTGATAAAGAGTATGGACAGCCTGCTGTGCCGCACGGAATACGATCTACTTTCCGGAACTGGGCAGCGGAAACCCAGCAAAATAGGGATATTGCAGAACTCCAACTTGCGCACCGCATAGGTAACGAAACCGAGCAAGCATACAATCGCACAACCCTTTTGAGGTTACGTGCAAAAATGTTGGAGCAATGGCATGATTTCCTTGAAGGGGCACCATTGCACTAAGAATGCATGATGCCTCGGCGGACGTAGATCAGGATGAAATTTTATCATCATCCTTCGGTTTATTTTCCTTCTGCTCCTTGACCTTTTTTATCAGGCGCTTGATGGCCATCGCATCTGAATAGCTGGACGTAGGATCACTCCACTTGCCTGAGTTGTCGTTATTGTCTTTGGTCATTGTGAATCCTCCTGCTGTTGACCTGCCCCCCGAAATCTCCCGCACTTTAGAGCATGTCGCCTCTGACCAGATTCAGGATTCCCCTGATGTTGTTCCTATGATTTCATGTCTTT
>NZ_PXNU01000042.1:0-53123 GCF_041300735.1 Phaeobacter sp. SYSU ZJ3003 | reverse complement strand
CCTACGGCTCAGGGAAAGCAACGCCACCCTTCAAGCAAAGTTCAACATCAACAGGGACATCCCCCAGTTGCCCTCAAGGGGGCGGTTCAGGAACGCCTGCACCCGCTCGTCAATCTCCTCGCACAGCCGCGACACCTGGCTCTTCGACGTGCCCGTCAGACCCATGGCGCGCACCAGATCGTCGACAGCCCGCGTCGAGACACCGTGGATGTAGGCTTCCTGTATCACCGCCATCAGCGCCTTCTCGGCGGTCCGGCGTGGCTCCAGAAAGGTCGGGAAGTAACTGCCCTTGCGCAGCTTCGGAATGTTCAAGCCGATCGTGCCAGCCCGAGTGTCCCACTGGCGCAGCCGGTATCCGTTACGTTGGTTTGAGCGCTCCGGGCTGCGTTCGCCGTGCCCGGCTCCGCAAACGGCGGCCACCTCGATATCCATCAGCCGTTGAGCCGCATCCTGGATCAAATCGCGCAGAAAATCCGTATCATCGCTCTTGGCGATTACGCTCGGAAGGTCAATCATGGTCTCGGTCATCGTGCTCTCCTTCGTTGTCGTCGGTCTTTGAACAACCTCAGATTACGAAGAAGCGCGGTGGCCGCCAGACCGGCCGCGCGCTGCGCTACGCCAAAGGCTCCGCGCGCGGCCTCTTACACCATCCCTCGGGACACAACCCCAACTATCTGTGCCTCGCAGCTCCTGAGGCTGTATCTGGGCAAAGGAAACAGGGTGGATTTTGGCGTGCTGTGACGTTTCCCAGGATCACTCTATGGTCTGTAAATGTTCTGGGAAAATTATGACCTATGTGGCTGAAATAATGTCATGTCCCGCTGTCTTGAAAACCGTTGAACGTGAGAGCGTTCCCAGGGTTCGAATCCCTGTCTCCCCGCCACCGATTGCATGTTGCGATCAACCCCCGATCTTCCTTCGCGGTATGCCCTGATCTTGTCCGTTGCTATGGCCGCTCCTAGGATGCGATGCTGCGGGCGCAGAGTTCGCGCGACAACAGGTTGGAACAGCTCAGAGGAGACAGGATGGCCGAGCTTATCCGTCAGGCCGACCTTGAGGATGCCGAGGCGATTGCAAGGATCGCCAATGACATGATCCGGGATACGCTGATCACCTTTACCAGCGACGAAAAGACCCCTGCTGCCCTGCGGGACGTCATCGGGGAACGCGGTCCGCGTTATCTGGTGGCCGAAATCGACGGGCAGGTGGTTGCATTTGCGACCTATGGCGCGTTTCGCGGCGGGCCGGGGTATCGGCACACGGCGGAACATTCGATACAGCTCGCTCCGGCTGCGCAGGGGCGTGGGCTGGGGCGGCGGCTGATGGCGCGGCTTGAGGATGTCGCCCGCGCCGACGGCATCCATGTGCTGGTGGCCGGTGTCAGTGGCGCCAATCCCGGCGGCATCGCTTTTCATGCTTCGCTTGGCTTTGCCGAGGTCGGCCGCATGCCGCAGGTCGGGCGCAAATGGGGGCAATGGCTGGATCTGGTGCTGATGCAGAAGGTCCTGTCAGAGGCGGGCTAACCCGGGGCGGTGGCCTTTGCCTGTCCGTTTTAGGGGCGGTTCGCGTATTTTCTCGAATGCAATTAAAGGAAATATCAATTCTGTCCGGTCAGGATGAGGGCTGCTTGTCGCTCGAAACAGAAGGTTTCCATGGCCCATCGCAATTCTGCACTGGCGTTTACAGCCCTGTCGTTCTCTTTTCTGGCCACCGGTTTGGGGGCGAGCGAACAGTTCTCCATTGTCAGTGAACAGTTCTTTCAGAAGGGCGGGGGAGACAGGCGTCCGGTTCTGGCCATCCCTGCCAAGGCCGAGATCATTCCGCGCACGACCACAGAGGCACGGGCACAGCCCGATCTGGAGGCTGAGATGGAGGCGGTGCAGGCCAATCTGGCCAGCCTTTTCCGGGGCCGCAGCGGCACCAGCATGTTCCGGGATGTAACGCGCCGCAGCATTGTCGGTGGCGATGCTGCGCGCAGGCTGATGCAATTGATTGCCAGCGCCGAGGCAGGCAAGGCGCAATATGATGCGGTGCAATACGCCGCAACGATCCGCCCTTCGAAACTGCCGACGCATATGACCATCGGCGAAATTTACAAATGGATCGACGACACCCCTGGTCAGCAGCATGCCATCGGCCGCTATCAGTTCATTCCGGCCACCCTGAAACGGCTGGTGAAACATGTGGGGGCCAACCGCTCTGACCGGTTCTCTCCACAGCTTCAAGACCGGCTGGCGCAACAGCTTCTCGAAGAGGCCGGCTTCAGCGCGACCGTGGCAGGGGATATGAGCCGTCATGACTTTATGAACAATCTGGCCAAGATCTGGGCCGGTCTGCCGACCTCCAGCGGGAAGTCCTACTATCACGGTCTGGCGGGCAATAAGGCAGTGCTGAGCTGGGCCAAGTTCGACAAGGAAATGGCGCAGCTTTTCCCAGGTTGACAGCGGGCCATGTGTTACCCGGCCTTTTTTTCGGGTCGAGAGCGCGCATAGACGCGGTGCATCACGACAGCAGTCAGATACATCGGCACCTGATAACAGCCGAGAAAGATCAGCAGCGGATCGGTGGTGCTCGCGGGTAGAGCGATAAGAAACAAAGCAAAATTGCGGTTGCCCGCGACCACGGCATAGGGTGCGGCAACCGCTTCGTGGCCCCGGCGGCGCAGCACGGCATAGGTAAGCAACTGCATGCCGAAATTGGCGGCCAGCGCGAAGGTCATCCATTTGGCGACCAAGAGGGGATCCTGTCGCAGCGCAGGTCCCAGCGCCGCCATCAATCCGACCACGATCACCGCAAGCGCCAGGGTCGTCATCCCGTCCAGCGCCTGCACCTGCTCCTGACGCAGATCGGGGCGGATCAGGTGGCGCAGGGCAAAAGCGGTAATGACCGTGAGAGCGATAGTGCCGATGAGCCGCAGTGTGGCCCACAGGACAGCTTCCAGCCCACCAAGATCGGGCACCAGCAGGAAGACCGGGATCACCGTCAGCGGCATCAGCGCCGTGCCCAGCACCAGAACGCGAAAGGCAGGCTCTGGCGCGTGCCCCAGCAGGAGGGTGATATTGGGGGCCCCGGTGACTGACGGGGCGCTCAGCATCAGAACCAGCGCAATTGCCGCGGGCGTTCCGGCGAGACCGGTGAGCCAAAGGAGCAGCAGCGCCGCCAGAGGTAGCATCAGTTGCAGAACCAGAACCGCCCGCAGCGAGGACAGCCCTTCGGAAAGTCCGCCAAGGGCGGCGCGGGCACCGATGCGGAAGGCGGTCAGGAACAACAGTCCCGCCACCATCTGCGGCAGCCAAGGGCGCAGGAGCCGAGCCAGATCCGGCAGGAAAAGCCCTGCCACAAGGCCCAGAACCAAAGCGGCCCGGCCGTGCCGGGCCACAAAGGCAAGCGCATTCAGCATGCCCTCAGCCCGCCCCTTAGCCGGACGGCGTGCTGCGGATGTTCTCCGGCAGCCAGGTGGCCAGCTCGGGCCAGGCGACAAGGATCACCACCATCACCAGCATCAGGCCGACCATGGGAATGGCAGTCTTCGAGATGTAGGAGATCTCGTGCCGGGTCATGCCTTGCAACACGAAAAGGTTGAAGCCGATGGGCGGTGTCACCTGCGCCATCTCCACCACCACGACGATGAAGATGCCGAACCAGATCACGTCGATTCCGGCCTGTCGGATCATCGGCTCGACAATGGCCATGGTCAGCACGACTGAGGAAATGCCATCCAGGAACATCCCCAGCACCACATAAAACAGCGTCAATGCAATGATCAGCACCAGGGGCGACAGGTTCATCTGATCGATCCAGCCAGCCAGCGCCCGCGGCAGCCCGGTGAACCCCATGGCCAGCGACAGAAACGAGGCACCCATCAGGATCAGTGCGATCATCGCCGAGGTGCGTGTCGCGCCCATCAGCGAGGCCGAGAAGGTGCGCCAGGTCAGAGAGCCCTGCGCCAATGCCAGCGTCATCGAACCAAGGACACCGACCGCGGCGGCTTCGGTCGCGGTGGCATAGCCCAGGTACATCGACCCGATGACAACCGCGACCAGCAGCAGCACCGGGATCAGGAACCGGCTTTCGGCCAGCATCTGCCCAAGGGTCATTTTCGGCTCTTCCTGCGGGCGTTCGCCTTTGTAGAAAAGATGCCAGCCGACGATATAGGCCATGAACAAACCGGCCAGCACCAGACCCGGAAAGATCCCCGCCATGAACAGCTTGGTGATCGATTCATTGATCGACACGCCATAGACGATTAGCGTCAGCGAAGGCGGGATCATCAGGCCCAGCGTTGCCGCGCCCGCCAGCGTACCGATGATCATGAACTCAGGGTAGCCACGTTTGCGCAGCTCGGGGATCGACATCTTGCCAACGGTGGTCAGCGTCGCGGCGGAAGAGCCCGAGACAGCCGCAAAGATGGTGCAGCCGGCGATATTGGTGTGCAGCAAGCCACCCGGTAGCCAGCGCATCCAGGGCGCAAGGCCACGGAACATATCCTCGGACAGGCGGGTGCGATAAAGGATCTCTCCCATCCAGATGAAGAGCGGCAGCGCTGTCAGCGTCCAGCTGGAGGCGCCGGTCCAGATCGTGGTGATCATCGCGTCGCCTGCGGGGCGGGTGGTGAACAACTCCATCCCGACCCATGCCACGCCCATCAGCGCGAGGCCGATCCAGACCGAGCTGCCGAGCAAGGCAAACAGCACGAAGAGAAAAATGATGGTGGTGTAGATCTCGCTCATTCCACGGCCTCCGAATTGATGCTGGACCGGCGGGTGATCAGCAGGCGACACAGGTAGTCCCACAAGGCAAGCGCCAGCAGAACGGTGCCGATGGACATGGGCAGCTGCGGCAGCCACACCGGGGTATAGACCCATTCGGACCCGGTCTTGGCCCAAAGCTCCCCCCATTTGCTGGGGGCGGTCGCGAACATGGCGAAAAAGGACAAGAGCCATTCCGGCACGAAATCCTGCCCCTGCGTGCGGTCATTCAGCATCTTGGAAAAGATGTTAGTCTTGATTGCGTAGCGGGCGAAATAGGTCGCGGTGATGGCCGCGATCCACATCGCCACTGCATCGAGAACCAGACCGATCCGGGGGCTGATATTGAGAAAGATCGACACCCGGATATGGGCGCCGCGCGTCAATGCATGGGCCAGCGCCAGAAAGGATGTCGCGGCCATGGCATAGCCGGCGTATTCGGTGGAGCCGGGAAAGGTCAGGTTGCTCCAGCGGGCGACCATCTGCGCCACGATCAGCAGAAGGATCAGCAGCATGAAACCCGCCGCCAGAACGCCAGAGCCGAGATACAGCTTATCTGTCACGCGTTGCACGGGACGCAGGATGCGTCCGGTGGGGCCGGGGGCCAGCAGGCAGGCCAGCGCCACAAGGGTTGGAATTACAAACAGCCACAGCCACAGCGGCAGGCCCAGAAACGGTTGCCAGTCGCGCAAGTCGACACCCCCAGAAAGTCAGAAAAGATTAGGCTCCGCCCGCGCCAGGCAGGGCGGAGCCGTCGCGCCCGGGTGGACGGATCAGTTGCCGTTATAGGCGTCGAGAATGGCCTTGCCATCATCGCCGACCGAGGCCAGCCATTCTTCAGTCATCTTGGCGCCGATTGCCTTTAGCTCGCCCAGGAACTCGGGGCTGGCGTCGGTGACGGTCATGCCATTTTCGCTCAGCTGGTCGAAATACCAGTTTGCCAGTTCCTCGGACTTGGCGGCGCAGGCGGCACCGGTTTCATCGGCGGCCTTCTGAACGGCGGCTTGCATATCATCGCTAAGGCCTTCCCAGGCTTGCTTGTTGACGATGACATAGTTGCGCGGCAGCCAGGCGTTGACCTTGTAGTAATGGCTCAGATGCTCCCAGACCTTGCGGTCATAGCCGGTGGAGCCGGAGGAGATGAAGGCCTCGGCAACGCCGGTGGCCAGCGCCTGCGACAGCTCTGCCGCTTCGATCTGCACCGGGATCATGCCCAGTTCTTCGGCAAAGGTGGCGGTGGCGGTGTTATAGGAGCGGAACTTCACGCCCTGAGTATCGGCCGAAGAGCCGACTTCCTTGTTGAAGTAGAAGCCCTGACCGGGCCAGGGGCAGGTGTAAAGCGCCACGAGGTTGAGATCGGACAGCTGGGCGTTCACCTTGTCCTTGGCGGCGGCCCACAGCTTTTCGTTGTCCGCGTATGTGGTGGCGACAAAGGGCAGGTTGTCCCAGCCCAGAAGCGGCGCCTCGTTGGCATGGGCGGACATGAAGCGTTCGCCGATGGGGGCCTGCCCGGTCTGCACGGCGCGCTTGATCTCGCCGCCTTTGAACAGCGAGCCGCCCGGATGCACGGTGATGTCGATCTCACCGCCGGTATAGTCGCGGACCTTGTCGGCAAATACGACGCCCATTTCCGAATGGAAGTTGGTGGCGGCATAGGCCATGGGCATGTCCCATTTTTCCGCTGCGGCTGCCGCAGCCGACAGGGCCAGGGCAGAGACGGAATATGCGACGGTCTTTGTGAAATTAGCGATCATTTTGATCTCCCTGTTTTGGTTGGTCTTTTTTATGGTTCTTATGATTTTGGCGTCTCAGGCGAACCGGTCCGGTTCATAGGGGCGCAGGTCGATATTGCTGGGCTGGCCTGCGATCATATCGGCGACCATACGGCCGGTCTTGGCGCCGCCGGTCAGGCCGACGTGGTGATGGCCAAAGGCGGCATAGACGCCGGTGCTGCCGACCTCGCCGATCAGCGGCAGGCTGTCCGAGGGCGCGGGGCGATAGCCTAGCCATTCTTCCTCGCTCTCCGCGACCATCTGCGGAAAGCACTGCTTGACCTTGCGGCGCAGAAGCGCCAGCGGTGCCTTGGATTTTTCTTCGCTGAGGCCGCCGAACTCCACCACACCCGCGCAGCGTAGCCCCTGATCCATCGCGGTCGCAACGAATTTCCCCGAGGCCAGCATCATCGGATTGTTGGGGGTCTGGCTGGGCCCCTTGAAGACGATGTGATAGCCGCGCTCCGCCTCCAGCGGCACTTTGAGCCCCAGTTTCTGCATCAGTGGCTTGGACCAGACGCCGGTGGCCAGCACCGCCTCGCGGCATTCAAAGCGACCCTTGTCGGTATCCACGGCGCTGATGCGCCCACCGGACAGGTCAAAATCCTTAACCTCGGCCTGTATGAAGCGTCCGCCCATCTCTTGCAGCAACTTCACCAGATCCTGAACATATTTACCGGGGTTGAGGATAAAGCCGTGATTTTTCATCACCGCGAGCAACTTCATCTCGGGCGCAAGGATCGGTTCCCGTTCCTGTACTTCGGCGCCTTCGATCAACTCGGGCACGAACCCGGCCTCGCGGCGCAGGTCCCAGACGTATTTATCCGCGTCAAAGGCCGCGCGGTTTTCATAGGCAAAGCAATAGTCGCTTTCCTGCACCCATTTGGCCGCGGGGGTGCCACGGGTCAGGGCCTGATGCTGTTCGACGCTGTCGCCGATAACATGGGTCAGCCCCTTGGCGATGCGGCGGGTGTCACCATCGTTGGCATGCGACAGGTATTTCACCAGCCAGGGCACCAGTTTCGGTGCGTAGGACCAGCGCATGAACAGCGGGAAATTGGGGTCCATCAGGTATTTCGGCCCCTTGGGCAGCAGCCCGGGCGTGGTGACCGGCACAATGGCGCAGCTGGCCAGAATGCAGCCGTTGCCATAGGACGCGCCCATGCCCGGCTCGCCCTTGTCAATGAGTGTCACCTCATGGCCTGCGCGGCGCAGCCAGATGGCGGTGGCGGCGCCGACAATGCCCGCGCCGATCACGATGGTCTGCGGCACGCTCATGCGGGGGGCCGTTCTGCGAAACTGTAGGTGGTCATGATTTCTGTCATTGTCTCTGCTGGTTTTGGCCAACCATGCATAGGGAATTATATCATTTCAAATACTATTATCTGGCAGGGGTATCAGGAAAAATGATATGATTGTGATATGAACCTCAGATTCCGACAGATGCAGGCTTTTCATGCAGTGATGGAAACCGGAACCGTCACTGGGGCGGCGGCGACCCTTGGGATTTCGCAGCCGGGCATTTCCAATCTGCTGAGTCAACTGGAGCGGCAGACCGGGATCAAACTGTTCGAACGGGTCAAGGGGCGGCTGACCGCCACGCCCGAGGCAACGCTGCTGTTCCGGGAAATCGATACCGTGGTGCGGGGCTTTGATCATGTGACCCAGGCGGTGATCGATTTGCAGAACAAGCAGGTCGGCCAACTGCAGGTTGCCTCGCAGCATTCGATGTCCTTTGGTTTCATGCCGCGGCTGATCGCCGAATTTGCCCGTGACCGGCCGGATCTGTCGATTTCCTTCCAGTCGCAATATTCGTCCAAGATACAGGAATGGGTGCTGTCGGGCCTGTTCGAGATCGGCATTTGCGAAATGCCGCTTCTGTATGATGCGCTGGATGTGCATCCGGTCACCGTGGAATGTCGCATCGCCATGCCGGAGGCCAGCCCGCTGGCCCGGCACGAGGTAATCACGCCAGAATTGCTGGAGGGCGAACCGTTTATCGTGATGGGGCCGGATCACATGACCCACCGCCGCACCCGTGAAGCGTTTCTGCAGGCGGGGGTGCCGCTGCGGGCGCGGGTCCATGCGCATCTGTTCAAGAACCTGCTGAGTTTCGTCAAAGAAGGCATGGGCGTTGCCATCATTGATCCCTTCGTGCTGGATTTCGACCGGGACGGCGGCTTTGTCTCGCGCCGGTTTAAGCCCGCAATCCTGATGGAAATGGCCGTCATCACCTCAAGCGCACGACCGCTTTCGGCGATCGGTCAGGAATTTCTGGACCGGCTGAAAACCGCGCTGGTGTCCTATACCCTGGCCGTGTCAGATTGATCCCGCGCGGGCATACCTGCATCGAAGAGGCCACAACGGGTTATCTCAACGACGCTTATCTGTTGACTTGAGGGCCTGCTATCGCGTGAGTTTATGATAATTTTACGATTTATGACTGTTTGAGAACGCAAAGCGGGAGGGCACGGATATGGAGCGCGGTGGAAAGACGGTTTACGGAGCGACTGTTGGGATCCTGATGCTGGAAACGCAGTTTCCACGGGTGCATGGCGATGTCGGAAATGCGCTGACCTGGGATTTTCCGGTGCAGTATCGTGTTGTCGAAGGCGCCAGTCCCGACCGGGTGGTGCGCAATGACCCATCTGACCTGGCCGAGCGCTTTATCGAGGCGGGGCATGACCTGATCCGTTCGGGCTGCGATGGTATCACCACCACTTGCGGTTTCCTGTCGCTGATACAGGAGGAGGTGAAATCGGCGCTTGGCGTGCCGGTGGCTACATCCTCATTGATGCAGGTGCCGATGGTGCAAAGCCTGCTGCCCGCCGGGAAACGCTGTGGCGTTCTGACGATCTCCGAAGAGGCGCTGGGCCCGGAGCATCTGGCCGCTGCGGGGGCGCCGCCGGACACGCCGGTGGTGGGAACCGATGGCGGGCGCTGCATGACCCGCGATTTTCTGGGGGACAAGCCGACAATCGACTTCGCGGCCTGCCGTCTTGACATGATCGATGCGGGTCTTGGCATGATGCAAAGCTATCCGGACGTTGGCGCCATCGTGCTGGAATGCACCAATATGGTTCCCTATGCGCGGGACCTGCGCAAGGTCACTGGGGTACCGGTTTATTCCATCTACAGCTTCATCAACTGGTTCCAGGCAGGGTTGCTGCCGCGGCATTTCCCGCTAGAGGTGGACGATCCGCGCTGGATGTGAAGCGGCGCGCGCAGGCTATTTCTGACTGACGGCGCTGTGCCATTCGTTCAGGAACCGCGCCCGCTTCAGTCGATCCAGGAACACCAGCAGCCCCGGCCCCAGCTGGATCGGCCGAAGGGGCGCGCTGTGATCGCTGGCTTCGACCGGGTAGCGGTGAAACGGGTAGCCGGGATCGGGGTCAGGACCCCAGGCCGCCTGCAACAAATGATCGACAAAGGCTCCGGCCAGATCCGGCTGCTCGGCATTTTCCAGGATCACGGCGGTGCGCAGCATCATGTTGGTGTAATCCTGCGGATCGATGATCTCGATACTGTCTGTCAGGTCAGTGCGCGCCAGCGCGTAGCTGCCCAGCACATTATAGGCGATGGCGAGATCTCCGCGCGCGACATCGCGGATCATCTGCCCCGAACAGCAGTAAAGCCGCACCTCTAGCCCGCCAAAGATCTCCATCAGGCGCCAGTAAGAATCCGAGGTCCGCGCATCCTGGGTGGCGAACAGATAACCAAGGCCGCTGGTGGCGATGTCATAGGTGCCGATACGGCCCCGGAACCGATCGGGGTTCTGTCGTAGAAGGCGGATCAGATCCTGTCGGGTCCGGGGCAGTTCCAGCCCGGTAAAGGCGGCGCGCGACAACAGCAGGGATGCAGGTTCCTGCGAAAAGGCAAAGACATGATCACGCCAGTTCGCCCAGTCCGGCATGACGTCGGTCGCGGCAGACCTGTGGCGCCAGGTATAGCCATCGTTGGCCAGTTTGGTCTGCAGGTCCATGGCAGAAGAGACGGCGATATCAAACCGCGCCTGCGGGCCCGAACCCGTGGTCACCACCTCCATCAAAACAGCGCTGCTGACGGTGGTGTATTCGATGGCGGTGCCCGGCCTGTCCGCAAGAAAACTCTCGACCAGCGGCGCCAGAACATCCATGTCCGTGGTGGACAATACCCGCAGCGCCGGGGCGCCCTCGGGGCCAAAACGGCGGAATTCCTCTACTTCAAAACTGGATGCGGGCAAGGCCAGCCCCAGGGCCGACACCATCAGCGCAAGGGAAAAGACAAGGAAACGCA
Source organism: Phaeobacter sp. SYSU ZJ3003 (assembly GCF_041300735.1). NCBI lineage: Bacteria > Pseudomonadati > Pseudomonadota > Alphaproteobacteria > Rhodobacterales > Roseobacteraceae > Phaeobacter > Phaeobacter sp. SYSU ZJ3003. The sequence goes on along the minus strand of NZ_PXNU01000042.1, from coordinate 42,328 downwards.
TGCTCCGGCTCCTGTATCTGAATGGGCGATGACCAGCTTACCACCATGGGCTTCGGCAACTTCGCGGGCAATGGTCAGCCCGAGGCCGGAGCCGATTGTCCCGGCGGCATTGCTGCCGCGCACAAACCGTTCGGTCAGGGCGGCTGTATCTGTGTCTTCGGGAAATCCACCTGCCTGATCTTGGACCGAGACGATGGCGTCCAGCGGTCCCTGCCGCACCGTGACCTCAACATTGGTTTCCGAAGGGGCGTATTTGATGGCGTTATCCAGAATATTGCGCACTGCGTTCTGGATCAGAATGGCATCGCCCCAGAGCGGCGCAACCCCGTCGCAGGCAAACTGCAGGTCGATATCCTTCAGATCCGCCACGGGCCGCAGCCGGTCGACCAGGTCATGGGTCAGCGTGTCAAGGGCCACCTCCTTACGTTCCAGACTGTCGGTGCGGAAGGTCACCATGGCATGATCCAAAAGCTGGCCCGCCGCGCGGGAGCTTTCGTCGATAGCGCGGATCATCTCACGCAAGGAGGCCCGATTTTCTGCCTTGTCCACTCGGCGCAGGGTGATTTCGGCCTGTGCCCGGACCGTGGCCAGCGGCGTGCGGACCCGGTGCGCGGCCTCGGCGATGAAGTCTTCGGATCGCGCGAGGGAGACCCGCAGGCGTTCAATAAACCGGTTCAGTGATTGCACCAGTGGCAGCATTTCGCTGGGCACCGCATGGCGGACCGGGCGCAGGTCCTTGGGACCACGGCGCGAGACAACGGCACTGAGCGCGTGCAGCGGCTGGATGCTGGATTGTGCGGCCCAGACACCAAGCAGGGCGGAAATCAGGAAAAAACCGCCGCCCATCAACATGGCCCAGCGGGTCAGCCGCCCCAGCTCGGCCGCCTGTCCTTCGCGGGTCTGAGCCACGGTGATGACCACATCGACCGGTCCGTTGTTCAGGGACAGGCGCCGGACCAGCGCCACCATGCGCAGGCTGCTGCCGCGGTAGCTTTCGGTATCAAAGGCGGGATCTCCCGGGGCAGGGCGCTGGGCGGTCTGCGGCAGGTCTTCGTATCCGGTCAGCAGCTGGCCATCCTGACGCACACTGTAGAACACCCTGTCGTCGCTGACATTGCCCAGCATCGAAAGCGCCGCATAGGGAATATCGAGGGTGACGGCGCCGGATTGTACCCGCACCGAATCCATGATCGATGTCGCCGAGGCGAGCAGGATGCTGTCATGGGTGCGCTGAGACACGTCGCGCGTAAAGACAAGAACGGTGAAAAACAGGATCGTGGCCAGACACGCCGCGCTCATCACCACCTGCAGGATCAACCGGCGCCGCAGCGATCCGCTGGTGCGCAGGGGAGGGGGCTGGGGTGCGGGGGGCTGCGGCGGGGTCATGCCAGCGACATCCGGTAGCCCAGCCCGCGCACGGTTACGATGGCTGCGCCGGATCCGGCAAGGCGCTTGCGCAGCCGACCCACATAGACCTCGATGGCGTTCTCCGACACTTCCTCGTCGTAGGAAAACAACCGGTCCACCAGTTTTGCCTTGGAATAAATGCGGTCCGGGGCGCTCAGGAAGATTTCTAGCAGCCGCAGTTCCTTGTTGCGTAGCGGCACCGGGGTTCCGGCCACCACAAGCGTGCCGGCCAGCGGATCAAAGACCAGATTCGCGAATCGCTGCTGGTTGGAACTGTTGCCGCCCTGACGCCGCAGAACCGCACGGCAGCGGGCTTCCAACTCGGAAAAATCAAAGGGTTTGGTGATGTAATCGTCAGCGCCAAGGTCCAGCACGCCGACCCGGTCCGACACTTCTGATCGCGCCGTCAGCACGATCACCGGGGTCTTTCCCTCGCGGGCGCGATGGGCTTTCAGGAAACTGCGGCCATCCCCGTCCGGCAACATAATATCCAACAAAATCAGATCGTAATCCGTGGTTGCGGAAAATGCCTCGGCGTCCCGGGCGCCTGGCGCATGGTCGACAACATGGCCATCCATCCGCAACCGGTCACAGACCGCAGCTGCCAGGCTCATGTTGTCCTCAACCAGCAGAAATCGCATCCCATCCTTGTCCTTGATCCGGCGCATGCTGACAGGTCTGTGACAGGTCCGTGTCAGCTTTGCGTGTTCTTCATTCAGTCATGAGCGGCTTGGCCGCCACTTGTCAAATGGGAGGACAACACATGACATTTACCTTGACCCGACGGGCCCTGATGGCTGCGGCGACCGCGACCCTTGCCCTTGGCGCACCCGCGATGGCCGAAGACATGGCCGTCGACAGCATCCATTTCCTGATTCCCGGCGGCGCCGGCGGTGGCTGGGACGGCACTGCGCGCGGCACCGGCGAGGCGCTGACCAAGGCAGGACTTGTGGGCACGGCATCCTTCGAGAACATGTCGGGTGGTGGCGGCGGCAAGGCCATCGGCTACCTGATCGAGAACGCCGATAGCAACCACGGCACCTTGATGGTGAACTCTACCCCCATCGTGATCCGTTCGCTGACCGGGGTCTTCCCGCATAACTTCCGCGACTTGACCATGGTTGCAGGCACCATCGGCGACTACGCAGCCATTGTGGTGGGCAAGGACAGCCCGATCAATTCCATGGCCGACCTGATCGCCGCCTACAAGGCAGACCCGCGCGGCACCGCCATCGGCGGCGGCTCGGTTCCGGGCGGAATGGATCATCTGGTCGCGGCCATGGTGATGAAGGCAGCGGGCGAGAACCCGACTGAGGTCAAATACATCCCCTATGACGCGGGCGGTATGGCCATGGCGGCGCTGCTGTCGGGCGAGATCAAGGCGCTTTCCACCGGGTTCTCCGAGGCCATCGATCTGGCCAACGCGGGCGAGGTGAAGATCATCGGTGTTACCGCAGATGACCGCGTACCGGCCTATGCCGATGCTATGACCATGAAGGAGCAGGGCATAGACGCGAGCTTTGTCAACTGGCGCGGTTTCTTCGGCGCCCCCGGCCTGCCGGAAGAGCGCAAAGCAGCCTATCAGGCAGCCATCGCGAAGATGTACGACACGCCCGAATGGGAAGAGGTGCGGGCTCGCAACGGCTGGGTCAACATCCACAACAGCGGCGAGGACTTCGAAAAGTTCCTGGAAGGTCAGGAAGAGGTCATCAAATCGCTGATGCAGGAACTCGGGTTCCTCTGATCCCGCGTTTCCAAACCGGCGTCGCCTCCGGGGCATCGATAGATCTGCCCGGCAGGCGACGCCATTCCATTTTCCAAGACGTACCCGGAGGAGAACATGGCGCTTGACCGATGGATCGCGCTGGTCATCCTGCTGATCAGCCTCACCTATGGCTATGCGGCCTATTTCACCATGGACGCAGGCCTTCCCCCCTTCATGAAATTCAATGCCATCTGGCCCAGCACCTTTCCCAAGGTCCTGTCGGTGCTGGCGGCCATTTGCGCCCTGATCATTGTGTTGAGCCCGCAAAAGGGCGACAGCGGCCCCAAGGTTGGCGACATCGATCACCGGCGGCTTGGCGATTATAAACTGGGGCAGGCGCTGGCGCTTCTGGCTCTGATGGTAGCCTATGCGCTCTTGCTGCGGCCCGCCGGGTTCCTGATCTCCACGGTGGGCTTCCTGACCCTTGGCGCGGTGATCCTGGGTGAGCGCAAGCTGCACGTCCTGCTGCCCATTGCGGCGCTTGCGGCGGGCGGCGTCTGGTATCTGGTGCAAGAGGTTCTGGGGATCTTCCTCAGCCCCTGGCCGATGTTCTTTGGCGTGGGAGGCTGATATGTTCGAAGGTATCATGATTGGCCTTTCCAGCGCCTTTTCCCTGACGAACCTGATGATGGTGATCGGCGGCTGTCTGATCGGCACATTCATCGGCATGCTGCCGGGCCTGGGCCCGATGAGCATCATCTCGATCATGATCCCGGTGGCGATCACCATCGGCGACCCTTCTGCGGCGCTGATCCTTCTGGCCGGGGTCTATTATGGCGCGATCTTTGGCGGCTCGACCTCGTCGATCCTGATCAATGCGCCGGGGGTTGCTTCGACCGTGGCGACTTCGTTTGACGGCTATCCGTTGGCGCGGCAGGGCAAGGCCGGCAAGGCGCTGACGGTGGCGGCGATCTCGTCCTTCTGCGGGGGCAGCATCGGCGCGGTGCTGTTGATGATCTTTGCGCCCGCGCTGGCAACCGTGGCGCTGCTGTTCCATTCCGCAGAGTATTTTGCGCTGATGGTGGTGGGGCTGTCGGCCATCGCGGCCTTTGCCGGAACCGGTCAGGTGGTGAAGGCGCTGCTGATGACGTTGTTGGGGCTGATCATGGCCACCGTGGGCGAGGGCGCGCTGTTCAATATGCCGCGTTTCACCATGGGGATCATGGATCTGCAGTCCGGCTTTGGTTTTATCACCCTTGCCATGGCGATGTTCGCCTTGCCCGAGGCGCTGTATCTGGTGCTGGATCCCAGCCGGTCCAAGACGGACGGCGGCAGCAGCGAGATCAAGGACCTGCGCATCACGCGGGACGAGGCGCGCGCGATTGCCCCGGTGATCGGTCGCCAATCGATCCAAGGGTTTTTGATCGGGGTATTGCCTGGGGCTGGGGCCACGATTGCGTCCTTCCTGGGCTATGCGGTGGAGCGCAACATTGCGCCCAAGGAGGAGCAGGAGCAATTCGGCAAAGGCTCGGTCAAAGGGCTGGCGGCGCCGGAAAGCGCCAATAACGCGGCCTGCACCGGATCCTTCGTGCCGCTGCTGACGCTGGGCATTCCCGGATCGGGCACCACGGCGATCCTCTTGGGTGCGCTCATCGCGCTCAATGTCTCGCCGGGGCCGCGCCTGATGATCGACGAGCCGCAGATCTTCTGGGCGGTGATCATCTCCATGTATGTGGGCAATCTGGTGCTCTTGGTGCTGAACCTGCCGCTGATCCCTTACATTGCCAAGGTGCTGGCGGTGCCGCGCAACTACCTGATCCCCTTCATCCTGTTCTTCACCTTGATGGGGGCCTACATCGGGCAGAACAACGCAACCGAGTTGCTGATCCTCGTTGGGCTTGGCGTCTGCGCGACCATACTGAGGTTCGCGGATTACCCACTTGCCCCCTTGCTGATCGGCTTCATCCTTGGCTCAATGCTGGAGGATAACTTTGCCCGGGCGATGCAGCTTTATGACGGGCTGGGATTCCTTCTGGACCGGCCGATGACGCTGGCTCTTCTGGTGTTGGCGGGGCTTCTGGTGCTGTTGCCAAGCTATCGCGCGCGCCGGGCGCGGCTGCGGCAAGCGGGCGTGTCCGACGGCGACTGAGTATTAGCCCTGAAATTATGAACTGGCCCGGGCGGACATGCCGGGCCAGTCTTTTTGTCTGCGTCGGATGGTCCTCTGTCTGACGCTCGCCCACTCTGGCAGGGTCTTACGGGAACGCGCGCAGATGCCGGGAGGGCTGCACATGAAATCACTTACCTTGACCCTTGTTCTGTCAGCCCTGCCGCTGGCCGCCTTCGCGGATGTGCTGGAGGTGCAGAAGGTTACCGATGATGTCTGGGCGCTGGTTGGTCCGAAAAGCCAACGCAACACTGAAAACCTCGGCAACAATGCCACCTTCGGCGTAGTGGTGACCTCCGAAGGGGTCGTGCTGATGGATCCCGGCGGCTCCTGGAAAGGTGCCGAGATGATTGACGCCACCATAGATCAGATCACCGATCAGCCGGTGACCTATGTGATCGACACCGGCGGGCAGGATCACCGCTGGCTAGGCAATGGCTATTGGCAGGCGCAAGGCGCAACCGTGATCGCATCCGAGGCTGCCGTGGCGGATCACAAGGACCGCCAGTCTATGCAGATGACGATGCTTTCGCAGCTATTGGGCGATGAACTGGCAGGCACCGAGCCGCGCTATGCCGATGTGACCTTTGAAACGGGTCATGATCTCATGGTCGGTGGTCTGACCTTCCAGATCACCCATCACGGGCAGGCCCATACGCCGGGCGACAGTTTTGTCTGGCTCAAGGACCGGGATGTGATGTTCACCGGGGATATTGTTTATGTGGAGCGGATCCTTGGCGTCGGGCCGCAGTCAAATGCCAAAAGCTGGATCGAGACCTTTGAGGCGATGGCGGCCAATGAGCCGACCCATGTGGTTCCCGGCCATGGCCATGCCACCACGCTGGAACAGGCCCGCGCTGACACCTACGAATACCTTGTGAACCTGCGCTCCCAGATCGGTACCCTTATCGAAGAGGGCGGCGACATCATGGACGCGCCCGGGATCGATCAGTCTGCCTTTGCCGGGCTTGAGCAATTCGACAGCCTGGCCGGGCGCAATGCGCAGACCGTCTATGAGGAGATGGAATGGGAATAACCCCGCTTGCCGTTCTGTAACCTGTAGCCGCCTCCATCCTGGGGGCGGTTTTCATTTCGGCCCGTGTCGTCAGGCCCGTGTCATCAGATCGTTACAAAATCTTCACTGGAGCATGCTTTATATTTCCGATATTCATGAAGTATGGAAAAAGAGATTCCCTCCCGCCTGACCACGCTCGGCCATCCACAGCGACTGGCCATTTTCCGGCTGCTGATGCGGCGCTATCCGGACCGGATGCCCGCAGGTGAAATCGCCGGGGCGCTGGATCTGAAGGCCAGCACCCTGTCCACCTATCTGTCTGCGCTAATGCAGGCGGGGTTGGTGACGCAGGAACGGGCCGGGACCTCGCTGCTTTACACAGTCGATATGTCAGCGGTGCAACAAACCTTTGACTATCTGATGCTCGATTGTTGCCGCGGGCGTCCGGACCTTTGCCTGCCCGCCGCCACTTCCCCCCAAACAGGGCATCCCGCCATGACCGCGCGCAAATACAACGTGCTATTCATATGCACCGGAAATTCCGCCCGCTCGATCTTTGCCGAAAGCATCCTGCGCGGTCGCGCGTCGGATCGGTTCAACGTCTACTCCGCCGGAACCCGCCCCCAGTCAGATCTGAATCCCTTCGCGGTGGAGGTGCTGCAATCCAAGGGGCATGACACCGCGCATCTGCGGGCCAAGAACACGTCTGAGTTTACAAGTCCCGGTGCGCCGCAGATGGATTTCGTTTTTACCGTCTGCAATCAGGCCGCAAACGAGGAATGCCCCGCCTGGGACGGTCAGCCGATCAGCGGTCACTGGGGCATGCCGGACCCGGTCAAGGCCGAAGGCACTGATGCCGAGAAAAGCCTTGCCTTTCATCAGGCCTATGGCGCGCTGAAACGCCGGATCGAGGCCTTTACGGCGCTGCCCATCGAAACCCTGGACCGCATCGCCCTGCAACACGCGGTGGATGATATCGCCAGCCAAGCACAGGAAGACACCCAATGACCACATATGCTGTGAACGGCCTTGGCCGGATCGGAAAACTTGCCCTGAAACCGCTGCTGGAGCAGGGCGCGCAAATCGCCTGGATTAACGACGCGGTGGGTGATCCGGAAATGCACGCACATCTTTTGGAGTTCGACACGGTGCATGGGCGCTGGGATGCAGAGTTTTCCCATGATGCAGACAGCGTGACGATCAATGACATGCGTCTTCCCTTCATCGGCACCTCCGATCTGTCCAAACTGCCGCTCGACGGCGTGGATGTGGTCATCGACTGCACCGGTGTGTTCAAGACAGAGGCCAAGCTTGCCCCCTATTTCGACGCGGGCGTTAAAAAGGTCGTGGTCTCCGCCCCGGTCAAGGATGGCGATACGGCCAATATCGTCTATGGCGTCAATGAGGGCACCTATGATCCGGCGCGCCATAGCATTGTGACGGCTGCCAGTTGCACCACCAATTGCCTGGCGCCTGTGGTCAAGGTGATCCACGAAAATCTGGGTATCCGGCACGGCTCCATCACCACCATCCACGATGTCACCAATACCCAGACGATCGTCGACCGCCCCGCCAAGGATCTGCGCCGGGCGCGCTCGGCGCTGAATTCGCTGATCCCGACAACCACCGGCAGCGCCACGGCAATCACGCTGATCTATCCGGAGCTTACCGGGCGCCTGAATGGCCATGCGGTGCGGGTACCGCTGCTGAATGCCTCGCTCACCGACTGTGTTTTCGAGGTGGAGCGTGAAACCACGGCCGAGGAAGTAAACGCCCTGTTCAAAGCGGCCGCCGAAGGGGAGCTGGAGGGCATCCTTGGCTATGAGACCCGCCCGCTGGTCTCGACCGATTACACCAATGATCAGCGCTCCTCGATCATCGATGCGCCCTCCACAATGGTGATCAATGGCACCCAGGTGAAAGTTTATGCCTGGTATGACAATGAAATGGGCTACGCTTGGCGCCTTGTCGATGTGGCCCTAATGGTCGGAGCCTCACTGTGAACCATCGCCCTGAGGGTCTGTCGGCCTATATCGCGGTGACGGCGGCCTATTGGGCCTTCATGCTCACCGATGGGGCGCTGAGGATGCTGGTCCTCCTGCATTTCCACACGCTGGGGTTTTCCCCTGTGCAGCTGGCCTATCTCTTTGTCCTATATGAGATCGCCGGGATGGTGACGAACCTTTCGGCGGGCTGGATCGCGGCGCGGTTCGGGCTGGCGGCGACGCTTTATGCCGGGCTGGCGTTGCAGATCGCGGCGCTGGGCGCGCTGACGCAGCTTGATCCGGACTGGGCCATCGGTGTCTCGGTCGTCTTCGTGATGTGTGTGCAAGGCATTTCGGGCGTGGCCAAGGATCTGGCCAAGATGTCGTCGAAATCGGCGGTGAAACTGCTGGCGCCATCCGCAAACGGAGGGCTGTTTCGCTGGGTGGCGGTGCTGACCGGATCGAAGAACGCGGTAAAGGGCCTGGGCTTTTTGCTGGGTGCGGCGCTGCTGGCGACGCTTGGGTTTAGCTGGTCGATCATTGCCATGGCCATGGTTCTGGCGCTGGTCTTTGCCGCCATCGTGATGCTGATGCCACCGGGACTACGGACCGGGAGAAAGGGCGCGAAGTTTTCCGAGGTGTTCTCGAAATCCGCCAATGTGAACTGGCTGTCGGCGGCGCGGGTGTTTCTGTTCGGCGCGCGCGATGTCTGGTTCGTGGTGGGCATCCCGATTTATTTCTACGCGGTGCTGTCGGATGGAACCGAAGCGGGCAACCGCGCGGCCTTTTTCATGATCGGCACATTCATGGCAGTCTGGATCATCCTCTATGGCGCGGTGCAGGCGGCGGCACCCTGGCTGCTCGGGGCTGCGAAACGCCCCCAAGCTGCGTTGATCCGCGCCGCGCGTAGCTGGGCGTTGGCACTGTTTACCGTGCCTGCGGCGCTGACCCTTGCCGTCTGGATGTCCCCGGCGCCGCAGCCTTGGATGACCGCTGTTCTGGTCCTTGGCCTTCTGGCCTTTGGGGCGCTGTTCGCGGTGAACTCTTCGCTACATTCCTACCTGATCCTCGCCTTCACCAAGGCTGAGCGGGTGACGATGGATGTCGGGTTCTACTACATGGCCAATGCGGGCGGGCGTCTCGCTGGTACGCTTCTGTCCGGGCTAACCTATCAGGCCGGGGGGCTGGCGCTTGTTCTCGGGACGGCGGCCCTAATGGTGGCGCTGTCGGCGCTTGCTGCAGGCAAACTGCATGTCGAAGGGGCGGAGGTCGCACCATGAGCATCTTTGAAAGATATCTGAGCGTCTGGGTCGCGCTGGCCATGGTGGCAGGCATCGTCATCGGCAATATCGCACCGGCGTTGGTGCAGATGATTGCGGCGGCGGAACTGGCGCGGGTCAATCTGGTGGTTGCGGTGCTGATCTGGGCGATGGTCTATCCGATGATGGTCGGCGTCGATCCCGCCGCGGTGAAGGATGCTTTCAAACAGCCGCGGGGTCTGGGCATCACGCTGGTGGTCAACTGGCTGATCAAACCCTTCACCATGGCGCTGTTGGGGGTGTTGTTCTTCGAAGGCATCTTTGCCGATCTGGTATCGCCCGAGGATGCGCAGCAGTACATTGCCGGTCTGATCCTGCTGGGGGCGGCGCCCTGTACCGCGATGGTCTTCGTCTGGTCGCAGCTGACGCGCGGGGATGAGAATTACACCCTGCTGCAGGTGTCTCTGAATGATGTGGTGATGGTCTTTGCCTTTGCGCCCATCGTCGCCTTCCTGCTGGGCGTCACAGATATCGAGGTGCCCTGGGAAACGCTGGTTCTGTCGGTGATCCTCTTTGTGCTGCTACCGCTGTTGGCCGGGATCTGGACCCGGAAAAGGCTGGGCAGCGCGGCGCGGATTGAGGGGTTTCAGGCCCACGTCAAACCCTGGTCGGTGATCGGGTTGATCGCGACGGTGACGATCCTGTTCGGCCTGCAGGGGCAGGTAATCCTGGACCGGCCCGAGGTTATCGCCTTGATCGCGGTGCCCATCCTGATCCAGTCCTATGGGATCTTCGCGCTGGCCTATGGCGCGGCCTTCGCGCTGAAGGTGCCGCACCGGATCGCCGCGCCTTGCGCCCTGATCGGCACCTCGAATTTCTTTGAACTCGCGGTTGCAGTTGCGATCTCGCTGTTCGGGCTGAATTCCGGCGCCGCGCTGGCCACCGTGGTCGGTGTGCTGGTCGAGGTGCCGGTGATGCTGTCGCTGGTGGCCTTTGCCAACCGGACCCGCAGCCGGTTTCCCGGCAACGGGTGAGGGCACAGAGGGACTATAATCAGACCCGGCCCATGCCGATGAACAGCTGGCGATCCTGATCCTTGATCGCTCGACGCCCGTGCATGATGCGGGTATTGTCGAGCACAGCGATATCGCCGTCCTGCCAGTTGATCTCGGTGGTGCGGTCTTCGGCCAGTTCGCGCAGCTCCTCGATCTCTTCGGCGCTGACTAGGCTGCCATCTGCCAGCCGGTAGACGGGCGGCTCGTAATTGTGCGACGGGCCCAGAACCGCATTGGCAAAGCCTGCAGCGCCGGACAGGGCCGAGGGCCGCACCGGGTTCAGCGTGATATGATAGGTGAGCGAGCCATCCTCATGCATGTCGAAATCCTGGTTCGGGATCGCTGCCTTGAATTGCAGGATATGCTCTTCGGTCACCTCTTCAGGTTCCGAGATCGCGGGGTGTTCATTGGCCAGGTAGCGTTTCCACAAAAGTTCCGGCAGCTTGCGCGAGACGGTCATCGGCTGGCTCCACCGGGCGCGCTGCGCCTCCGACATGCTGGCCAGCACATCGCGCCCGTCGCAGATCGTGGTTTGCGAGCCTTCAAAGGCGGCCTTGGCGGAATAGAAGGCAACGATATCGGGGCAGACCGGGGTGTTGCCGTTTTCGATATGCAACCCGATCGGGCCAAGCCCGGCATCCACCATCTGGGTGTTGCGCTCGGAAAATTCCCGTGCGGGGTCAAAGGTGATGGTGCTGCACAGCTCGGCTGTCAGGGCGCTGAAGGCGGCCATGTCGACATCAAAGCCCCGCAGCAGCGCCCAGCCGTCGCGGCTCAGATGGTCGCGGACGGCGGCAATGGCGGGGGCGTCGATCTGGCTGCCGGTGCGCGCGGCGCGGATCACGGTATAGGTCATGATTGGTCTTTCTACTTGAAATCAGAAGGGTCTAGACGCGGCGCAGGCTGTCCAGGGCGGCGATGGTTTTCTCGGTGCGGGCCTGAGCCCCGACAGAGCGGTCGACCAGCTGCGGGAACAGCCGCTGGACTTTGACAAAGAACCGCTCTTTGCCGCGGGGAAAGCTCTCGCGTTTGCCTTTGCGGATTGCCTCCCAGGCTTCTGTAGCCACCCGTTCCGCGCTGTCGAGCGTCATCTCCAGCGGTTCGATCAGGGCGCCGAACTCGTTTTCGGCGGCGGTGCGGGCGGCGCGCGGGGCGATGTAGGTGACGCCAACGCCGCTGCCAGACAATTCGCGCCGCAGCGCGTCAGAAAAGCCCCGCAGGCCGAACTTCGTCGCCGAATAGGCCGCGAAATAGGGGTAGGCGATATCGCCGAAGACAGAGCCGATGTTTGCCACGCGTCCCTGACCTGCGCGTAGCGCGGGCAACAGGTCCCGGGTCAGCGCGATCGGGGCCATCAGGTTGGTGTCGGTCATCGCCTGCAGCTGAGCGTCGCCAAGATCCGTCAGCCGTCCGACGGTCAGGCAGCCGGCATTGTTGATCAGGATATCAAGCCGCCCACCGACCTGCACCACCAGCCTTGCGCGATCCTCAGCAAGGGTCACGTCTGCGGGCAGGATGGCGCTCTCAGGCAATCCTGCGAGCGTGGCGGTCTCTTCCAGCTTGTGCCGGCTGCGTCCGGTGATCAGCGGCACATGGCCAAGGCGTGCGGCTTCCATCGTCAGCGCCCGGCCGATGCCGGATCCCGCGCCGGTGATGAGAACGGTCTTTTTCTGGGTCATGAGGCAAGGCTTTCGGCTGTCTGGGAAAGAGGCTGCGCCGGGCGGTCGTTGATAATCCGGGCGGCGACGGCGCGGTTCGGGGTGCCTGCCGCAAAGAGCAGGCCCGGCTCTGTCGGAGAGGTCAGGATTACCGCCGCAGGCTGCGCATAGGGCGGGATCCCTTCCAGTGCGGCGGCGATGTCTGTGCCGCTGATCGGAGCCACGGCGGCGACCACGAGAACCAGCGATCCGTCCTGGTGCAGACCAAGGGCCGAGCTGACGACGCGGGGATCGGCGTTGATCCTTTGCTCGACCCACTCGGGTGAGATGTTGCGTCCGGCGCCGGTGACGATCAGCGCGTCCTTGCGCCCGTCCACGATCAGACGCCCGTTTTCGATGCGGCCTAGATCGCCGGTGTGCCAGCGGGCAGGGGGCGGATCGCCATTGAGATACCCGGTCATCACGGTGGGGCCTGCGACGGTGATCTCGTCGTCGATGATCTGAACGTCGAGCCCCTCCAGAATCTCTCCGACGGTGCCGATGGCATTGTGTCCGGGGCGGTTCATAGCCACCACGGCGCAGCATTCCGACAGACCGTAGCCTTCGTGCGCCGGGATGCCGACAGCCTCGGCGGCGTGCAACAGCGCGGGCGAACTGGCAGCGCCGCCGACGGCCACGAAGCGTAGTGAGTTGGGCGCCCGGCCGTCCTTGCTGCTGAGGTCTTGAACCCAGCGCCCCAGAAGCGCGGGCGCCAGCAGGCTGGTGGTGGGCCTTTCGCGGGCAAAGGCGGCGGTCAATGGTCCGATTTCGGCGCCGAACAGAGTGCGCGTGGCGTTGAAGTCAAACCGGGTTTCCGCGCCCGCCAGAATGGGCAGGAAGATCCCGCAGATCTGTTCCAGAAGCTGCGCCAAGGGCAGGATCGACAGGTGGCGGTCGGTGTGCGTCGGGGCCACCACGGGCAGCAGTGCATTCAGCGAGGCCTGCAACTGGCTGCTTCCGATGACAACGCCCTTCGGGCGCCCAGAGGAGCCGGAGGTGTAGATGATCCGCTCTGCCTTGGAGGCTGCCGAGGTCTGGTTATGCCGCGCTCCAGCACCGGTATGGCCGAGCGACAGGGGGATCTCCGGCAAAGCGCTTTGCCCGGCGGTTTCGGGTGCGGTGATAAGGGCGCCGATCCCGGCGTCCTTGATCACATGGGCAATCTGCTCGGGCGCAAAGAAAAACGGCAGCGGCACCTGCCGACGGCCGGTGAGGGTTAGCGCCAGATCGGCCACTACATAGGCGCAGCCGCCCGGAAGGGCGATGCCAACGGTACGCGGCGCACCGTCCAGCCGCGCCGCAAGCGCGGTGACTTCGGCGGCAAGATCGGCCCAGGTCAGGCTGTCGCCATCGCCGGAAAAGGCAACCGTTTGCGGGTGCTCTGCCGCGTGACACCACAGGGCCTCGAATACCATGTCCATTATGCAGCGCCTCCCTGAAGGCCCGGCAGTGATGCAGGCGCAGCGGTGCCGGGCGTCAGCAATGCCAGATCCGTCTCGGTCTCGATGAAGGCGCAGACCCAGGGATCGGTGTCGTAATAGCTGCCCCAGCTGTCCGGATCTGCCACGCGGTCCGCCGCAGCGGCGCAAAGGGGGATATAGCCCAGCCCGGTGCGCGTCAGCAGGCGGCGCAGGGGCAGGGTGGCAGTGAATACGCCGCAGACCACGCCCTGCTGCCGTCCCCAGTCGATCATGCGGTCGAGCAGGGGCAATACCGGAAAGGGCGACACCGAGGCCAGGGATGTTACCTCCATGATCTGGCTGGCGTGGATATCGCGTCCGGTGCGTTCCTTCAGGACCTCGCAGAAATCGCCATTCAGGTAGCAGTCCGAGAAAAAACCGTCCTGCGCCGTGCGGATCCCGGCCGCGCAGAGGATCTTACCCTCTGCGTTGGAGGCTGCTGCCAGAACCGGGGCAAAGCCTTTGACCTGCGCCGCATAGGTGGTGTCGTAAACGTCACGGATATGGGCCTCAGCGGCTTCACGGCCGGGAGAGGTCGGCGTCAAAAACTCAATTCGCATGGAGCGCCTCGCTTGGATTTCCTGTTGTCTAGGGAAATCGCGCGCTAGGCTTACAGCCCGCTTACAGGTTCGCAGAACCATGGGCGGAGCAGGTCAGGTATCTGTGATGTTTTATGAAAATTCGGTGCTGAACCGGCTGCCACCGCCATCCCGGTCGGCAATGTCGACCCGGGCACCATGGGCCTCGGCCACGGCCTTTACAATGGCCAGGCCAATTCCCGAGCCCTTGCCCCGGCCCGGCTCGGAGCCGCGGTTGAAGCGTTCGAACAGCGCCTCGCGTTCCGTTTCGGGCACTCCGGGACCGCGATCCAGAACCGCGATGCCGGGTGGATTTGCCATGACGCAGATTTCAACCTCGGTTCCGGCGGGCGAATAGATCAGCGCATTGCGCACGAGATTGTCCAGCGCGATGGCCAGAAGGCCCTCATTGCCGCGGATCCGGACGCCCTTGGCGCCGGTGACGGCCAGGCTTTTGCCCGCGCGGATGGCGTTCGGGGCCTGAGCGCAGGATATCTGCACCGCCAGATCGTCCAGAGCAATTTCCTGAAAGGTCGAGGGTTCCAGAGCATCGGCGCGGGCCAGATCGATCAGCTGTTCAAAGATCTGCTCTAGCTGTTTCAGATCCTGTTTGAGGCGTTGGCGGACCTCGGCGTCACCGATGGTATCGACGCTGGAGTGCAGCACCGCGAGAGGGGTGCGGACCTCATGCGCCACATTCGAGGAAAACTCGCGCTGCGACCGGTAGCCTTTTTCCAGCCGGGCAAAGGCGCTGTTAACGGCAGCGACGAGGGGCACGATCTCGGACGGCAATCCTTCGGGCGAAAGGCGCTGGTCCGGGGCGTCGGGGCCGATACTGCCGGCCTGCTGCATGACGCGATCCAGCGGCCGCAGGGAGAGCCGCGCCGCCAGCAGCGCCGATGACAGTACCAGCACCGCGCCAAGAACGATCCAGATGATCTGCTCTTCTACCTCGTGCCACATGGCATCAAGGATGCTGGTATCGGCGATGGGGGCATAGGCCGAGGCAAGGACGCAGATCTTCAGCCCTGCATTGATGCCGCACAGCGCCATGCCGCGCCGCTCTCCCGGCAGGTCAATCTCGGCAGCGGTGCCAAGCGACAGCGGTGCAATCTGCGCCTTGATTTGCGGAGAGGTCTCACCGCCCGCGAGCAGCTCCATCTCCGGACCAAACACCGTATAGCGATAGGCGCCCTCGGCGCCGCGAAACCGGAGCGATTGCACCGGCAGGCCATAATTCTCCGCCTCCGGGTCGGCCTGAACCAGAACCTCGTTTGCTTCGCGCAGCAGGGTCTCTTCGAGGTTTTCTTCCAGATGTTCGAAAAACTCGGAGATCAGGATCGTGACGGACATTGC
Source organism: Phaeobacter sp. SYSU ZJ3003 (assembly GCF_041300735.1). Taxonomy (NCBI): domain Bacteria; kingdom Pseudomonadati; phylum Pseudomonadota; class Alphaproteobacteria; order Rhodobacterales; family Roseobacteraceae; genus Phaeobacter; species Phaeobacter sp. SYSU ZJ3003. The sequence goes on along the minus strand of NZ_PXNU01000042.1, from coordinate 26,644 downwards.
GATGGCAAGCAGCAGCGCCAGGACGATATTGACTGTCAGCTTGCGCTGCAGTGAGCCCGGTCCGCCAAGGGGGGCATGGGCAGACTGGGTGAGGGCCTTCATTGACCGTCGTCTTCCATCAGGTAGCCGATGCCCCGCAGCGTGTGGACGGTGCTTGCGGCGCCCAGATCCTGCAGTTTCTTGCGCAGCCGGTGAATCGCGACTTCGATGGCGTTCGGCGTCGGCGGCGCATCAAATCCGTAAAGCGCGTTCTCAATGCTGTCCTTGGACAGGATGCGCCCCTTGCGGCGCATGAAGACCTCCAGCAAATCCAGCTCGCGACGGGAAAACCGGGCGGGCTGGCCAGCAATCTCAACGGAACGATCGTTGGTGTCAAAGCGGATGTTGCCAAGGTTCAGCTTCAGCCCCAGCGCACCGCCCGGGCGGCGCAGAACGGCGCGGATGCGGGCGATCAACTCGCTGCTGTCAAAGGGTTTGACCAGATAATCGTCAGATCCGGCATTGAGGCCCTTTACCCGTTCGTCCAGTGCATCACGGGCGGTGCAGATGATCACCGGCGTGTCGGCATTGGCCTGTTTGATCCCATCAAGCACCGACAGCCCGTCCATGTCCGGCAGGCCCAGGTCGAGGATGATCGCGTCATAGGAATAACTGCGCGCGGAATGCACCGCATCCGCGCCAGTCGCCACCCAGTCGACGACGAAATCATTGCTTTCAAGGCTGGCACAGGTGTTTTGCGCCAACCTTTCGTTGTCTTCCACATAGAGAAGCCGCATGGGCTGCGATCCTATTTGCGCAGGTAGGTCACGGTTGACCCATCATCGGCCTTGAAGGAAACATGTGCAAGGTCTCCGTTCTGGTCATACCAGACATCGCGTTCGAGATCGCCTGAGATACGATAGTGATGGGCGCGCAGCTGGCCGCTGCGGGTGGGGACATTCTGAACACCTAGATCGATCACCCGCACCGACATGACGGTACCGTCGATGGTGTTGAGTAACTGGCGGCGTTTCAGAATATCATCGTTCCACAGGCTTGCGGGCAGCAGGCCACGCCCCTTTTCGCTGATCTGATGCGCGTCGCCGTCATCATCGGTGGCCGAGCGGATCGAGGTCATCTTGCCATTTGCCCATGTCTCGACGCTGTTCTGCTTGAAGGCATAGGCATTGACGCGGATCAGCGGGATCTTGACGGCGATATCGGTGACGACCTGGACGGAGTATTTGGCGGCAGAGCCTGAAAAGCTGTAGCTGAGCTCTCCGATATCCTTGCCCTTGCGAATGACGTCAAAGCGCAATGCGCCCTGGCTGGGTGGGGAAGAGGCCAATACCGGCGTTGCCAGCCCGATGGCTGTGACCAGAACGGCGAGTTTCCTGAGGATCTGCATGACACGCTCCTTGCGATACTTGTACAGGGTTGGCGCCCGATATGGGTGGTGCCGCTTACGCGAACCTTACGGGCGTGACCGGCGCACGGGCCGTGCATGGCGATAAATGCAAAAAGGGAGCCTGCGCTTACAGGCCCCCTTCAGGTTCTGGGATTTTTTTGGAGTTACTCGGCGGGTGAGGGTGCTGCGCCGGTTTCCGGGTGGTGGTGGTGCGAGCCCACCGGCCGGATCAGGAGGTTGGCAAAGAAGGCCACAATCAGCAGACCCGCCATGCAATACATGGTCGTATTGTAAAGGCTCGGCGTCGGATCGACGATGCCCTGCGGTGCGATCTCCATCAGCTTGGCGATTGTCACCGTCTTCGCGGACACCAGAGCGTCCAGCTGCGACACCGGCGCGCCAAAGGCTGTTTCAAAGGCCTGCGCATCTACCTTGGCGGCAAGATCCGTAATCGCATTGTTCACCGACATCTGACGCAAGGACGTGATCGCAAGCGGACCAAGCACACCGGCGGTGGACCATGCGGTCAGCAACCGGCCGTGAATGCCGCCCACGTGCATGGTGCCGAACATATCCGCCAGATAGGCCGGGATGGTGGCAAAGCCGCCGCCATACATCGAGAAGATGATCATCGTCGCGACGTAGAAGCCGATCAGGTAGAACATCGACGGGTTTGCTGCGCCTGCGGTCGCGAAATATGGGATCGACAGGTACAGGATCGTGCCAAGGATGAAGAAGGCGTGATAGGTGTTCTTGCGCCCGATGAAGTCAGAGGTCGAGGCCCAGAAGAAGCGGCCGACCATGTTGAAGACCGAAATCATCAGAACATAGGTCGAGGCAAAAGCCGCGGTCACGATCAGCGGCATGGTGGTGCCGTAGATTTCCGACATCATCGTCTTGGCGACGCCGATCACACCGATGCCAGCCGTCACGTTGAAGCACAGCATCACCCACAGCTGCCAGAACTGCGGTGTTTTCAGCGCCTGGTCGATATGGACGTGGTTCTTGGTGATCAGACCCGAAGCGGCCGGTTTCGGCTCCCAACCTTCGGGTTTCCAGCCCTCTGCAGGAACGCGATAGCTGAAGGAGGCGATGATCATCACAATGAAATAGACGATGCCAAGGGTCAGGAAGGTGGAGGATGCGCCGGTGTCGCCGGTGCCAACCACATAGACGCCAGCCTCGCCGCCGCCGGGCAGGGCTGCCGCCTGGGACGCCGATGCGATGACAACCTCAACCATGCCGTTTGCGGTCTGGGCAAATACTCGGCCGCCTTCGATCACGGTGTCGATGGCTTCGCGCGTGCCAAGGTATTCAGGTGCCTTGGCATAGATGGACAGCAGCCAGCCTTTGACCGGGGCTGCGATCATCGCGCCGCCACCAAAGCCCATGATCGCCATGCCGGTTGCCATGCCGCGACGGTCCGGGAACCAACGCAGAAGGGTCGAAACCGGCGAGACATAGCCAAGACCCAGACCGCAGCCGCCGAGGGCGCCATAGCCAAGGTAAACGAGCCACAGTTGATGGCTGGCGATCCCTGCCGAGCCGATGAGGAAACCGCCGCCCCAGCAGAAGGCAGCAACGGTGCCGACCATGCGCGGGCCAACTTTTTCCAGCCATTTGCCGGCAAAGGCAGCAGCCAGGCCGAGGAACACGATGGCGACCGAGAAGATCCAGACCACCGAGGTCAGGCTCCAGTCGTCAGCAGCGGGGCTGACAACGCCCAGCTGGCGCGTCAGAGCAGGGTTGAATACGGACCAGGCGTAGACCGAGCCGATGCACAAGTGAATGGCGATCGAGGCCGGGGGTACCAGCCAGCGGTTGAAGCCGGGGCCTGCGACGATGTTTTCCTTCAGCAGAAAGGAAAGCGGCCCCCGATTGGGTGCGGAACTCATATGGATTATCCTCCAAATTATTGACCGGCTGGCGTCTCTCTCCTCCCCGAGGTCGGCTGCCGAAGCTGGGCATGCGAGCGCATGCGACGTGGTAGTCTTCGGCTGTTGTGAAGGGGTGCGTCAATGTTTTAAATATAAAAAACAATAACTTACGCTGACGTTTTGTCGGGGCGCTATAGTCGCGACCCGGGGTAATTTGGACATTTTGGAAATTGTTTCCCAGCCAGGGGGTAAAATTTGCGCCAGTTTGTCCGGTTGTTCAATTCGGTAAAAATATGCGTGATCAGGTGCCAGCAGCGGTGTCGGCAGAGGGCGCCAGAGCGCGAGGGGATGGACGATTCCCGGCTTATAGTCCCCAGGAGGCGCATTTGCGGTCGATGGTCTTTCGCGACACGCCCAGCCTGCGGGCGGCTTCCGAGCGGTTGCCATCGACAGCCTCCAACGCGCGCAGGATCTCGCGCCGCTCGATCTGATCCAGCGGTTCGATCTGGCCGCTGCCGTCCGCCGGGTGGGCCAGCGTTTCCAGGGGAAAGCTGCCAAAGATCAAAGAGCGCTCGATGAAGTTGCGCAGCTCCCGGATATTGCCCGGCCACTTGTGGCGCAGCAGGGCACTGCGGGTACGGGGATCGATCTGCAAGGGCGCGCGGGTCAACTGCTCGGCGATCTCCTGCACGAACAACTCGGCCAGTTCCACCACATCGGTGCCGCGCTGGCTAAGCGGGGGCATCACCGCTTCGATCACATTGAGGCGAAAGAACAGATCCTCGCGGAAACGCCCGGCGGCGACTTCGTCCTTCAGCGATTTGCTGGTCGAGACGACAAAGCGCACATCCAGCTGGGTGCTGCGTTCGGTGCCAACAGGGCGGACCAAGCCATCCTCCAGCACCCGCAACAATGCCGCCTGCGCCGACGCGCTGAGACCTGCGATCTCGTCCAGGAACACGGTTCCGCCCTGTGCCGAGGGCAGCAGCCCCTCACGTCCACCTTGCGCGCCGGGGAAAGCGCCGGGCGCATGGCCGAAGAGTTCGAATTCTATCATCTCTGCCGGAATGGAAGCGCAGTTGATCGGCACGAAGGGATGCGCCGCCCGGTCCGAGGCTGCGTGCAGGTGCCGCGCCGCGACTTCCTTTCCGGTGCCAGAGGCGCCGGTGATCAGAACCGGCGTGCTGACATCGCGGACCTGATCCAGCACCCGCCGCACATCGGCAATCGCGTCGGAGCTGCCGATCAGTTGGTTGCGCAACCTGCGCCCGGTGTCGGCGCTGTTCAGCTCGTGCAGCAAAAGGGCGTTCTCGCGCCGCAGCTGAGCCATCTGAATGCAGCGTTGTACCGCATTCAGCATTTGGTTCGAGCGGAAGGGCTTCAGAACAAAATCCGCAGCCCCGGCGCGCATCGCCTCGATCGCGGTTTCCAGATCCGCATAGGCGGTGATCATGATGGTATCGGTAAACCCGCCGGCGCTGCGCTGATGGGCCAGCCAGTCGATGCCCTTTTGACCGGGCATGATGTTGTCCAGGATCATCACATCGAAATGCCGCTGGGCCAGCAGCTCTCCGGCTTCTTTGGTCGTCGCGGCCTCAGCGACCTCTCGGCAGTGGGGCGCGAGCGTTTTGACCAGGAAGTTGCGCATGCCCGGTTCGTCATCCACCACCAGGATGCTGGCCTGCGCCAGCCGGTCGGTCAGTTCGTTTCCGCTCTGCGCTTCTGTTGCCTGTGCCACCGCAGGTCTACCCGTGTTCTGTTGTCTGAGTGCAATAGGGCATGCCCGCCAAACTCTGCCCGGTCAAGAAAAGCCACCCTACAGGGTCATGAACTCTTCGCGAGCAGGGGGCGGTGAAAAAGCGGTGGAGGGGCAGGGGATCACATCTGGAACGGGGCGGCTGTCAGCTGAATCTGCCGCTCCAGCTCGCGGGCCACCGGCAGCAGCGGGGCGTCGGCCTTGCGCAGCAGGTGAATGTGGCGCCGGGCTTCGGGATCGGCCAGCGGGCGAAAGACCAGACCATAGGAGCCGAGCAACAGCATGGTCATCTCCGGCAGGATGGTTATGCCCAGACCGGCGCGCACCATGGCCAGAAGAGAGGTCACATTGTGCCCCTGCAGCAGTGCCTCCCGGTGCAGAGTCTGCGCGACCTTGGTCCGGATCCCGGCGGACAGGGGATTGGCGATCAAGGACTGTTCGGCGATGTCGCGCCACGACACCGGCCCGCCGGGTGCTGCCAGCGGATGCCCGTCGGGACAGATCAAACCAAAGGCATCTGACATCAGGTTGCTGCAATGCAGGCCAGTATGCGTTGGCGGATCCAGCGCGGGCATCGCATCTGAATCCGGCAACCCGGCCGTTGCAATGCCGATATCGACCCGGTCCCGGCTCACCTCGCGGATGATGGCGCGTGATTCCATATCCCAGACCTCGATCTGGACACCGGGAAACCGCGCGATGAAACTGGAAATCGCCTGCGGCAGGATGCTGCCCGCCACCGAGGGCACCGCTGCCACGCGCACCCTGCCGGTTCTGGCGCTGGCAAAGCCTTCGATTGCGCGCACCGTGGTGTCGAATTGCTGCAACTCCCGGTCCGCCTGTTCCAGCACAAAGGCGCCAAGCGCAGTCAGCTTGTTCTTGCGTCCGGTCTCGAACAACGGCTCGCCCAGATGGTCCTCCAGCTGTTTCAGCGTCATCGAAACCGCTGATGGCGTGCGTCCCAACTGCTGTGCCGCCCCGGTCAGCGTGCCGGAATGGGCCACCGTGGCAAAGCATCGAAGCATCTCAATTTTCAGCGCCATTTTCAAAATTTCTGAAATGAGTTTGAGTTGTTTGAGTTTGTGTGAAAGCGGATGCCGAGTCCATAGTTTCATCCAAGGCAAATATCGGACACGGAGAAACGCCATATGGACCAAACTGCACTGCGCCGTGTTGCATGGGGTCGGCCCTGATGCGGATCGACGCGCTGCAATATGCCAACTGGTCCGAAAAGATCTTTCGCCAGCTGCGCGAAGGGGGCGTCGATGCGGTGCATGTCACCATCGCCTATCACGAAGGGTTTCGTGAAACGGTTCTGAACTTTGAACAATGGAACCGCTGGTTCGAGCAATACCCGGATCTGATCCTCAAAGGCACGCAGGCGAGCGATATCGATCGGGCGCGGGACAGCGGGCGCACGGCCATCTTCTTTGGGTTTCAGAACCCGTCCCCGATTGAGGATGACATCGGTCTGGTCGAAATCCTGCACACGCTCGGCGCTCGGTTCATGCAGCTGACCTATAACAACCAGTCGCTGCTGGCGACGGGCTGTTACGAGGCCGAAGACAGCGGCATCACCCGCATGGGGCGGCAGGTGATCCGCGAGATGAACCGTGTCGGCATGGTGATCGACATGAGCCATTCTGCCGACCGTTCCACCATCGAAGCGGCAGATCTGTCGCAGCGTCCCATCGCCATCACACACGCCAACCCGCACGGCTGGATGCCCGCCTTGCGCAACAAGCGGGACGACGTGATCCGAGCGGTGACGCAGAACGGTGGCATGATTGGCTTTTCGCTCTACCCGCACCACCTGAAGGACAAATCCGAATGCACGCTGGATAGTTTCTGCAGCATGATCGCCCGCACCGCCGATAGGTTTGGGGTGGAGCATTTGGGGATCGGCTCGGACCTGTGTCAGGATCAGCCGGACAGCGTGGTGGAATGGATGCGCGTCGGGCGCTGGAGCAAGGAGATCGACTATGGCGAAGGCTCCGCTGACGCCGCCGGATTTCCGCCGATGCCGGATTGGTTCCGCGACAACCGCGATTTCGGCAATATCGAAACCGGCTTGCGCGCTGTTGGCATGAACGCGGGTGAGGTCGCCGCGATCATGGGCGGCAACTGGTACCGCTTCTTCAGCGAGGGGTTCGGCCCGGCATAGGCAATTCGCACCGGGTCAAAGGAAAACACTGGAAAAACAAGGGTAAGCAAAGAAGGAGGGCAGCTTGGAAAGGGAAGCATCGGATCACCGACCCGCTGGGCTGCGTCCGCCTGAAACCGTGATGCGCCTTGCACGGCTGGGATCTTTCCATCAGTCGCGGCTGTCCTTCATGCGCATTCTGACCCGTCGGATGCAGGCCGAGGGCTGGCGCTTTGACAGGCCGGTGTTCGAGATCGGCGACGACGGTACGGGACACGCGGTCTACAGCGCCCATGGCCCTGAACGCAGCTATTCCCTTGTGGCCTTTGCCCATGACCTGCCGCCGGAAAAACGCTCTGACCGGGTGATAGCCGAGGCCTGGGATGCGACCTTTGCCTTGTTCGATGGTGTTCCGGGCGCCGACGACATTGCCCGCCTGGCGCAGAACGTGCCGCTGCAAGAAGCTGGCCGGGTGAGCGAGCGCGAGCTGTCGGTGTCGCGGGCGAACCGCTCGGTGCGCCTTTGGGAACATGTGGTCTCGGCGCTGGCGGCAGGCTGCCAGCCCGATCCGGTGCAGATCGAGGCGGTTGGCTACCTGATGCGGACCACGGCAGTCTATGGCTCGGGCAAACTGGGCGCTGCCGACCGCGAGATGATCGCGGACAGGCCGGAATGCGCGGCACCGTTTCAGGTTGAAATGCTGTCAGTGTATCTGACCCGGACCTTTGTTCGGGATCTGGTGCAGCATATGGCGGATGCCCGCGCCCGTGCCCGCTCGGGTGGGGTTGCGGCGCGTCTGGATCCGGCGCTGGCCCGGCGTCTGGGCATCGGCAATTCCACCGGCCTTGGCATGGCGCCCTTTTTGCTGAACCACCCGGTTCTGTTCAACAACTGGATCACCGCGCGGGAAACCGCGCTGGAGCGGGTGCGGAGCCTGCCGCAGGCCAGCCCGCAAGAGGTGGCTCTGTTTCGCGATCTTTTTGCCCGCGCCCGTCGCTCCGTGGCTAAATGGCAGACCGGGCATCCGGGGCAAGCGTGGAAACGCTCCGTGCTGATCTCGGATATCGACCATCTGGCCGGACATCTGGAGGGCGATGTTCTATCGGTCCCGCACCCCTGGGATGGTTTGTACCTCTGGGCCGAGCGATCTCTGTCCTGCGAAGGGCAGGAATGGTTGGTGTCGCTGATGCTGGAACCCTATGGCGCGCTGGTCGATGATCTGACCTCCGCGATGGCCTGTGGGGTGGGGGAAACCCGGCGGATTGCTGGCGCCATGACGCTGGGACGTTTGCGGCAGCTCGTGCAGCGCTCCCATGACTGGGCGCTGGCCATCGACTGGGATCTTCCCGAAACCACTGCCCGCGTCTGGTATGTTTCTGAGGAAAAACTGGAACCGCGCCTGGGTGAACGCGCCGAGGAGCCTATCGCCCCCTATGAGCAGCCTTTGGCCCCGGGGCGTGATGTGGCGGCGATGGGGCGCGCGATGGAAGGTTGGCCCGAGGAAACAAGCGTGGCGGAATTCCTGCTGCGCCACCCAGAGCACAGGCACGCGGTGCGGCGGGTGCAGATCGTTGCAGAGGCCCCCTATGGTGAGATCCGGGACAATACGATTGCCTGCGATCTTCTGCCGATCGACATGCTGCGCTGCAAACTGTCCTTCTTTGGCGCGCTGCATTTCGATCCGCGGTCCGATCGCTGGGTGCGGATCTGCATGTTCGGTAATGCGCCTTATCCCGAAGAGCTGTCGGCGCGGGATGGGGATTTCTGGATCTATCCGGATTCGACGGAGATGCCGGACGCATGAACCTGTCGCTGAACGAGATCGAAACCATGTGCAAACGCGCGGCGCGGGGCGCTGGGCTGCCCTGGGGGCTGGCGGAGGAAGCTGGCGCGGCGGCGCGTCTTCTGGCCAGGGTGGCTTTGCCCGGCCCGGAGCAGCTGGCCGCGCTGCTGGTGCGCAACGACCTGCGTCCCGTGGCCGCGCTTGCTCCGACGGCGATTGAAGCTGGACGCTGGCGCGAGGCCACGGGGCGGCTTTGCCCTCTGGTGTCGGGCAGTGCGCTGAGCGACCGGGCCGCCCAGTTTGAGACCGGTGCGGTTTTTGAGATGGAGGAGGTGGATTTTCCCTTGCTGCTCTTGCCCTTTGCGGCGGCGGCAGCGCAGCGGCTGGACCGGCCCGTAGCGCTTGATTGGCCGAATATACGGCTGGTGACCGATGGTCGCCAGATCTGCGCGACCGGCACGCGGCAAGAGATGCTGCGCGACCATGTGCCCTGGCTGCGCTGCCACGCGGAGGCAACGTTGGGGGATCCCCTTGCGCCAGTCAGGCGCGGGCAGGTCACAGATGACGTCTGGGCGCAGCTGTCCACCTTCGCCCATCGCACCTATGCCCCGGCGACTGAGGCCTCGCGCTTGCGCGGGGCAGGGGCCGGGCTGGCGGACAATGACTGATACGGAGATTGATACGGGATGAAGACGTGAAACGGACAGAAAGCGGAGACAGATGAGCGCGACAGAAACCCTCTCTCTGGCAGAGATCGAAGATCTGGCGCTCCGGGCGCTGATGGCGGCGGGGACCAGCCGTGAAAATGCCGCGCCTTTGGCCCGGGCTACGGCCATGACCGAAGCGGACGGGGTTGCCTCCCATGGTCTGGCCTATGTGCCGATCTACGCCGAGCATGTGACATGCGGCAAGGTGGACGGTCAGGCCCAGCCGCAGGTCTCCAGATCCCGGCCCGGCGTGGTGACTGTGGATGCGGCCACCGGGTTTGCCCATGTCGCGATTGATCTTGGGTTTGAACATCTTATCCCGATGGCGCGGGAGCAGGGTGTTGCGGTACTTGCGATCCGCAATTCCTACAATTGCGGCGTTCTGGGCTGTCACACCCAGCGGCTGGCGCAGGCGGGTCTGATGGGCATCGGCTTTACCAATGCGCCGGCTTCGATCGCGCCATCAGGTGGCGCGCAGCCGGTTCTGGGCACCAATCCCTTTTCTATCGCAGCACCAGGCCCCGGTGGGCAGGTCATGGTTCTGATCGACCAATCCGCCAGCACCATCGCCAAAAGCGAGGTGATGAAACACGCCCGCGAAGGCAGACCGGTTCCCGAAGGCTGGGTGCTAGATGCGACGGGCAATCCGACCACGGACCCGGAGGCGGGACTGAAGGGCACCATGGTGCCTGCCGGGGGGTACAAGGGCGTTGGCGTGGCGCTGATGGTCGAGATGCTGGCGGCAGCGATGACCGGGGCCCTTTTGGGCAGTGAGGCCAGCCCGTTTTCGGGGCCGGTAGGCGGGCCGCCCCGCACCGGACAGTTCTTCATTGCCATCGATCCGGGCGCGACCTCGGGGGAAGGTTATGCAGACCGCATGGGTGCGCTTGTGGCCTCGGTCCGTGCGCAGGAAGGCGCGCGCCTGCCGGGCGATGGGCGTGCCGCAGCACGGGCGCGGGCGGAACAGGCCGGGGTCGCGGTCAGCACGGCAACCCTTGCGCGGGTGCGGGCACTGCTGCCGCCCCGCGACTGATGCAGGAAAGGATGCTAGCAAGATACCATCTGGCTTGACGGGTGCGGGTTGGCATCGCTAGGGTCCGCGCCGGAACTCTTTCAAGCAAATGATGTCGCATCGGTGCCTGCTCTTGGCGCTAAGATATCAGGTGCCCGTGTCCTGTGAGCCTGGTGCGGATTATGCCGTTTCACCGGGAGTTTACCGGGCTGTGTGCGCACGACCACCTCCGGGGGCTTGTCCTGTCGGCAAGGGATACCTAGAGGCTGCGGTCTGTTTCGGGGGAGGCACGTGGATGTGCCCGGAACGTGGTGCTGTTTGGATGAATTTTGCCGATGTTGGGCGTTTTTTAACACACAGGGCCCAATAATGGGACACGGTAGGAAAAGGGGCCAAGATATGCATGGTCTGATCAACAGGGCGATCCAGGCTTTTGTGACCAGCACCTATGGCGCGGACCGCTGGTATGAAATCATGGATGTGGCTGGGCTTGGGTTTCGACAATTCGAGGCCATGCTGACCTATACGGATGACCAGTCGAACAAGATGCTGAGTGCCATGGAAACGGTGCTGGAGCGTCCGCTGCCTGAGATGCTTGAGGATATGGGGACCTTTCTGGTGTCCAACCCTCAGGTCGAAGCCCTGCGCCGCCTGCTGCGGTTCGGCGGGGTCAATTATGTTGAGTTTTTGCATTCTCTGGATGACCTTCCGGGGCGTGCCCGTCTTGCCGTATCCGATCTTTATCTGCCGGGCTTGGAATTGTTGGAACAGTCACCGGGGCATTTCGAACTGGTTTGCCAGCCGGGGCTGCCCGGCTATTCAAATGTCATGATGGGTGTTTTGCGGGCCATGGCCGACGATTACGGAGATCTCGTTATTCTGGATTCAAGCGGTGCGCAGGACGGGGCAGAGGTGATTTCTATCACCCTGGTGGAAAGAGAATTTGCCGAAGGGCGGGCCTTTGATCTGGGAGCGCACTCCCTATGATGACCAATGAACAGCTTGCCGTCATCGCGGATCAGATCTGCCCGATGTATGCGATCGTGGATGCCAAGGGGTATATCCAGCGCGTCGGCCCCACGCTCAGAAAGCTCCGACCCGATCTGAAATGGGAGGGGCGCCGGTTTTTCCGTGTCTTCGATCTGTCGCGCCCGCGCCGGGTTCGGTCCATGGCGGACCTGGTCAATACGGCCGGGTCCAAATTGCATTTGCATTTTCGGGACACGCCGCAAACCAGCCTGAAAGGCGTTCTCGTGCCTTTGCCACAGGGGCAGGGCGCGATCATCAACCTGTCCTTCGGGATCTCGGTTCTGGAAGCTGTGCGGGATTATGATCTGACCAGCGCGGATTTTTCTCCAACCGATCTTACTATCGAGATGCTTTATCTGGTTGAGGCCAAGTCCGCCGCGATGGAGGCCTCGCGCCAGCTGAACCTGCGTCTGCAAGGGGCCAAGATCGCGGCCGAGGAACAGGCCTTCACAGATACGCTGACGGGCCTCAAGAACCGCCGCGCCATGGATCACATTCTGGATCGGTTGATCAGCGGCGGCCGGGATTTTGCCCTGATGCATCTGGATCTCGATTACTTCAAACAGGTCAACGACACGCTGGGACACGCCGCCGGGGATGCGGTGTTGCAGCATGTGGCCCGTGTCATGGTAGAATGCACCCGCCAGTCCGATACGGTTGCGCGTGTTGGCGGCGATGAATTTGTCCTGATCTTCAATGACCTGCGCGATCTGCGCCAGATCGAAGGGCTGGCGAGACGGCTGATCTCCGAATTGGAGGTGCCGATTCCCTATGGCGGCAAGATGTGCAAGATTTCGGCGAGCGCGGGCACTACGCTTTCGGCTTGGCACAGCGGCACCTTTACCGCTGCGGAAATTCTGAATGAATCGGATGTCGCGCTTTATGCGGCCAAAGGATCTGGCCGAGCGCAGCATTGCTTCTATGAAAAAGGCATGGAAAACAAGGTTCTGGCTCTCGATCACTGATCGGCCCAATTCCGTCGTTTCTGTCTGCCTGTTGCCGTGGGTTCTTTTCCTCGTCACCTGATTTTTGGCGCCTCTTGCAGGCGCCAAAAGCGCGTGCGGCGGCCAGATAGCGGGCCACTTTGGCCCACCAGCCCCGTGCTTTTACCAGATTGGTCTGGTCATTTTTGCCCAAATTGGAGCTTAACGCCCTCCCAGTTGCCGGTGTATCCGCCCTTTGAGTGTTGTTTTCAGAGGCCGAGATGACCAATCAAGACCCGACCGCCTTTCGCCCAAGCGTTTGCCCGCTGGATTGCCCGGATACCTGTAGCCTCTCCGTCAAGGTCGAGGGTGGCAAGATTTCCGAAGTCCGGGGATCGACAGCGAACCCCTTCACCGCCGGGGTGATTTGCAACAAGGTGGCCCGCTGCTATCCGGATTTCGTGCATGGCGCGGCCCGCCTGCGGCACCCCTTGAAGCGGACCGGCCCGAGGGGATCGGGGTCTTATGAGCGGATCACCTGGGAGGAGGCGCTGGACCTGATCCATGCAGGTTTCAACCAGGCAATCGAGGCGCATGGGCCGCAATCGGTTCTGCCGCTTAACTATGCCGGGCCGCATGGTGAACTGGCCGGGGGCTCAATGGACCGGCGGTTCTTCTACCGGATGGGGGCGACGTTGCTGGATCGCGGGCCGCTCTGTGGTGGTGTGCGCGGAGAGGCCTACGCCAGCCTCTTTGGCAGCGCGCCGGGCATGCCGCCGGAGCAGGCAGTGCAGTCCGATCTGGTCCTTGTCTGGGGCAACAACGTCACGGTCTCCAACCTGCATTTTATGCTCGTGATCAAAGAGGCCCGTAAATCCGGCGCGCGGGTGGTGGTGATTGATCCCAAGCGGATCAAGCTGGCCGAGCAATGCGATATGCACCTGCAGCTGCGGCCGGGAACCGATGTGGTTCTTGCGCTGGGACTGGCGGCCGAATTGGAGCGGCGCGATGCGCTGGATATGGCCTTCATCGGCGAATGGACCCATGGGTTTGACGCCTATATGGAGGAGGCCCGCGCCTATACCCCGGATCGTGTCGCCGACATCTGCGGCCTCCCTGCGGAAGAGCTGCACCAATTGGTGGACTGGATCGTCGCGTCCCGCCGGATGGCAAGCTCCTTTGGCAACGGGATCGAACGGACCCGCTCGGGCGGTGCCGGGCTGCGGGCGGCGATGGCTCTGAATGCGCTGACAGGCCATCACGGGCGCCTCGGTGCCGGGGTGGTCGCGAAATCCGGGGCCGCCGCGCCAAAGACTACGGCCCGCCTGCAGGGGGATCATCTGATCCGGCCCGGCACGCGCTGTTTCAATATCGTCGATGTGGCGGAAAAGATGCTGGACCGGAACCTTGATGTGCCGGTTGGGGCCGTGATGATCTACAACCACAACCCTGTTGCAACGCACCCCGATCAGGACCGGATGATCGAGGCCCTGATGCAAGAGGACCTGTTCATCGCAGGCGCGGATGTGGTGATGACGGATTCCATGGCTTATTGCGACGTGATCCTGCCTGCCGCCAGCCATTTCGAATATGATGACATCTATGGCGCCTATGGGCAGAACTACATTCAACGGGCGGAACCGGTGATCGCGCCGGTGGGGGAAAGCCTGCCCAATACCGAGATCTTTCGCCGATTGGCCGCCCGGTTCGGGTATCAGGAGCCCGAGTTCCGCGACAGTGACAAGGACCTGATGGATCAGGCCATGGACGTGTCGCATCCGGTGTTCGGGGGTAAGCCACCCAGCGAAATCCCCTGCGACCAGGCCATCGCGATGACCGCCGGGGATGGCAATCCGCTGGTGCTGTGCCACTCGGTGATGCCGCAGACGCCGTCGGGGCGGATTGAGCTGTTCAGTCAGGATCTTGAGGATCGGTTCGGCTGTGGTGTGCCGCGCTATGACCCCGCCCCGCAGGATCTGCCGCTGGTGCTGGTCACCCCCAGTTCGGACAAGCGGACCAACGCGACCTTTGGCCATCATGCGCTGTCGGCGGGGGCTGAGGTGGTACAGGTGCATCCGCAGGATGCCGAGGCGCGCGGACTCAGCCATGGCGATCCCGTCACCGTCTGGAATGCCCGGGGCGAGGTGACCTTTGCGCTGGAGGTGACGACAGCCACCCGGCCCGGTGTGGTCTACAGCCCCAAGGGCACCTGGCTGTCCAGCTCGCGCAGCGGGCGCACGGCGAACGCGCTGATCCCCTCGGCTCTGCGCACGGATATCGCCGGGGGCGCCTGCTATAACGAAACCTTTGTGGATCTGCGGCGTGGGTGGGACAGTAGACCGGACTGACGCAATGGGGCAGTATTGGGCGGAACGTGGAGACCAATACCGTGCAGCAGGTACCCGGGCCGACCTTTTCCATTGACCGCAGTCTGTCTGTTCCCGTGTTCGAGCAGATCTGCACGGCGCTGCGGACGCGGATCGCGGCGGGAGAGATCCCGGAGGCCAGCCAGCTGCCGGCCACCCGCAGTTTCGCGGTAGAGCTGGGGGTGTCGCGTTCGACCGTGGTGGCGGCCTATGAGCAGCTGGAAGCCGAAGGCTACATCGCGGGAAAACGCGGTTCGGGGTTTACCGTCTGCGCCATGGGGCAGGTCGAACTGCAGCCGGTGCATCCTGCACCCCCGGAGCCTGCAAAGGAGACGCCGCGTGCCCTGTTGCCCTTCAACAGTGGAGAGCCGGACATGCGGTTGTTCCCGCACCGGCAATGGGCGCGCTGCGTATCGCGGATATGCCGGGTGGCGCCGGAAACCATGCTGGATGGTGGCGCGGTCCGGGGCAACGCGGCGCTGCGCCGGGCCATTGCGGCCTATGTGGCAGAGTGGCGGGGGATCGAGGCAGGCGCCGAGCAAATCATTATCACTGCGGGGGCGACGGATGCGCTTGAGCTCTGCCTGCGCACGTTGGCACCACGCGGCAGCGCCATCGGGATCGAGGACCCGGGGTATCCGCCTCTGAACCGTATCGTGCAGTCGCAGGGATTGCGCTCGCACTACCTCCGCGTCGATGCTCTTGGCGCCTGTGTTCCCGAAAAGGATGCCGACCTGAAGGCGGTGGTGCTGACGCCATCGCATCAGCATCCGCTGGGCGGAGCGATGGCGCCGGGGCGGCGTCTGGAATTTCTCAATTGGGCCAAACGGACCGGCGCCTGGATCATCGAGGATGATTATGACAGCGAGTTCCGATATGCGGGGCGCCCCATTCCGGCAATGGCGGGGTTCGATGGGCTGAACCGGACGATATACCTGGGCAGTTTTTCCAAGACCTTCTCGAACGCGCTGCGGATCGGTTATGTGGTCGCGCCCGAGACACTGATTGCGCCGCTGCACGACAGCCTGCTGCGCTTTGGCACCCGGGCCAGCGGCATGCCGCAGCAGGCCCTGGCAGAGTTTATCGACAGCGGCGAGTTCTACCGCCATTTGCGCCGGGTGCGGCGTATCTATGGTGAGCGGCGCAAGCATCTGCTGGCGCGGCTGCAGCAGGAATTCTCCGCCTATGGCAGCGCACCGGATCACGGCGCGGGTATGCAGCTGGTGTTTCATTTGAACGATGGCTGGCAGGATCATGAGATCTGCAAGCGGGCGCGGGGCGCCGGTTTGGGATTGCGCCCGCTTTCGGGATTTGCCGCCGAGGTGACCGGGCTGAACGGGCTTGTTCTGGGCTGTTGCCACATGGAGATCCCCGAAATCGACGCGGCGCTGACCCGCCTGGCGCAGGTTTTTGACGGCGAAGCCGAGCCGAAACAGGATCAAACCTGACCGCGGCGCGAGCTATGCAGGAGTATGGATTCGTGCTGATAGATCCGAGTTGGTCCGGAAAATACATTCAAAATTAGCAACTTAAGTGTTTGTGAAAGTTTTGTTGGCGCGAGATAGATATTTCGTATAACGATTAAAAAGAAGATATGCAGGATAACTATAATATCAGTTATCCAGTTCGGGGAGGAACTATGCAGATAGATGGACATGTGGCGCTGGTCACAGGTGGCGGCAGTGGCCTTGGTGCGGCGACGGCCCGGCATCTGGCCGCAAAAGGCGCGAAAGTCGCCATTCTGGATTTCGATATCGAACGGGCAAAGGCGGTCGCGGCTGAGATCGGCGGCATCGCCCTGCATGTCGATGTCAGTGATGAGGCCGCCGTCGGTGCAGCCCTCGACAGCATCGCAGAGCAGCTGGGCAGTGCCCCCCGTATCGCGGTGAGCTGCGCCGGGGTCGGCATGGCGGCGCGCATCGTTGGTCGTGGCGGCAAGCTGTCGTTCGATGTGTTCGAAAAGACGCTGCGGGTGAACCTTTTTGGCACCTACAATGTGATGAGCCACGCCGCCCGCCTGATGGCAGAGCTGGACCCGCTGGCGGATGGCGAGCGCGGGGTGATCATCAACACCGCTTCGGTTGCTTTCGAGGATGGCCAGCTGGGGCAGGCGGCCTATGCGGCTTCCAAGGGGGCGATTGCCTCCATGTGCCTGCCTGCGGCGCGCGAGCTGGCGCAATCGGGCATCCGCGTCATGGCCATCGCACCGGGCCTGTTTCAGACCCCGATGATGGAAGGGTTGCCGCCCGAAATTTCGACGCAGATCACCGCCAATATTCCCTTTCCTGCCCGGCTGGGCGCGCCCGAGGAATACGCGCTTCTGGCCGAGCAGATCGTCACCAATCCATTTCTCAATGGAACAACCATCCGGCTGGATGGCGCTGTGCGCCTGCCGCCGCGCTGAAGGATCCCGCGCATGAGCGATCAGATACTCAAAATCGACATCAATGACAGCATCGCCACCCTGACGATGAACCGCCCGGACAAGCGTAACGCCATGTGCGAAGAGCTGCTGGAGGCGCTGGATGCCTTCTTCTCGGCGCCGCCCAAGGAGGTGCGTGTTGTCATCCTGACCGGCACTGCGGGACATTTCTGCTCGGGGCTGGACCTGTCGGAACATGTGCACCGCTCGGCCGAGGAAAACCTCTATCACTCGCGCCAGTGGCACCAGGTGATGGAGAAGATCCAGTTCGGCGGGTTGGCGGTTGTGTCCGCCATGTTCGGGGCGGTGATCGGTGGCGGGCTGGAGCTGGCAAGCTCGACCCATGTGCGCATCGCTGAACCTTCGACTATCTTCCAGCTGCCCGAAGGGCGGCGCGGCATCTTTGTGGGTGGCGGCGCCACCGCGCGGGTCGGGCGTCTTCTGGGCGCGGACCGGATGACCGAGATGATGCTGACGGGGCGCAAATACGATGCCGAAACCGGCGTGGCGCTTGGCCTTGCCCATTATGCGGTGGGCGAAGGTGAGGCGCTGGAGCTGGCGCAGACCCTGGCGGGCAAGATCGCCCGCAATGCGCCCTTGTCGAATTATCTGATGATCCAGTCGATTGCCCGCATCAACGACATGTCGCAGGCCGATGGTCTGTTCACGGAATCGCTGGCGGCGGCGCTGTCGCAGACCACGCCGGATGCCGAGGAAGGCCTGCGTGCTTTCCTTGAAAAACGTGCCCCTAAGTTCCGGTGACCCGATGAAGACCGACATCAAAGAGCCTGAGCCTGAAATGGGCGTTTCTCACGTCAGCGATGAAACCCTGCGCGGGTTTGTCGGCTATCACATGAAGCGGGCATTCAACGTCGTGCAGACCGATCTGGCCCGGACGCTGAAGCCTTTTGATCTGCGGATGCTGACCTATACGGCGCTGGTGCTGATCGTCGATAATCCGGGGTTGCGCCAGTCGCAGCTGGCGGATGCGATGGATGTGGAACGGCCCAATCTTGTCGTGATCATAGACGAGCTGGAGCGGCGCGAGCTGATCGTGCGCGACCGGGTGCCGACGGATCGGCGGGCCTATGCGCTGAAGGCGACGCTGGCCGGTCGCCAGCTCTATGAGAAAGCGGTCGCTGCGGTGACCGCCCATGAACAACGCTTGCTGGAGAACATGGATGCAACGACCCGCGACACGGTGATCGCGGCGATGCAGTTGATCCAGAAAAGCCTGTCGAAAGGATAGACCATGAAACGGACGTCCAACTTCCTGCCACACGCCGTCACGCGCGAGGATCGCCCCGATGGCAGCCTGCTGTTGCGGTCTGAATACGATCTGGGGCCGGTGACAGAACGGACTGGTGACTGGCTGCACCGCTGGGCCGAAGAGGCGCCCGAGCGGGTGTTCCTGGCCGAGCGCAGTGGCGCGGGCTGGCGCGAGGAAAGCTATGCGGCGACCCTGCAGCAGGTGCGCGCCATTGCGGCGGCGTTATTGGCGCGGGGCATGGGAGCGGATACGCCGATCCTAATCATGTCGGGCAATGGTGTCGATCACGGGCTGCTGTCGCTGGCCGCGCAATACGCCGGTGTGCCGACGGTGCCGGTGGCCGAGCAGTATTCGCTGATCCACGGCGCCCATGGCCGCCTGCGTCACGCCATCGAATTGGTGCGGCCAAAGATGGCCTATGTTGTCGACGCCGATCAATACGGCGAGGCGTTGAAACTGGATGCCCTTGAAGGGGTCGAGATCGTCGCGACCCGCACCGGCGGCGCCAATGTCACGGCCTTTGCGGATCTTCTGAAAGGCGATGCGGGCATCGATGTGGATGCGGGATTTGCCAAGGTGACGCCCGATACCGTTGCCAAGATCCTGATGACCAGCGGCTCGACCTCGAACCCCAAGGGGGTGCTGACCACCCAGCGGATGATGTGCGTCAACCAGACCCAACTCGCCGACAGCCTGCCGTTCCTGCGTGCGCGCCCGCCGCGCATCGTGGACTGGCTGCCGTGGAACCACGTCTTTGGCGGCTCGCATAATTTCAACATGATGCTGGCCAATGGCGGCAGTTTCTACATCGACGATGGCAAGCCGGTGAAGGGCCTGTTTGACCGCACCGTCGAGAACCTGTCGATGGTAACCGGCAGCCTTGTGTTCAACGTGCCCATGGGCTTTGCCATGCTGCTGGAGGCGCTGGAAAAGGACACGGGGCTGCGTCAGCGCTTTTTTGAAGAGCTGGACATGATCTTTTACGCCGGCGCCTCACTGCCGCAGGAGGTCTGGTCGGGCTTTGAGACCATGGCGATGGAGATCAAGGGCGAGGTGCCGCTGATGACCTCCTCCTGGGGGCTGACGGAAACCGCCCCGGCGACGATGATCCAGCAGGAGCCGACCGAAAGTTCGGGCGTGGTGGGTGTGCCGATGACCGGCGTGACGCTGAAGCTGATCCCGGATGACGACATGCGCTGCGAGGTGCGGGTCAAGGGACCGAACGTGATGCCCGGTTATTTCGAAGATCCGCAAAAGACCGCCGAGGCTTTTGATGAGGAAGGCTATTTCATCACGGGTGATGCGATGGTTTTCGTGGACAAGGACGACATCAACAAGGGCATGCGCTTTGACGGGCGGATTTCCGAGGACTTCAAACTGCTGACCGGCACCTGGGTGCGGGCGGCGGGCCTCAGGATCGAAATGCTCTCGACCCTGGCGCCGCTGGCCGCCGATCTGGTGGTGACCGGGCAGGACAAGAACGAGATCGGCGTGATGGTCTTCCCCAACCGCGAGGCGATCGAGGCAGCAGGCTTCACGCTGGAAGAAGACGGCGGCGCGCTGGTCTGTCCGCAGCTTCTGTCCGACATTCATCACCGGCTGAACGAGCGCGCAGGGCGGGTTTCTGGCTCCTCTACCCGGGTGGTGCGCGCCATTGTGCTGGCCGAGCCGCCTTCGCTCACCGATGCTGAGATCACCGCCAAGGGCAACCTCAACTTCCGCAAGGTGCTGACGCGCCGCGCAGATCTGCTGGAGCGGCTTTATGACGACGCTGCCAGCGGCATTGCGAAACTCTGATAGGAACACAACGATGGTAGATTTTTCCAAGGTCCGCGCGATCGATTTCCACACCCACGCCGAAGAGCCCTGCGGCTGCCATGCCGACGACGGCTATGATGAGCTGCAGGCCACCATGGCCAGCTACTTCGGCGCGCCTTGGCAGCATCCGCCCACCGTGCCGCAGACCGCTGCTCATTACCGCGAGCAGAACATCGCCGCGGTGATCTTCCCGGTCGATGCCGAGCGTGAAACCGGTTATCGCCGCTACAAGAACGAAGAGGTTGCCGAGCTGGCGGCCGAGAACGACGATGTTCTGATCCCATTCGCCAGCATCGACCCACACAAGGGCAAGATGGGCGCCCGCGAAGCGCGTCGCCTGATCAAGGATTTTGGAATCAAGGGCTTCAAGTTTCACCCGACCATGCAGGGCTTCTATGCCAATGACCGTATGGCCTATGACCTGTATGAAGCGATTGCCGAAGAAGGCGGTATCGCCCTGTTCCACACCGGTCAGACCGGCGTTGGCAGCGGTATGCGCGGCGGCAACGGTATGCGGCTGAAGTATTCCAACCCGATGTATATGGATGACGTGGCGGTGGACTTCCCGGACATGAAGATCATTCTCGCGCATCCGTCCTTCCCCTGGCAGGAAGAGGCGCTGTCGGTGGCTCAGCACAAGCCCAACGTCTATATCGACCTCTCCGGCTGGTCGCCCAAGTATTTCCCCGAGATCTTGGTGAAATACTGCAATTCGATTCTGAAGAAGAAGGTGCTGTTCGGATCCGACTGGCCGATGATCACGCCGGAACGCTGGCTGTCTGATTTCGAGAAAATTGCGATTAAGGACCACCTGCGCGAAGACATCATCAAGGGCAACGCCATGCGTCTGCTCGGGGTCGACTGAGATGGAGATCCCCGCACCAAAGCTGCGCCATGCCTTCCGCCTGCGGGTGGAACTGGGTGCCCCGATTGAAATGGGGCAGGGACGCGCGGGTGTGCGACGGATCATACCGATCATCGGGGGCAAGGCGCTTGGCCCCGATCTGACCGGCGAGGTGCTGAACCTCGGGGCCGACTGGCAGACCATCTACAGCGATGGCGCCGCCCATCTTGATACGCGCTATGCGGTGAAAACCGAAGACGGCGCGGTGATCGAGATCGTCAACGTCGGCAGCCGTCACGGCCCGCCTGATGTGATTGCGCGGCTGGCCAAGGGCGAGGATGTGGACCCCACCAGCTATTACATGCGCACCGCCGCGCGGCTGGAGACCGGCGATGACCGCTATGCTTGGGTCAATCACATGCTCTTTGTCTGCTCCGGTATCCGCCGGGCCTCTGCCGTTGAAATCGACTATTATGCAGTGGAATAACCAATGAAGCCTTTTGCCGCCCCTGTTGAGGACATTCTGTTCACGCTGAACCATGTGGTGGGCACAGCGGATCTGCCGGATTGGGATGCGGAATTCGCATCCGAGATTGCCGGGCATTTCGCGGCCTTTGCCGAAGGTGAGATCGCACCGCTGGATGAACCCGGTGATCTTGAGGGCTGCACGCTGACGGATGGCCGCGTTGCGATGCCCGCTGGCTTCAAGGATCTATACCGCTCTTACGCTGAACAGGGCTGGCCGGGTCTCACCATCCCCGAGGAATTCGGAGGCCAGGGCATGGGCGCGATGATGCTGGCGATCACGTCCGAGATTTTTTCCGGGGCCAACCATTCCATGCAGATGGTCACCGGGCTGGTTCCGGGCGCTGCGCGCACCCTGTTGCGGTTCGGCTCGGCGGATCAGCAGGTCCGCTACCTGCCGTCGCTGGCTTCGGGTGAGACGCTGGCGACCATGTGCCTGACCGAACCCGGAGCGGGATCGGACCTCTCGCGCGTGCGCTGCCGTGCGACCTCCGATGGGGATGGCTGGCACATCACCGGTGAGAAGATCTTCATCTCCGGCGGCGACCAGGACATGAGCGACAAGGTCCTGCATCTGGTGCTGGCGCGAACCTCGGACAACGGGATCAAAGGGCTCTCTCTGTTCCTGTGTCCCTGCACCCGCGCCGATGGCAGTCGCAACGCTGTCACCGTCACCCGGATCGAGGAAAAGATGGGCCTGCATGCCTCCCCTACCTGCCAGTTGGCCTTTGATGGCGCCGAGGCCGAACTGATTGGCGCCGAGGGGCAGGGGCTGATGGCGATGTTCACGATGATGAACCACGCCCGCTCTGACGTGGCGCTTCAGGGCGTGGCCCATGCGGCGCGTGCTTTCGATGTTGCGGCATCCTATGCGGCAGAGCGCCAGCAGGGACGCGGCGCGGATGGACAGCCGGTGACGCTGGATGGCCACGCGGATGTGCGCCGGATGCTGGATGAGATCGACGCCGGGGCACTGGGCGCTCGCGCCATCGCGCATCTGGCCTTTGTCACCATGGAGAAGGGCGACAATCCCGATCTGGTGGAGTTCCTGACCCCGCTGGCCAAGGTCAGCGGCACCGAGGCAGGCATCCGCGGCGCCGAACTGGGGGTGCAGGTGCTGGGCGGCTATGGGTATCTGCGCGAATACCGGTTGGAGCAGACCTATCGCGATGCCCGCATCACCGCGATCTATGAAGGGGCTAACGGCATTCACGAACGCATGCTGGCGACACGTCTGCTGGGTACACCCCCGGCGGAGGCCTTCGCGGCCTTCATGGCGGCAGAGGGCAAGGAGGCCGAGGCCGTTGCTGCTGCCTTGGAAGGCTGGAACCTTGCGCGAAAACAGTTGCTGGACAACCCTGACCCAACCGCCTTTGCGCATGAATTCTATCTGCTGACCCGCGATACGCTTTTGACTGCGTTGTGGAGCCGGGTTCTGCGGGCCGCATCGGCCCATTCGGATCCGCAGCGGCTGACGCGGGTCGCCACGCGCCAGCTGGAAGTGATTGCCGCAATGCGTCCGGCGCGGCTGGCGTTGCTGGGAGTTGCGCAAACCGCCGGGGCATAACTATCCGGCGCAGGTGAGGAGATCTGCGTCGTCTGGCCGAGGAAATTCACTGTTGAGCAAGGGGAGAGGTAAATAGTTTACTGGTTAAGTAACTCTCCAGGAGGAGACCCGTCGCGCTTGTTTGTGGGTGACGGAGGAAAGACAACAAAGAGGAGGAAATCACATGACACTTAAATCCCGGATTATGGCGCTGGGCGCCGCCGCGATGATGACGCTTGCCGCGCCGCTGGCCGCAGAGGGCTGGAAACCCGATGGAGCGCTGACCATTCAGGTCGGTTTTGGTGCCGGCGGATCGACAGACACCATGGGTCGCGTGCTGGCCAGCGTGATGGAGAAAAACACCGGCTGGGACATCGTGGTCGAGAACAAGCCTGGCGGCGGCGGCGTTGCCATGTTCACCGGCCTGTCGCAGCGCCCCCCGCAGGGCAAGGTCGTTGGCATGGGGGTCAGCATCCCCGTTCTGGTCCAGTTGGTTCAGCGCGGCGATCAGCTGCCGTTTGATGTCGACAGCTTTGATTATCTTGGCACCGTCGCCAAGGCAGAGCTTGCGCTGGTGGCCAGCGCCGATGCGCCCTTTGACGATCTGGAGGGCCTGATCGCCTATTCCAAGGAGCAGGGGCAGCTGGCGGTTGCCACCATGGCGCCGCCGCAGGTTCTGATGATGAAGGCAACGACCAAGACCACAGGAGCGGATTTCAACCTGGTGACCGCCGATGGCGGTGCCGAGGTGATGAAGCTGATCCTGGGCGGTCAGGTTCTGGCGGGTTTCGGATCGGGAGAGCAGTTTCCCTATCTTGAATCCGGCGACATGAAGGTGATTGCGGGCGCCAACCAGTCGCGGCTGAGCTATGCGCCGGAGGTCAAGACCTTCGTGGAATCCGGTATCAACGCCTATGTGGACCCGGTGTTCTATCTGGCAACCACAAAAGGCACCGATCCTGCTGCGGTCGAGGCCATCGCAGCCGCGATTGACCAGGCGGTTGCCTCGCCGGAAATGGCTGAAATCGTGCAGAACGCGGTCAAGGGCGCGCCGATCAACATGGGACCCGAGGGCACCCATAAGATGATGACCGACGGTCTGGCAAACGCAGCCGTGTTGTTCGCGAAATAAAACCGCAAACCGCCCTGCGCGTGTTGGCGCGCAGGGCGGTTTCAGAACTTGGGAGGGTTCCATGGGTTTGTCTGCCGACCGTGCTTCGGGCGCGTTCTTTCTTGTGCTTGGTCTTGTGCTCTATTTCCTGGTCATCCCCTCCTATGTGGAGCGGGTCGAAGGGGGAAATCTGTCACCGGATACGATGCCCAATCTGATTTCCATTGTGATCGCCGTTAGTGGCGCGTTCCTGATGCTGAAACCGACCGGGCACCGCACCCAAAGACCGCATGTCTTTGCGATTACAGGCGCCTATGTGGCGGTTCTGGCAGGTGGAATCTATGCGATGTCCGTGTTCGGTTTTGAATATGTCGCCCCGCCGCTGGCGTTTGCGATCATGTGGATGATCGGGGAACGCCGCCCGGCCTGGCTGGCGGCGGGCGTCATCGTCATGCCTGCGCTGATCTGGTTCCTGGTGACCTACGCGCTTGGCCGCGCCTTGCCCTGAGGGAGTAAAATCATGGTGGATTTTTCGACGATCCTGGCAGGCTTTGGCGATGCCTTTTCCCTTATCAATCTTCTGTTCGTCATCTGCGGCGTGATCCTGGGGCAATTCGTAGGCGCGGTGCCCGGCATCGGCCCGATCATGGCCATGGCGATTGCTATTCCCTTTACCTTTGCGCTGGATCCGCTGGTGGCGATTTCCTTTCTGGTGGGGGTCAACAAGGGCGGACTGGTTGGCGGCGCGGTGCCTGCGGTTCTGATGAATACCCCCGGCACCCCCGATGCCGCGGCAACCGCGATGGACGGCTACCCGCTCGCCAAGAAGGGTAAGCCGCTCAAGGCCACCAAGATGGCGCTGTTTTCCTCGGTGACGGGCGATACCTTCAGCGACATCGTATTGATTACCGTGTCGGCGCCGCTGGCGGTTCTGGCCCTGCGCATGGGCCCGATTGAGATCGCCGCGCTGATGATCTTTGCCTTTTCCGTTCTGGCCGGGCTGATCGGTAATTCCCTCACCAAGGGTATCATCGCAGCGGCGCTGGGATTGCTAGTGGCTTCGGTCGGGACCGATCCGGAGCATTACACACCTAGGCTCATCTTTGGCTATTGGGATCTGTTCGACGGGTTGCCCCTGCCATCAGTTGCGATTGGCATGCTCGCCATTTCGGAAATCCTGCGCCGCATGTCCGATGCCCATGGCAGCGTCCGTTCCGCCATCATCATGGAGGATACCGGCAACCCGGACGACCGTCGGGTGACCTGGGCGGAATACTGGTCCTGTCGCTATACCATGCTGCGCGGTGCCACCATCGGAACCATTTTCGGCGCCTTACCGGGGATCGGTTCGACCGCTGCCGCCTTCATGTCCTATGCCTTCACCAAGGCCCGCTCAAAAGATCCGCAAAGCTTTGGCAAGGGCAACCTGCATGGCATCGCCGCAGCTGAATCCGCCAATTCCGCGGTTGTCGGCTCTAACCTGATCCCGCTGTTGACGCTGGGAATTCCGGGCAGTGTCAGCGCGGCACTGATCATCAGTGCCTTCATGATCCACGGCATGCAGCCCGGCCCCTTGCTGTTCGAAAATCAGGGGCGGCTTGTCTACGGGTTGTTCGGGGCCATGATCATGGCGAATTTCATCAACCTGTGGATCGGGCAGGTCGGGCTGCGGCTTTGGGTCAAAGTGGTGTCGGCGCCGGAGTCCATCATCTTTTCCTCGGCGGTTCTGTTGTGTTTTGTCGGGGTGTCGATGGCGACCAACGGATTGTTCGGCGTTGCGATCATGCTGATCTTCGCGGTGATCGGGTACCTGATGTCCAGTTTCGGCTATCCGCTGGTGATCTTCATCATCGCGTTCTTTCTGGGACCAAGATTCGAGAAATCCATCGCACAATCGCTTGCGCTGACGAACGGGGATCTGACCCAGGTTCTGAAAAGCCCGGTTGCCGTCGCTTTGCTGCTTTTGTCGGTGGTGTCTTTCGTGTGGTTCCTGGCCCGCGGCCGGGAGGCCGAGCTGTGACTATCTGAGCTCGGCCGAAGGTCAGAGCAGCATGAACAGAGGGAATTGCCCAAGAGGGCGGTTCCCTTTTGCTCTTCGAGAGGGAGGCCTACGGCGGTTTGAACG
>NZ_PXNU01000041.1:0-2082 GCF_041300735.1 Phaeobacter sp. SYSU ZJ3003 | reverse complement strand
GGAATTGCCCAAGAGGGCGGTTCCCTTTTGCTCTTCGAGAGGGAGGCCTACGGCGGTTTGAACGGATGAAGCCTGATCAGGGCAGCCGATAGGGTAAGGATTAAAGGGCTGGACCCGGGCGGCGCTGCGGCTGGGTTTTACTAGCTCGAACAGCGCAACAGGACCGCAAACCGCATGCCAGGCTAAGATATCAATATGGGATGAAGTGGCAGCCCGTAGGGGAATCGAACCCCTCTTTCCAGGTTGAAAACCTGGCGTCCTAACCGATAGACGAACGGGCCACTCTGTGCGTGAGGCGCTATGTACTCAGTCAGGTGAGTGGGCGCAAGAGTGATTTTTGCTCATTTGGGAAGAAATATTTGAGGCGGGTGTTCCGGGTGGTTTCATGGGCAGTTCGCGTCCCCCCAAAAGCGGCGTCAGAAGGCCTGCGCTGCAATTCGGTCAAAGGTTTTCTCCACATTGATATGTCGTGGGCCAGCCTCTTCTTTGCGTATCACTCCCTGATTTTCCACAACGCTTTATGGTTGTCTTGGTTCCGGCTGTGAAAACTGGCCTAAATATCGTTTGAAAGGGGGGCGGGCTAGGCGCTGAGCGTTTTCGGCGCATCGCGCGCGGCCTCTGGGCTTGTGAAGAGAGGCCGGAAGGGTAGGGCAAGCCGCAGTCAGGAGAATCAAGTTTTCGGAAAATCAACATTCTGCTGCGCTGAACCTTCTGCGAAAAACGCAATTTCCGGGCGGGGTTACGTCTGGGTGTGGTGCTTTCCCTCGCGAAAACAGGGGCTGTCGGCAAAAAATCGCCTGTCGCCACCGGTCTTGAAAACGATTGGCGGCTCACTATGAGATTTCATATTTTATGTTCGTTTTTGTAAAATAAATTCAATTATTTGCATTCATCTTTTGCGGTACGCGTCAGGCGGCGTGCAGCGGGCTTAATATGGGGCGGGGAGCCTCGTCCTCAGTCTTTTTTGCGTCTTTTGATCAAGATCAAAAGACTTTTGATCCGCGGTTTGTAAACATCAAGACATCCGCATGTGAAGGCGCGCGAACACATGATGCCGAGCCGGTCTTTTGCGGGCGGAAGATTTTGAAACTTTGAAGCGTATTGCCGTGGGACCCATCATGGCAGATCAAGTGCTCAACCAGACACCCACGTATACAGTGACACACACCTTCAGCACAAATGATGTGACTGGTACCTTCGGTGGGCTGACACAGGGCGATGTCCAAGACGGCGATCCTGCCGTTGTGGATTTTTCCGCCGAACCGGTGATCACCAAAGAGGGCGTCGCGCTGTATCCGGTAAACAGCGAATTTGGCTATAACGTCATTGATTTCGACCAAGCGATTGAAAAAGACTTTTTCGACGATCCAGAATACGAAGAAGGCTTCGTTGGCGATCTGTCCGGCGAGGGCGGAGAGCATCTGGGGCTGGTGGTTTCGAACGCCCCCACCGATGTTTTTCAGACGCCGGCAGTTCACGGCACCTGGCTGGCTGGCCTTGGTGGCAACACGGTCAAAGCCTCGACCGAACACTATGTGGTGATGCAGCAGGTGCTGTCGGATCAGCGTTTCCCCGGTGATCCGGATGCAGAATACCAGCTGGACGATAATCTGTGGATTGTTGGCGGCGAATACGACGGTCAATATGTGGCGGACGTGCTGCCTCAGGTCGGCGATGTAAACGGCGACGGTGTTCTGGATCTGAAGGATGTGCTGGAGCCCAATGAAGCCACCATTCAGGAAAACATCGCGGTCGGTAACGACTATTCGGTGACGCTGAAGGATGACGGCAAGCTGCTTTATCGTTGGGGCAATACCATCAAGAAACCGAACGATGTGCGCATCGAGGCTGAGCTGCCTTTGCCGGACGAATGGTCGACCCCGGATGCCGACAATGATGATCTGATCCCGCTGTTCCAGATCACCCAGGCCGAGCTGGTCACCCGTCACACGATCACCAACAACCCGAATGACCAGATCCGCCCCGAGGATTTCGAGAACGAATCCGCCATTGGCCAGGGGGATGTCCCTGTTGATGTTGAACTTTGCTTGAAGGGTGGCGTTGCTTTCCCTGAGCCGTAGG
>NZ_PXNU01000040.1:0-56389 GCF_041300735.1 Phaeobacter sp. SYSU ZJ3003 | reverse complement strand
TCCGCCCGCCTCGTCAGGTTCAATTTATCACTGAAACAGAGGCGACAACTATCCTGACTGAGGGGGGAGCAAGGCGGTCGGCAAGACCACGAAGACCGTGGTCACGCGGTCGCAATCCATCGGCAAAAACCCCTTCGAGGGCCGAAGCCAATCTACACGGACCGAAGAGAGCTCTCTGCTCCCCGAAGACGAGGCGCGCCGCCTGCCACTCGACGAGATCGTCATGGTGATCGATGCGCAAATGCCGGTCCGGGCAAAACGGATCCAGTATTTCGACGACCGCCTGTTCAAGGCCATCCATGCGGCGCAGACAGGCGAGTTGCCATTTCCAGAGCCGGGGGGAGGGGGGCCGCAAGGCACGCTGCCGCTGAGCATGCGCGCCATGCCGATGACACCGCCACTGGACGGGTCTGGCGGATCCGAGGCCGACGTTGAGGCCGAACGCCAGGCTGCTGATGGCCAATCGTCAGGGAAAACTGATGTCGCTCCAAAGAAAACTTCGCCGGTCGTTCAAGCCGTTATCGCCAAGGAACAGCGACAGATTGAAATGGATTTTGGGGGGGAAGTGGCTGCTCTTGGTTCGGTGAAAGATGCGGATGTCGAGCAGGTACGAACGGCCGTACATGATTTGGGCGAGTTGGAGACAGCCCTAACACAGGGGCTCTAACTTGATGGGTTGTCGCATCCAGAAGTTGATGCAGTAAGAGGTGGTCACCAGCCGCGTTCTAGAAGTCTGAGATTTCGCTCTCTATCAGGTTTGACCCTTTGCAAGGGTAACCTCCATATCTTGTTGCTCCTCCCTTATGTTACTCCAGATAAAGTGTTACATCTGGAAAAGCCTGTTTTCGGGAATCGAGATGTGAATAAGAAAGTTACAACCAGCCAGCGAATTGGCGAAATCGGGGAGAAGGCGGCTAATCTTCAATTCTTGCGAATTGGGTTCCAATTCGATGGGCGTTCGCGGTTGGAAGCAGGGATAGACGGCATCGCTGAGGTGATGGACGATGATCAGCCGACTGCGAAGATGATTGCCGTTCAGGTCAAGGCTACTGAGCGTGGCAGCTATGTCGGCGAGACGAACGCCGGTTTCACCTATCGTGTCCGCGCTTCAGATTTCGACTATTGGCGTGGCTCCAACCTACCCGTCATCCTAGTTCTCTACAGGCAATTAGATGACACATTCTTCTGGAAGTCGCTCGAAAACCTCGTTGGCGAGGCCGAACGCACATTGCAGTTCGACAAGGAGCGCGACGTCTTGGACGGACGTGCGAAGGATCGCCTCGCTGCCCTGACCGTCGCCAAGCAAGGACACGGTTACTACGTCCCGCCACTCGGGGGAGGGGAGGACGCGATCATCAACATGGTGCCATTGCAGCTTCCTGGGGAAATCTTCGTCGCACAGACACAGCTCTCCACCCAGAAGGCGCTCGCCCGGATGAATAAGGTCCGGGAAGGCCAACGGTACGATTGGATGATCGATGAAACCTCGCTTTGGACATTCTGCGACCCGCTAACCACACCCGTTCGCGACCTAGTTGAGCGGGATCAGGTCGAACGGATCGAAACCGACTTTCTGGCACAACACGACGCCGTAGATCAGCAGCACAAATTTGCGGGCCTGTTGCGACATACTCTGGCGCATGACTTTCGGGATTTGCTTGGATGGGACCGAAAGAAAAAGCAGTTCTACTTCTTGCCGACACCTGGAGGCGTCGCGCGCAAGTTTCGCTATCTTGGTGCGAAGCAGAAGACACAGGCCGACGTTGTCAGCGTCTATCAGAAGTCGAAGGGGGAGGGGCCCATCGACTATGTGCGGCACCATTCATTCCATCCCCGGTTCGAGCGCTTGGCGGACCAATGGTACCTGATCATCAACCCATCCTACTACTTCACTTCGGATGGAGCGCGCGCGCTCAACTATCCGGATGCCTTGTTGTCCGGGAAGAAGCGCCTCGACACAAACAGCACCGTTCGAGGCCAGGTGATCATGTGGCATCGATTGCTGTCAGGTCTGGAATTTGAAGATGCCGGCGAACTGCTGGCACCCGACACCAAGACGGATCGTATCATCAAGTTTGGTGACCCGCCTTCCATCGAACTGCCGAAGAGTGTGCCCGAGGACGTGTGGGGCGCGAAGGCGCAAAAGTCGAGGAAGCCGTCCGGCTCGAATGAACAAGGCAGCTTCGACCTATGAGCGACTTCAAGACAAAGATCTTCCCGGAGCCTGAACTGGAATTTGGTGACCAACACCATCATCCTGATCCACGATTGGGGTTGCTACAGGCGGGCCCGTTGCAAACGAACCTGGGGGACACGATCAAAGTCGGCGTTGTTGGCAGCGCTCTGACCGTCGAAAAATCAGGCGAGTTTCTGAATGCGATCGAAGATGGGTTCGAGGGTAAGACCGAAAAGCACCCGAACCTGCACCCGGATTTCCCCGGGTTGAGAAACCAGAACCCCTATCGGTGCCGGTTTGAAATGGTGGCTGCCGAAGATGGAGTACTGACCAAAGGTCAGATCGAGAAGATTGCTAAGGAACCGAGCGATGCGCGTGCTGTGGAGATGGCCGTCGACGCAGTTATGGCGCAACTGGAAAAGCTGGAGGCGCATCATGAACGGCCGGACGTGGTCATGGTTTCTCTCCCTGTCAAGTTGATCGAACGGGTCTGGAGAAACGAGCGGGCGCGCGATGACGAAGTTATAGAGGACGAAGCGGCCGACGCGAAAGCTGGCAGAGAAACCTCTCCGAACTTCCGTGGCTTGCTCAAGGCCAGAGCGATGGACCTCAGATTCTCAATTCAGATTGTTTGGGAGGATGTCATCAACCCCGATGCCAAGATCCCTCGCAAAATCAAGGAGAACTCTGACCGCCAAACCCAAGACCGAGCTGACCTCGCATGGAACCTTATGACGACGCTCTACTATAAGGGCAGCGGCAAGGTGCCCTGGCGCAGATTGCCGGAAGAAGGCGAGTTCACCGCCTGTTACATTGGCATCAGCTTTTTCAAGGATGCCGAAACCGACGAGATATGGACCAGTGCTGCGCAAATGTTCGACGAGCGGGGCAGAGGGTTCATTCTTAGAGGCGGTCCTGCACAGTCAGAGTCGCGGGGTCGCCACCCGTTCCTCACTATCGATGAGGCTCACAAGCTTACCGAGAGCGCCTTGGCCGCCTACAAATCGGTCCATAGAACGATGCCGGCACGCGTGATCGTCATGAAGACGTCGCGCTTTCGCGAGGACGAGGCCGAGGGTGTTGGCAAGGCGCTCGACGAGGCAGGTGTGGAACTGCGCGATCTCGTTTGGATTCATGAGAGCTATTCAGTCAAGGTGCTGCGCGACGGCGACTTCCCTGTCCTCCGCGGCACCTTCGTTGAACTGGACGGCAATGGGCTGCTCTATACCAACGGCAGCATTCCCTACTATGGGACCTATCCTGGCCTCTATGTCCCGAACCCCCTGTTGCTCTGTCCACACCCGCAAAGCGAGAGCACAATCGAACAGATTGCGAAGGAAGTTTTCAGCCTCACGAAGGTGAACTGGAACTCGACCCAGATGAACCAACGCTTGCCGATTCCGATCCGAGCAGCCCGTAAGGTTGGTGACGTATTGAAATACGTTCCCTCGGGGCAAAAGGTCAGCAGTGACTATCGGAAGTACATTTAGAGCCTCTTGGGCCTTCGGGAATTTGCAGAAACCGATTTGAAAAAATAGAACGCTAGGGAATTCGGATGAAGATTGACACACTTTTTATACGGAACTTCCGATGCTTCGGCGCAGAGGCTGAAACTCTCAGGTTTGAGAACGGGGTTACGGCATTGGTTGGCGGAAACGGAGCCGGAAAAACGGCGGCGCTTCAGGCGTTAGCACGGCTTTTTGGTGTCTCAAGTGCAGAAAGACAGATCCAGACACGCGATTTTCATCTTAGGCCTGACCAAACCGAGCTCGATCCTGGAGCGACGTTGTCGATCGAGTGTATCCTGTCCTTCCCAGAATTAGACGGTCTTGACGAGGCGGCGGCGGCCGACGCCGTGCCGGATTTTTTCAACCATATGGCAGCAAACGGCCCTGGAGAACCGCTTAAAGCGCGCATGCGCCTGCAGGCAGTCTGGACGGATGACGGAACGCCCGATGGTACGGTGGAAGAGGACGTTCGCTGGATTGGTACGCTCGGTGATGACTACGATTGGGATGAGTGCCAAAGGGTCGCCGCCGTTGATCGTGGCACCATCCAACTTGTTTATGTGCCGGCGACCCGTAATCCGGCGGATCGTGTCACTGATTTGCTTAAGGGGCGTTTGTGGCGGGCTGCGAAATGGTCGGATCGCCTGTCCAAGACGACCGAGCGCGGAGCCAAGCTCATCCAGAAGCGTTTTGAGCGCGAAGCACCCGCAGAATTCATCGTCGAGCGGCTTACGAAGCGCTGGCGGCAGGTCCACGAAGCCGACACAGAGACGACGCCAGTGCTCAGACTTGTGGAAAGTCGGCTCGAGGAACTGGTCAGGCGAGTCGAATTTGCATTCCATCCCGATGAGGCCGGTCGCGAGCGGGCGCTTGTCGACCTAAGCGACGGTCAACGCTCTCTGTTTCATATAGCTCTAACTGCGGCGACGCTTGAAACCGAAAAAGATGCTCTGCGACTGGCCGCTGCCGATAGCCCGTTCGATCAGGAAAAGCTGCGGCGTGCTCATCTTACGATTCTGGCCATCGAAGAACCGGAAAACAGCCTGTCGCCGTTCTTCCTCTCTCGCATTATGAACCAAGCGCGCGACATCGGAGCGCTCAGCTCGGCGCAAGTACTGATCTCTAGCCACAGCGCTAGCATTTTGAGCCGTATCAAGCCGGACGAGGTGCGCTACTTCCGGCTCGATACGACCAGCAGGGCCTCATCGGTGAAATCTTTGACGCTACCTGACGATGCGACCGAGGCGGGTAAGTATGTCCGGCTCGCCGTGCGGGCGTATCCGGAGCTCTACTTCGCGCGGTTCGTCATCCTCGGCGAGGGGGACTCCGAACGAATTGTGTTGCCTCTGCTCGCGGAGGCGATGGGCGTCCCTCTTGATCCTTCTTTCGTGCCTGTTGTGCCGCTCGGCGGTCGCCATGTCGATCACTTTTGGCGGCTTCTTGACGCGCTGAAGATACCGCATGCAACGCTGATTGATCTCGACCTGGGGCGCTCACATGGCGGTGCGAACACGATAAGAACGACCGTCGGATCGCTCGCCGAAATTGGAAACGATCTCAGCAACAACTTGGATGTGATGATGGAAGTAGTCGAGCTCGCCAACCTTCCTGCCCTGTCCGACGAAGAGATGACTGATGGATTTGCCGAAAACAACTGGATGCAGGCGCTGAAAGACGAAGGTGTTTTTTTCTCCGATCCACTCGATCTGGACTTCGCGATGCTCGCGGCATTTCCAGACGCCTATAAGGAGCTCGATCCGGGCGCGCACGGTCCTGACGACAGTGAAGAGGCCTTGGAGCGCAAGAAAGCCGCCACTCTCAAAAAGGGCGGGAACGCTGGTCTCTACGATCCTGAGTGGGATGATTGCTTTATCTGGTATCCATACCTGTTCTTGAGCCGAAGCAAGCCTGAAACGCATCTGGCCGCGATTAATCGCATTCCGAAGGCAGATCTTGCCGCAAACGCTCCGCCTGAACTGTGCGCGCTGGTTCAACATGTCAAAATGAAGCTCGGTCTCGAGAACGGCGCAGATTGATGTTGGTGCTTCCCGATGATTGGAGGCCTCAGGGCGTCGACGATCTCGAGCCGGGCGCGTGGCAAGCGCTGCGCGAAACGGACCGAAGCGTATGCGTTACCGCCGGCGCAGGCGCGGGCAAGACAGAATTCCTAGCGCAAAAAGCAGCATACCTCCTGCAAACTGGCATCTGTCTGCCGCCCAAATGCATCCTGGCCATCAGCTTTAAAAGGGATGCTGCACAGACGCTCAAGGCGCGCGTAGGCAAGCGTTGTCCGCCCGATCAGGCGCGCCGTTTTCACTCGCTTACCTTCGATGCGTTCACCAAAAATATGTTAGACCGCTTTCGGGCCGCGATCCCTCAACCCTTTGGGCCGCCCCGCAACTATGAAATTGGGTTTCCGCGGCGCGATGATTTGGAGGACTTCCTCACCCGGAGCGGTCGGCGTGACATCGGCTGGCAAAAATTCGAAAAGGCGATCGCACGCGCGCCGCTTCCGTTCGATGCGGAGGGAATACCACCGGCTTGGCGCGAGCTACTTCATACTTATTGGCAGGAGCAATTGGAGCGTCCAACCGGTACGTTGCTCTCGTTTGCCATGATTAACAGACTTGTCGATTATTTGCTGCGCGAGAACCCCGCGATACGGCGTGCCCTGCAGCTCACCTATCCCTTCGTTTTCCTCGATGAATTCCAAGATACGACATATGCACAATATGATCTGGTGAAGAGTGCTTTTCATGGCAGTGATGCCGTTTTCACAGCCGTCGGCGACGACAAGCAACGCATTATGGGCTGGGCCGGGGCGATGGACAACGCCTTTCAGGAATTTGCTTCTGACTTCAATGCAGTGAACGGAGCGCTACGCTTTAACTGGCGGTCTCATGCGGATCTGGTCGCCATTCAACAGGTGATTGCGGAGCGCATCGATCCAAACGTAGAAGACGTTGAAGCCAGGGGGCAGCGCGCCGTCGACGGTCAGGTCGCTGCGCTTTGGCGTTTCGATACACGCGAGCAGGAAGCACAGCAAATCGCGGCTTGGATCGATAGAGAAATTGAGCACGGAATTCTGGAGCCGCATGATTGCGCCATTCTCGTGCGTATGCGCGCCGACGATGTTGAAGCCGAACTGACGGACGTATTTGCAGCGCAAGGCCTGAAGATCAGAAACTTGGCGCGTAGTGTTGGTGGAATTGCGATTCAGGAACTACTTGCCGAAGAACTGACAGGTATCTTTATACCGCTCTTGAGGCTCGGTACTGGTGAACGTAGCCCGGGTGCCTGGAACGCCACTCAAGAACAGCTGCAAGCGCTATTCGCCGTCGATACTGGCGATGAACGAGCCCAGGAGCGGCTGCAGCGAAGTATTGAAGAATTCTCCTCCACTTTGCGTGCGGCTATGCGCGATAACGAACAGAATGGCGAGAGCGCGGCAAATGTGTTTCAGATCGCCCTTGAATTTGTCGGTGCCGATCGGCTGCGCCAGGCTTTTCCCGCCTATAGACGGGACGCGGACTTCGAACGGGTACGGACAGGGTTCATCACGCTGTTTTGCGAATGCGCCGAAGCTGTGGACGCTTGGTCAGACGCTCTCGATCGCTTCGAAGGCATAGGCCAGGTGCCACTTATGACGATCCACAAAAGCAAGGGTCTTGAGTTTCACACAATGATCTTCTTCGGTCTCGATGCACAGACTTGGTGGAGCCTTTCACCCGGACGGGATGAAGAGCTGAATTCCTTCTTTGTCGCCTTCACGCGTGCCATGCAAAGGGCCTTCTTCGCTTATTGCAGTGAGCGCGGACAAGCGATCGGATGGCTTGAAAACATGTTGCTGCCGGCCGGTCTGGAGCGGGTCGACGGGCTCCTGCACCTTGCGGTTGGAGATGAATAGCAAGTTTAGTTTCAACCACGCTTAGTGGCCCGTTGGTGCACACGGGGGTATGATCCCGGCTCAGAAGAAGGTGATCTCCCGCAGACCTTGAAATGCACCTTCTCTAAACGCGCCCGTTTTATGCAGCCGAGGGAAATCTGGAAGCCTGTCTAGCTCGACTAACGGAAGCAAAATGTCAGCGCTGAACCATGGCATTTTCGCGGACCTGCTTTCATCATACATCTTCGAAAGTGCCCTTCCGACCGCATAGGCTCCGGCCAAGTCAATTTTGGAAACGCGTGTTCTATTTCTGGGCAGCAGGCTCCCAGTTGTCGATTTACCGCCGACATTGAAATAGATCAGGTCATGGCCCCACCCGAGGCGTATGATATGTGTCCGGCCGGACCGTTGGATTGAAACTCCCGGATATAGGTCTCTGACCCAAACCTTATGTTCATCGCACCAGTCGAGGGCTTCCTTCAGCATCGCTACGCCGCCGAGGTCTTTCTTCCAGATCGGACATAGGTGCTGAAACCCGGCGAATTTGACCCGCTTCTGACTTCTGATGTCATTGGCAATGAAAGCGCCTTCGCGCGTGACCTTCGGAGACCACATTTGTTCCTCGAGCGTGGCTGCGTCCTCCAAACCTATGTGTAAGTCATGAATCGCAACTTTGGTATCCGCGGAAATGGTTCTGTGTCGTGCTTCAAGCAGTGTGATGGGCGGTATCGGTTTCCTCGGGTATTGGTCGAGGATCGAAGGCCCGTTGGGTCGAACGATATCGTCAGAAACATCAACTGGTCTGTCCGTTTTCAAGTCGTGGTCGACCAGCCAGCGGTACGGTGTCCCGAGGTCCATAGGATCATCATTCATGAGCGAAAGATGTGGCAGACCTTTTTTGAGGAACGCCATGATCTCGCGCGTATCCTGACGTTCCGCCCCCATGAGCCGTCCGTGAAAGGATTGGCGGTCTGACTTGCTTTCACGGGCTTTCAGTGTGTTTTCGATGCGCTCTCGTTCGATATCGCTTAGCTGGCGCCGCATGTACGCAATCGAAACATCTACGTCCCCATAGTCGTCAAGCTCCTCGAGCGCGCTGCCGAACAGCTTCAATGTGATACGTTGCAGGCGGTTCGGATCGCTGTTGATGACCTTGGCCCGAGCAAGCAGTTCAGAAATGATGGTCTGAACCTTATCGCGCCCGATACGCTTTCGCTTGGGTTCCAGTGCCAGGCGAGTTCCGTTTGGGGTTAGCTGCCAGCAAAACAAGCCTTCAAGTATGTCGGCAGGCTCCAAGTACCCAGCCTCGGCCATCTGGCGCAAGACGCGGTTGGCATGATGCGCATCGCAGTCCAGAACACGTATTGCCTCTTCAAGCCCGACAGATCTTCCATTCACTGCTGAGCGCAGGACTGCTTGAACCCGCTCTAGTGGTACCGTTTTTACTGGTGAATGTTTATGGGGCCTGCGTTCATCCATGGCTCGGTAGCCTTGCAAAACAAAGCTTCATCACCTCCGCCCGAGCCTTCCCAGACGTGCAAGTTGCGCCAGCATCTGGGATCCGGCCCCCGGTGACCCTGTGCCGCTTGCCTGACCTGTCTGTCCCATGCCTTGCCGCACTGGCATCTGCTGCACACCAAAGAACTGCCGCGCTCTAAGGGCGGCAAATTCCGCACCACTTGCGCCACCGATTAAGTAGCGGTTGTAGGCTTGCTGGCTGCCCATGGCGGCGCGGGCGAAGCTGTAACCGCCGCCGAGACCACCTGAGAGGGCGGGCATCATGATGTTTCCGGAGATCGCGCGAACGATGAACGGCGTGGCGATAATGAAGCCCTTCGCCATGAGGACCATCATGAAGAAGGGGATGAGCGCGCCGATGTTTGAGGCCCCTTCCGGGTCGCCAAGCTCGCCGATGAGTGCGGAGGAGACACCCGTGATTGTCGCGAACACGCCGGCCACGACGATGGGGTAGAGCGCGAAGGAAACCAGTGCCGACAGCCAGCGCGCGAAATAGTCCTTGGTGACCTCGAAGAGGGTCAGAAAAATCATCACCGGTGCGATCCCGATCAGAAGTGCGATCATCAGGCGGGAGGCCACGAGGATGAAGGCGGCCAGCCCGCCGAGGATCGAGAGCAAGAGGACCCCGACAATGTCGAGCATGGCCCCTGCCATCCAGTTCAGCTCGGACCCGGCGGCGTTGAGATAGTCCCCTAGTTCCGCGATCAGCCGATCGAATTCTTCTGCAAAGGTGCCAGAGGGACCCGGGGTTCCGCCACCGACCGAGGCGACAAGCGCCCCCGCAATGCTGTCGATGCCGGCCAGGATGGCGGAGGAGAGGGCGTTGAACTGCACCCAGTTGGTCGCGAATATCCCGATGAGCCCGATCTTGACCGCGAGCCAGAAGGCCATGCGCCCGTCCATCGCCTTGTACTGGTAGATCATGTTCAGGAAGACGAGGATCACCACCAGAGTTGTTCCCAGCACCAGAAGCGTGCCGACTGTCGCCGCGACGGACCCGAACTGGGTTTCTGCGGCGGTGTCGAGATAGCCCTGGGAGGTTTCAACGAAATAGGTGACGACGCTCATGACGGGGCTGCCTTACCAATTGCCCGCGGCTTCGCAGATGGCCTTGGCGGCAGGGCGGGCAGCGTTTGCGCGGCGGTTGTAGGCGTCCGAGGCTTGCAGCATCTCCCATCGTTCGTCACTCGCGTACCTTTCCCGAAACACCGCCTCGGCAGCGTCCCAAGAGGGGAACCGGATTTCACAATCGCAGTTGCCAGTCTCGACGATGCGCTCGAGGTTTTGGGCGCGGTAGATGTCCTGAACCAGAACCCGCTGATAGGCTTGGCGCAATGGTATGTTTTGCATCCATTCGGACTCCAGCGGTCTGTCCGGGCAAACATCAAAACTGCGCTCAAGGCTCGGGACCAGGTTGCGCTCGGCCAAGGAGGATGACGCCGCCAGTACCAGAGCAAGAGTGACGAAAGTGATATCGATCCCGCAACGTATCATCAGACCGCGCCGCCAGCTGTCGTTTCCCGCTTCAGGAAGACAGTGTGTCCCACGTTGGCGAATTCCGAAGAGCTGATCGACACCACCTCCCAACCTTCTGCCCCTTTGGCATTAAGGCTGGCCTGCATGTCAGCGAGGCTGGTCTTACGAGTCATGGGAAAGCTGAGGATATCATATTCAAAGGTCTTCATTGGGAAGCTCCGATCTCATTGGCGCCGGG
Source organism: Phaeobacter sp. SYSU ZJ3003 (assembly GCF_041300735.1). Taxonomy (NCBI): domain Bacteria; kingdom Pseudomonadati; phylum Pseudomonadota; class Alphaproteobacteria; order Rhodobacterales; family Roseobacteraceae; genus Phaeobacter; species Phaeobacter sp. SYSU ZJ3003. Next base: position 45,587 of record NZ_PXNU01000040.1, on the reverse strand, counting down.
GAGGTAGAATTCGGTGATGCCGCGTTTGCCGTCATTCCGACCGGCTTGGATGATCACATCGATGGAGTTCTCGATGTACTGGATCATGTCAGCATAGGTCATTGGGATCTCGGTCTTGAGCGCCGCGATTGCGAGGCGCTGCACGGCAAGTTGCGGGGTTTCGGCGTGCAGCGTGGTCATTGACCCGCCATGACCGGTGTTTATCGCCTCGAGGAAGGTCATGGCCTCCTTGCCGCGCACTTCGCCGAGGATGATGCGGTCCGGGCGCATGCGCAGCGTCGCGGTCAGAAGCACATCGGCGGTTTGGAATTCCGCGTCGCGGTTGGCGATGAGGGTCACGGCATTGGGCTGGGTCGGCAGAAGCTCGGCCGCTTCCTCAATGGTGACGATGCGTTCTTCTGTTGGCACGTGCGAGAGGATCTTGCGCGCGGCGACGGTCTTGCCGGTGGACGTGCCGCCCGAGACGATCATGTTGAGCTTGTTGTCGACACAGAAGGCAAGTGCATCATCGATGGCGCCCGCGGCCACCACTTCGCGCAGTTCGCGGGTTTTCTCGTGGCGAAGTTCTTCCAGTTTGCGTTCCTTGCCATAGAGGAAATCGAGGGTGATCCCGTCGAGCGGCAGGCTTGAGAAGAACCGAAGGCTGATCGACATGGCTGAGAGCACGGCTGGCGGGGTGATGACCTGCGCCCGGATCGGGCGGCCCTTGTAGGTGATCGAGACGGAGACGATGGGGCGGTCCTTGCTCATCGTAGTGTTGGCGGAGGAAGCGATCTGGTTGCCGAGGTCCTTCACTTCGGTTGCGGTCAGCGTCTGATCCAGCTTCCGCATGAAATGGTCGCCCTGGAACTCACCCCAACAGGTCCCGTCGGGGTTGATGCAGATCTCGATGACATCGTCGCGAGCGGCGGCGTCGATCCGGTCGAGCGAGGTTTCGAGATAGCTCAGCGACATGGGCTCAGAATATCTCCAGATCGCGGTCGACCATGACCGTGACGCGGGCGCCCTGGTCGACATAGATGACGGGGCCGATTGAGAGATAGTCGCCGATGACGCTGTCCGTCGCATCTGCCAGATCATCGCCCACGTCTTCGAGAACGTCGGCGGCAGTCTCATCCTGGACCTCGGATGCGGCGGCACTTGGTGCGGCGGAAATCAGCGAGATCAGGGCTGCGGACCCGAAACGCTCGGCAAAGCGCGTGTCCACGAATCCGGTGACGCCAGAACGGCCCAGTTCATCACCTCCGAAGGAGCTGATCTGGACGGTCTGGCCCGCGGGCAGGATGATCCGGTCCCAGGCGATCGTGACGCGGCGCTGCGCGATATCGACGCCAGCGCGATAGCGCCCGATGAGACGCGATCCGCGGGGGATCAAGAGGCGCACGCCATCGACGCTGTAGACATCCTCGGACACCACGGCACGGGTCTGGCCGGGCAGGGAGCTGTCGAGGGCAGTTTCCATGACGGCCTGGATCATGGTGCCCTGGATGATGGTGTTGGAGGGATTGGCGATCACCTCGGCCTGCGTCACCGTCGAGGGCAGCGCCCCGTTCAGCACGAAATCCGTCACCTCGCCAAAAGTGCGTTCGGTCAGAGCCGTTTCATTCGCACCGGAGGCACCGCCAAACGCGATGGTGGGCGAGGCGATGCGCCGCTCCTGGAAGGCGCGTTCCTCCGCGGCCCGGCGCTCCAGCTCGGCCATGCGCCGGGCTTCTTCCTCGCGGCGCAGTCGCTCTTGCTCGCGTTCGCGCAGCTCATCTTCCGTGGGGCCCACTGGCGCGGGTTGCGGTCGGCTGGCCTCGAGTTGGGCCAGTTCCAGATCCATGCGGAGTTGCTCAAGGCTGCGATCCCGCGCCGTCAGTTCGTCCTGAAATCGTTGCTGTGCGGCTTCCGAGGCGGCTTGTAGCGCAGCGATCTGGGCGGTCAGCGCGTCGATCGCCTCTGCGGCGGCGGTGTCTTCCTCGACGACCGGTTCAGGGGCGTTGCGCAACTCCTCGATCTGGGCCTGCAGGGCGGTGATCTGCGCCAGAAGCTCGGCATTGGGCTCAGCGGGGTCTGGTCCGACGAACACAACCTCGGGCTCGGGCGGGGGCAAGGTCTCGATGGTGCCAAAGCCGTCCCCCTCGTTTTGGAAGACGTCCGGGGTGGCCGTCGGCAAGGCTTCCTCTTCGTCGGGCTGTGAGAGGAGATAAAGCAGGACACCACCCGCGCCGATGACGAGGACCACGATCAGCGCGAGAAGGGGCGACCGGCGCTGCGCCGCCGTGGGGGCGCGGGCACTGCCTTTCTCCAGGGCGGCGAGGCGCCTTTCCAGCTCGGTGTTCTCGGTATCGCTCATGAGGCCACCTCCGCGGGCGGGATCGCCTCGATGCAGACCACCTCTTCGCCAAGTCGCAGGACCCATTGGCGGTTCACGCCGCTGACGCGGATCACGCCGTCCTCAGGGGTTTGCGTGTTGACCGTGCGTTCACGGCCGCCCGCGTAGCGGAAGATCGCTGGCACAGGTGCGTTTCTCGGAAAGGCGAAATACGTGAACGTCCCGTCATCCCAGATGCGGGTTGGCGTGAACTCGGTCCGCGCGCTGGCACCGTAATTGTAGTTCGGCGCTTGGGCCGCGATGGCCCGGGTCGGGCGCGCAGCGTCGTCTGGATAGCGGAACTGCACGACGTAGAAGGTCGGGCTTCGGACCTCTTCGACGTTGAAATAGTAGCTGCGCCTGTTCGTGTAGACGGTCACATTGGTATGGACGCCGCGCGCAACGGGCTTGATTGCGAAGGCCTGCCCCCCCGGCACGCCATCGATCTCAAACCCTTCCGTGTCGCCCGCGATGATCGAGCGGATGCTTTCGCCCTTGCCGAACTCGATGGTGGTCACATGGGTGAGCGACACGCTGAGACGGTAGACCTGACCCTCCTGGTAGGTGGCCAAGCGCACCCGGCTGTCGTTGGGACCGCCGCGCGGGATGGCTTCGGCAGAGGCGAGGCCGGGCAACAGGGCAATGACAAAAATAAGCGATCTTATAAACAACAACGTCAGTTCTCCAATCTGTCGGAGCGGATGGAATATTCGAGGGCGGTGAAGCCGAATGGATTGGTCCAGACCTCATCGATGGAGCGGCGGGTCTCCGGGCGGAACTCGAAGAGAAGCGTGGCGGTGAAGAGCCCGGTCTGGACGCCATTGATGGATGTCAGGCGCTTGCGCAGGCGGACCGTCGCGCGGTTGGTTCCGATCCGGTTGATGCTGAGGATTTCCACGTCGAGCCGAGCATTGGGGCCATAGACCGTCGGCGGGTAATTCTCGTTGGCGCTGTTCCAGATCTGGCGCAGCCCGCTCTCGGCAGCTCCGTCCGAGCGGCGCAGGACGCTGCGGATGCGCAGATCGTTGTCGAGCTGGTTATAGACCTCCCGGTCGGCCACATAGCGGAACACCTCCGCCTCGATGATCGCCTGGTTGGCGGTCACCGAGGAGGCGCCCACCGAGGCTTCGGGGAGTGCAAAGCCGGTGGCGGGATCATAGGGGACAACGACGGGGGGCGGGTCGACATCGAGGATCGAGACAGCCGCGGCACTCAGACAGCCGATGATACCGAAGACAAGGCCCATCAAGCCAAGGCGTTGCCAGAGCCGTTCGCGGCGCAGGGCACCGTAGACCAGTTCTTCCTCGATGATTTCTTGTTCAGTCGCCACCCGTCATGCCCCCGCTCGGCGTTTCGAAATGAGTTGAAGCGGTTCTTCGCTGCCTCTCGCTGCGCTCGAACGCGAAAACCGATATTTGTTTTTGGGGATCAATTTCGAAACGCCTTAGTCTGCCCGGAGGTCCGGCAAGGTGAAATCCATGAAGCGCTGTTCTTCGGCGATGGTGGCGGCATCGATCACGCCGCCGGTGCCATCGCCCACGGTCTGGATGGCTTCGAGTTGCCACATGGCGACCAGCGCAATGGCGAGCTCCGCGGTCACGCGCGTGTTGAGATCGATGCTTTCCTTTAGTTCGTCCATGTCGTCGATGAGTCCGACAAGGCGGTCGACCCGCTCGAGCGATTGGCCGGCATCCTCATAGCTGTTCTGGGCCGCCGCCGATACAAGGGCACCGGTGGTGGCCTGCGTCGCCACGCGGTTGGCCCCGGGATTGCCGCTCGTGGCCATTTTCGAGAGGGTGTCATCGTCAAATCCGAGATCGGCCAGCACCCGGTCCATCTGGGTTTCGATCTCGCCTGCGCCAGAACCGGACAGGCCGGAGAAATCCCCAGTCTTGATCGCCTCAATCGTGGCGAGGATGTCCCCGAACTCTTGGTCGAGCAGACCGTTCAACTCGTCTTCCATTTCCGTCCGGATGATTTCTGGAAGCTCGGCGAGGCGGGTGAGGGCCTCGTAGGTTCTTTGCAGCTCCGCGAGTTGGTCCGTGAGAAGGCCGAGCTGTTCGCGGAGCTGCGTCAGCTGCTCGTTTTGCAGAATCTCGTCCTCGATCATCTGCCGGAGCTGCTGGATGTTTTGCGCGATGTTCTGGGTATCGACGACGGGCACGCCCTGCGCTGCGGCAGGGGAGAGGGCTCCCAGATGCAGGCCAATTCCAAGCGTTGTGGCCAAGGCCGCTCTCAGAAACTTCCGTCTCATCATTCAATCTCCCTGATCGTAAAATCCATGAACGCGCCTTCGGCCATGCGGGCGCTGGCCTGGGCCAGCTCTTCGGCGGAGAGCACGCGGGTGCGGGCTGCCTGAAGCCGGATGCGGGCGGCCACGAGACGCACCAGTTCGGCGCGGGCATAGGTGTTGAGTGCGACGCTCTCCTGCACGTCCTCGGTTTCGGAAATCCGTTCGACGATATCCGCAATACGCAGGGCGGCTTGCCCGATCGAGGCGGGCGAGTTGTTGCCATAGAAGGCCGCCCCATGACCCGTGATTGAGAGGCTGGCATTGGCCAGAAGCGCCGGATCGATCGTGCCAAGCGCTTCGATCCCGCCGATGCGGCCCAGGTAGAGATTGTAGCGTTCGGGGATGACCTGAACGTAGTGCTGGGTCTCGGCAAAGGGCGGCACGCCCCCATATTCGAACACGCGACCGGGTCCGGCGTTGTAGGCCGCGAGGGCGTTGATGATATTGCCGTCAAAGGTGTTGAGCTGTGTCGCCAGATACCGCGCGCCGCCATGCACCTGCAGGTAGGGGCTGTCATAGTATTCCGGGTTGATGCCGAGATCGCTGGCGGTGCCCGGCATGATCTGGGTGAGACCATAGGCGCCGACGGGAGACCGTGCCCCAATCGTAAACCGGCTTTCCTGCCAGATGAGCGCTTGCAGCAACGCGCGCCACTGGACGGGTGAGAGCCCTGCGCGGCCAACTCCCGCAAAGCCGCTGGTCTCCTGAGCCACGCGGATGATGAGCTGCTCGATGGTCTCAGACGTATCCCCGAACATCTGCGCACCGCCGGGATTGGGATCGATCTCGCCCGTGCCATAGACCGCCTCGACTGACCGGGCCGGATCCCCGCTGCCGCTTTCCAGCCCCGAGACCATAGCTGGCAAGCCCTGACCGCCGAAGCTGGTCTGGGCATCGAGGATGCGTTGCAGGGTTTCCAGCTGCTCCCGTTCGATCTCGGCAATGAGTTCGCGCACGGCAAGCTTGTCCGACTGAACGGCCAAGTCAGCCTCGCGATCGCCGGTCTCGACGATGTCACGCGCGGTCAGCCCACTGTCATTGGTCGGCACGCCTTGAGACAAGGCGAGACCGGGCAGCAGGCAAAACGCGAGGATATGAGGCAGGCTAAACTTCAACGTCGCCCTCCGGCGCGCCGAGCGGTGCGAAGTGGCAATCCTGGCCGGTCGCTGCCGTCGAGACGAGAAAGGAAAAGCAATTGGCCTGCGGCTCCCGATACTGGGTGCAGGAGGCCAGCGCGCCGAGCGCAGCCAAAGCGATAAAAATACGGATCATGAAAGCCTCCAAAAATCTGGGCGGTCGCGGTAATCGGCGCCGACAAGCGCTTCTCCCTTTTCCATGCCGCCAAGGATCGTGAGATTGGGCCCGAGAGCACTGAGATCGGCATCGACCACGATGGAGCCCTGATCGTCGCGGATCAGCGCCAAACGGCTGTTGCTGCCCGTGTTGAGAAGGACGTCGAGCTCCTTTTCCGTGAGGTTCAGCATGGCGTAGTCCGCAGGCTGCGCGCGGATATTGGGGAGCAGGATCTGCGTCGACACCGCCTCGACGATGGTCTTGCCGGTCCGGGTGCGCTCGAGCTGGCTCGCGTATTGCGTCATCATCACCGCGACGGTGTTCTGCTTGCGTGCGGTCACCAGCCAGTTGGACAGACGCTCGGCGAAATACGCATTATCGAGGGCCTTCCAGGCCTCGTCGATCACGATGATGGTGGGGCGGCGGTCCTCGATCTCGCGCTCGACCCGGCGGAAAAGATAGGAGAGGACCGCCATCCGTTCCTTGTCGGCCTCGCTGTCGAGAATGCCGGTCAGATCGAAGCCCACCACATCGCCTTTGAGCGAGAACGTGTCCTCGAGGCTCTGCCCGAAGATCCAGCCGTAGCGGCCGTCTTCGGTCCACTCGAGCAGGCGCTGGTGCAGATCGCCGCCGTCATCCGTAGACACAAAAAGCGATGCGAAATCCCGCCAGTTCCGCAGGGCCGGGTTGGTGGCCTGGGCATTCTGGCGCACGACTTCCTGGATGCGGTTGGTCTGCGCGGGCGTCAGGGGCTTGTCGGCGCGGTGGAGCAGGGTGGCGAGCCAATCCGATAGCCAGGCCGTGCCGCGGTTGTCGGTCTCCGTCCAAAGTGGATTGAGGCCCGTGGGCTGGCCGGCGTTCAGGGAGGCGTAGCGCCCGCCATTGGCTCGGACCGCCATCTCCATACCAAGACGGTAATCAAAGACGAAGATCCGTGCGCCTGCGCGACGGGCCTGGGTCATCAGGAAGGCCGACAGCACCGATTTGCCCGACCCGGGCCGCCCCATGATCAGGGTATGGCCGCTTGTCGGTTCTTTGTCCGGGCTGCCCTGCTCGTGATAGGAAAACCGATAGGCGCTCTGCTCCGGCGTGGGCAAATATGTGACGACCCGGCCCCATGGGGTAAGTGCTGCAGGTTTGCCGAGCTGCGTTCGGTGGAAGGCCGCGAAATCCGCGAAGTTGCGATTGGTGACGGCGCTCGCGCGGACGCGCTTTGGCTGGTTGCCGGGATGCTGGCTGAGGTAATGCGCCTTTGCGGCGACCCGCTCGCCGATCATCTTCACGCCTTCGGTTGCGGCGGCGTTCACGATCTCCGCGCTGAGGGTCTGCAGCTCTTCGAGCGTGTCGCAAAAGAGCGTCACGACCATGTGATGCTCGCCGAAGCTTTGGCGCTTGGCCTCGAGATCATCGGCGGCGATGTCGAGGGCTTCCAGGAGCGAGAGGGCCGCGTCCTGGCTGGCCTGCATCTGCCGCTTTTGCCGCTTGATGCGGCCTGCCATTAGGTTCGAATTGATCGGCGTGAAGGAATGCGTGACGATCATGTCGACCGGCAGGTTCAGCATGTCGAACATGGTGCAGGAGGTGCCTTCCGAGTATTCCCCGATGGTGAAACTCTTGCCGTAGCGATGGCCCACCACACCTTCCGAGAGCTCGAAATGGTCTCCGTGGAACGTCACGCGGGTATTGGCGACGTTGAAGGACAAAAAGCCGTATGTGTTGGCCGGGTAGAGCGGCAGCTCTTGCCCCGTGTTCAGTGCGCCCAAAAATCCCACCAACTCTCCCGATCCTGCTGACAGCAGGCGCGGCTTGAGCTCGGTAAGCCCCGAGAGGAAGACGTTCACGGCCTCACCGAGGCGCTGCAGGCGTTTGCGGGTCTCCTCCTTCAGTCGGTCCGGCGCGCTGCGGCTCAGGAACGGCAGGAGGCTTTTCGGAGGCGGGCGGTGAATGACGGTGAGCGTCAGTGTTTTGTCGCGGAGCCCGCTGGTCTCGAGTTTCGCGCGCCAGCGCCGGTCCACCTCGCCCGCGAAGCTGTCCTCACGGATGGGGTCGAGATCAGGTTTGATGGCCTTGGAGACCTTGTGGACGTAATAGCTGAATTCCGGGCCGAGCTGCGCGACGATGCGGGCAAAAAGCGCCGTCACCTTGTCGAGATAGGCATCGTCCGTCGTGTAGCTGTTGATCCCCTCGAGCCGGATGCAGCGGAAGAGTTCGTTCACCCGGGTCCGCACGGTCTGGTCGTCGACGAGGCTCACATAGGGCAGCATATGCGCGAGGCGGGTCTCGCGCGCATACCAGTCTGGCGTCATTGTGCGGGCATCGAGCGCAGCATCGCGGGCGTCATCACGGGGCATAGCTGTCCCCGCCATGGATTGACCTGTTGCGCGTGGGCGGTGTCTCCTGCAGCGCCGTCATCATCACGTCGATGAAACGCGGGTCCCAATCTGCGGCCTTCCAAAGCACCGGATAGAGTAGGGCGGCGAAACCCAGCACCGCGATATGCTGGACCCAGACGAACATGAGCACCGAACCGAAGAGCCAGACCATCGCGTACATGATGGGCAGGCCCAGAAGCTTCGGCGGGCGCACGAGGCCGAGAAAGAGAGGCGCGCGCTCAGCCACCGGCAAAGACCGCGGCAACGATGGTGGGGGCGGCGGCAACACCGGCGATGCCCACGAGGACCCAGAGCGCCTGGCGCAGATCGATGATGTTGAAGAACCAGCTGAGAAAGACCCCCAGAACGGCAAGCGTCGCGATGACAACGCCAAGTGGGCCGGTCAGCGCATCGACGATGCCCTGTAACAGGCTCTGGATCGGGGAGAGATCAATGCTCTGGGCGAGGGCGGGTTCGGCAATCAGCAGGAATAGCGCCAGCGAGGCGACAAAGAGGTTTGAAATCTGTTTCATGAATTTGATCCTTCCAATCGGGCCACGACGGCCATGACACGGGCCACGTGGTTCTGGGTTTCTCGGTAAGGGGGAATGCCGCCGTATTGGCGCACTGCATCTGGGCCGGCGTTGTAGGCTGCGAGGGCAAGGCGCGGATCGCCGAACGTCTCCAGCATCATCGCAAGGTAGCGGGCGGAGCCGTCGAGGTTCGGAAGCGGATCGCGCGGGTCGACACCAAGGTCGCGCGCGGTTGCTGGCATCAACTGCCCGAGGCCAATGGCGCCCGCGCTCGAGATCGCATCCTGCCGGTAGGCGCTCTCGACCTCGATATTGGCACGGTAGAGCGTCAGCCAATCACGAACCGAAAGATCCGTGCGCCGCAGCCCGGGATGACCGGCATAGCGCAGAGCGGTGGCCTCGATGGCCGCCAGAACATCGGCGCGGGGTAGGGGTGCTGGACGGGCAAGGGCTGCAAGACGCAACGCGTCGGGTTCAATAGCTCGTTCATCTTCACCGAGTATCGTCAGCTCATCAGCAGCGGACCCCTGACCGATGCCGTCATTGTAATTGCGGGCAAAGCTGTCTTGGGAGCGAGACGGGGTCAGAGAGCCGTCGCTCTCCATGACCAGCACCATCTGGGCAGTGGCGGGACCCGTCAGGAACCAGAAGAGAAAAAGACTACTTGCTGCCGCCCTTGTCGGTCGCAGCCAGCTTGTGCGTCGTCCTTTGGCCTTCTTCGAGCGGAACATCGGCATGGGAGAAGCCGATCCCGATGAGGAAGGAGACCACGCCCGTGATGGTTTTGAACTCGCGGATCTTGATGTCGTTATAGGTTGTCCGGGTGCGGGCCGTGACCAGCAGCTTTTCCACGCCCTCGTCAGAGACGACGCGCATGATCCAGACCCCGTAATAACTCGGGCCTTTCTTGTGTGCCGACTCCTGGCACAGGATTTCAGCGCTATAGCCACTTTCCACGAGTTCGCGGAAACGTGCTTCCGTAACCACATTTGGTGCTTCGATGTCCCAGTTCATGGCCCGGCTCACGCTTTCTTCAAACGCGCAACGACGGGCATTCCCACTTGAAGCCCAGAGTTACGATAGTATATTATTAACCGCAAGATATAATGCGGCAGATACGGCTGTATCTCGGTTACTCAAACTCTAGGCACGGCCATTGGCGTCTATCAAGGAAAATAGGGGTTTCAGAAACCTGCGGTTGAGCCGATGGGTGAAGATGCAGGCTGTGGCCTTGCTGATGCTCGTTCCGGTCGCAAGCCAGGCCGAGTCTTGTCTCGCTCCGGTCCGGCCTTTCGTTCCAAGCGATTCGCAGGCCGCCCGGGATTATGCCGACATCATCCGTCGGGACTTTGAGGTCTACATCACCGACACCCAGGACTACTTCCGCTGCCTCGAGCAGGAGCGTGGGCGTGCTTTTGAGGAAGCCCGTGAGGTCAGTCAGGACTACGGGCGGTTTCTGGAACTGGTGGGGGATTGATGGGCCTCTGGGCACGCACCAGACTTGCACCCCTTGGAAACCAGAGGCCGATAACACCCTCAAATATCTACTTTTTAGATAACAGATTTCATCCGCTAGCGACGTCACAAAAGGTATGTGACGCGTGGCAAAAACAATCAGAACAAATGGCCAATTGGCGCTCGTCCGTGCGTTGGTTGATGCACGACAGAATGCGGGTCTCAGCCAGCAGCAGTTGGCGGCGAAGCTTAGACGCCCCCAGTCATTTGTGGCACGCCTCGAAAGCGGCGAGCGACGTATCGACGTCGTGGAGTTTACAGTTCTGGCGAGGGTCATTGGCTTTGACAAAAACGAAGTCCTGTCGATTGTCGAAGCCGCCACGGAGCCCGACCACAAGATTTGACAACATAGAATTTTTGGGATGCTCGACTTCGCGCGTCCTCAAGTGAAGTGAGTTCTTTCAGGAAGAGCAGTTAGCCAACATCCCCCAAGCGCGGCATGCGGTGCAAGCAAGCACCAAGGCACGTCACGCCGCAAAAGAAGAGCCAAAGTGCAGGAAGTCAGTAAACAGTGAACGATGATAAAGGTGAGGGCGTCGCGATCGCCAATCTGATCGGGACCGATGGGTGCAGCATTGTTGGTTGGGTGTATCGATGGACGACAGGCGCGCATGCGGTGATGTGGGACGTCCACGGGCCTCAGCCGGTGTCGGAAATCCGGCCAGATCTCACTGCGGAACAGAAGCGGGAAATCGACTTCGATGGTTTGAAGCGGATCGGAAGCGGCAAAAGCGGATAGGCTCTTCAGCTAGCCGCTAGTTCATATTTGATGGTTGGGGTCGGCCGGCATACCGGACATTGGGGTCGCACCCGGCGAAATCTGACTCTGAGCCCATCCTGTGATTTCGAATTTCATGATGCGCGCGCTTGCGGCACAAGGCTTTCTGCGACTGCGTGATTTCACATGCTGCTAAGCATCGCGAAAACCGATCATTGACACGGAACGCAGCAGATTTGAGCAAATTAACTATCGGGTTAACGTAAGCCTGTGATCCCTTCTGGACGCATGTCAGCCCTGTGACGGCCCTCTCAGTCAAGCTTTTCTAAATTACAATTTTCGCGTCACTTTCGAACGAAACTTGTCCCGCGCAAATACAAAGTATTTCAGCGTCTTCATCGGATCCTGATACATATGCGTGACCCATGGTGCTATCGAGGTAAGCATAATCGCCCACGTTCAATACAACTGTTGCATAGAATTCGCTGTGCAACTCGACCTTGCCTTGCAGCACAAAAATAAATTCCTCGCCGTCATGGCGAACGAGTTCACCGAACTCGGCGATCGACCCCGCTTTTAACTTCACCAGCACGGGAAGCAGGCGTTTTGTCTTCAGACTAGAACACAAGTAGCGGTGTTCGTAATTCTCGGTGTCCAGCAAATCATAATCATCCGGTCGACCGACAACCTGCCAACCGCTCGGTCGTGGATCTTCATTGGTATCTATTATAGTCTCGCCAAACATCTCTCTGACCGGAATAGCCAATCCTTCTGCCAACTTCAAAATAACGTCATAAGTTGGCGATACACCTCCGTTTTCTATCTTTGATATTGTCGAGGCGGAAACCGACGACCGCAAAGCCAATTCAGTCAGAGTCAAACTGCGAGCTTTGCGCCTGGCTTTGAGACGCTGCCCAAAGGTCTGCTCGTCAGGCTGTGCTTTCGTAGCGGAAACGTTCATTGTTTCTCCTTCAAGCATGAGTGTCGGGCCGTGGTATTCGAGATACAGCGCCAATATCAGGGGAACAAGCAGTTGCGACATCGCATTTGCCCTTGCGCCTGCCCGCACTAGTTACTCCGCCGATAAGCCTGCGGCCGATTATCCCCACGGCTTGAAGATGGTGACCTCGATTTCGACTTTCGCATCCGGCAACATCAAAGCCGAGCAGACCGTCGATCGCGCAGGAGGCGACTCCGCGAAATACTCTGCGTAAACCGCGTTGAAACGGGCAAAGTCATGGGTATCGGTCAGCCAGACCGTCGCACGGACCACCTCCGTCAACTTCGCGCCCATGTCCTGGAGCAACTTTTCGATCGATATCAGGCACTGACGCGTTTGCGGGGCGATTCCGCCCTCAACAATCTTGCCATCGGACCCGAATCCAAGCTGGCCGGACAGAAATATGAAATCACCTGCTCGAACCGCCTTTGACAACGGCACTGGTGTTCCATCGGCAAGGGTGACGGCGCCGCCTAGTCTCTCGATTGTCATGTTTGGCTCCTATGGTTGGTGTCTGATTTGGTGTCAAAATCGGTTCGGGTAGTAATCAGATATCTGAAGGCCGGGTTGTCGTCCTGCGATCAGGTCGCTGACAGCACGAGACGTGCCACTGGCCGTGGTCCAGCCGAGATACCCGTGCCCGATGTTCAGATACAGGTTTCGCGGTCCTTGTCGCCCGATGATCGGCAGGCAGTCCGGTGTCATCGGACGATGTCCACACCAGGTTGTCAGGGGCTCTGCGTCTTCGACAAGATCGCGCACGCCCGGGTATGTTGCGAATGCCGCGCGGCGCAGGTTCTCGATGCGGGCCGGATTGATTTCTGGTGAATACCCACTGAATTCGGCTGAGCCAACAAAGCGTATACGATCACCAAGCGGTGTAAGACCGATATGTTGCGCATCGTCTACCACCGGGATTTTCGGGGCGCCGTTCCACCCTTTGACATCATAGGTCACCGAATACCCTTTGACCGGTTTGATTGGCAGCCGTAGACCCAGCTTTCGACCAAGCGCCGCACTCCAGAAGCCTGCGGCAAGCACAACTGCGTCAGCCGGATGGCGCGTCTTGTCGGTGACCACACCGGTGATCTCGTCGCCTGAAAGCTCGATGTCGGTTACCGTCTCGCCATAGCGCAGACTGGCCCCGCCTGCGGCCAGGTGACCGGCCAATGACCCGCAAAACTGATGGGCATCGCCGTGCTGGTCACCTTTGTAGTAGAACCCGCCCACCAAGTTGTCTTCGATCTCGGCGAGGGCAGGTTCCAAACGGACCAGCTCGGATGCCGAGCACCTGGTCACATCAACCCCGGCGGTCTCGACGATGCCATTGGCGATCTCCGCATTCCTGAAACTCGTGGAATTGCGGTACATCATGATCGTGCCAAGACTGTCTCCGTCCATGGCGGGATCGAGGGACGCGCGCAGGGCGTTGTATTGATCCAATGAATAGTGGCTCAGGCGTGCATTGCGCTCGATCGTCTGACGAAATCGTGCGGGCGTGGAGTTTCGGACGAAACTCAGCCCCCACCGAACGTATTGCGGAATTGCCGAGGTCTTGACATAGATTGCCGATGAAGGGTTGCCGATCGCGGACAAAAGCACCCTGAAGATGCCGGGCGAATTCCACGGCGCTGAATGGCTGGGCGTGATCAACCCGCCATTGGCAAAACTGGTTTCCAGCGCGGGCCCTTCACGGCGCTCGACCACCGTAACATCCATGCCTTCCTGCTGCAGGAAAACCGCGGTTTGAAGGCCTGCAAGCCCGGCCCCGATGACAACGACTTTTTTGGTCACAGATGGAACCCCTTAGTCCAAAAGCGATGGCAGCCAGAGCGACAGCGAAGGAACAAAAGCCAGCAACAGGATTGCGGCGATAACGGCGATGAAGAACGGAATGGCCGCAACGATGACACGCTCCGTCGGCACTTCGGCGATCTTTGCAGCGGTGAGCAACGTCATTCCCACGGGTGGCGTGATGTTTGACACGTTCAGGGTGACGATCATGATGATCGCGAAATGCAGGCTGTCAAAGCCCAGCCCAACCATGGTGGGATGCAGGATCGGACCGACCACCACCAAAGCCGGAAGCACGTCCATGACGGTGCCCAGCAGGATCAAAAACGCGATGACGAGGAGCAGTTGCACGGTTTGGCTATCTGACACGGCTGAAATGATATCGGCTGCATCCCGCGCAAGGCCTGAGCGGACGACGAACCATGACAGGACCGCGGAAGCCGCCAGCAGAAAGAACACGACGCCGGAAAACCGGATCGTGACGACCAGAGCGTCCCAAACCTTTGCCCAGCTCAGGCGGCGGTACAGCAAGGCGCCGACCAGCAGCGTATAGACCGCGGCAAAGGCCGATGCCTCGGTGACGGTGGTCAGGCCGGACAGAATGCCCCCGAGGATAACGATCGGGACCATCAGCGCAGGCAGCGAAACGACAAAGGCCATGAATGCAGCAAACAGCGCGGTAGGCTCGTGCTGCGGGAAGCCCTTGCGCCATGCCAGGAATATGCTGACCGCAAGCATGGAACCCGCCATCAGGATGCCCGGGATGATGCCGGCAGCGAACAGGTCAATCACCGAAACGTCGCGCAGGATGGTCGCATAAACGACCATGATGATGCTGGGCGGTATGATCGGCCCGATGATGGAAGAACAGGCCGTGACGGCCGCGCTGTATTCGGGGGAATAGCCTTCTTCCTTCATTGCGGGAATGAGAATGCGGCCAATGGATACCGTATCGGTCACAGCGGCCCCCGTCAGCCCGGCAAAGAACACGCTGACAGTGACGTTCACGTGGCTCAGGGCCCCCCTGATGCGCCCGAACAGCGCATTGTTGAAGGCGATCAGCCGCTCGGTCAAACTTGCGTGGCTCATCAGTTCGGAGGTGAAGATGAAATAGGGAACCGCGATGAGAACAAAAGAGGAAACGCCTGAAAACATCCTGTCGGGCACAATGATCAGGTAGTTCAAACCGCCAAGCGACAAAGCGCCGGCGCCACCTGCGAAGACCATCACAAGACCGACCGGTGCGCCTATCAACAGCATCAGGACGAAGACGGATATAACGAGGGGCATCAGCGGATCTCCGAATTCTTATTGGTTTCTTGATCTGTGACCAAGGCGTCGGTTGCATATACGGGCGTTTCTTCGATCAAGGCGCGTCCGGCTGTGAGATGGATCAGGATCACCGCACCCGAAACCGGGAGGCTTGCCGTCACCCAGCGTTGCGAGAACTGAAGCTGGTCACTGATCATGACCAATTGGTCGGATTCGATTGTGAACTGAATTCCGGCAACCAGCAAAACAAGGCCGAGAACACCAAGCGCGGCAATCGTTATCGCCTGAAGAACTTTGAACGGAAATGCGGGCATTGCGTTGATAACCATTTTCATCGCGACATGCTCGCCCTCACGAAGGGCGACGGTTATCGAAAGCAGCGCGATCCAGGGAACAAACTGTCTGGCCAGAGAATAGGTCCAGCTAAGCGCTTCGCCGACAATCGCCTGATAGAGTGCTCCGGAAAACGAAATGCATAGCATCAAGACCAGAAGAGCGGCGCAGACGAACGTGACGATCACGTTGAGGCGCGCGCTGAAACGAGCAAGCCAGGCCATGTGAATCTCCGATGTAAATAAACGCAGCCCGGGACATGCCCGGGCTGCGCGACAGCAGGATCAATCAGCGTAAAGGCTGACGCTGGTTGCTTTCTCGGCAGCAGAGATGCGTGCCACTTCGGCCCACAATTCTTCGACCAGTGCCTCGTCCACACCAAAGTCGTTGGTGACCCATTCACGCCAAGCAGGGCGCGCAATTTCGGCCATTTTGGTGCGCTCTGAAGCGGGCAGCACATAACATTCATCGAATA
The DNA here is from genome assembly GCF_041300735.1 of Phaeobacter sp. SYSU ZJ3003. Lineage (NCBI taxonomy): Bacteria > Pseudomonadati > Pseudomonadota > Alphaproteobacteria > Rhodobacterales > Roseobacteraceae > Phaeobacter > Phaeobacter sp. SYSU ZJ3003. Next base: position 29,633 of record NZ_PXNU01000040.1, on the reverse strand, counting down.
CCTTGCAGCTTTCCGTCCAGCCGTTGATGGCCTGCAATGCCGCGATACCGTGGCCGATTTTCACCGCTTCGCGTGCCGCGACGGAAATCGCTTCCTGGTATTCCTCGGGCAAGGACTGGAACCACTTTTCGCTGACCACGAAGGTCGTCGAGTTGTAAACGTGGCCGCTGAGCGTGGTGTAGTCGGTCACCTCATAGAGCTTGTAGGCGGTCGAGATGCCCGGCGCGTTGAACTGACCATCCGCCAGCCCGGTGGACAGGGCGGTGTGGACCTCGCCCCAGGGCAGGGGGGTGGCCGAGGCACCGAGCGCCTTCATGATCGCCACATGCGCCGGGTTTTCCTCGACTCGGATCTTCAGGCCTTCGAGGTCTTCGACGGTTTTCACCAGTCGCTTGTTGGTCGTCAAGGCAACAAACCCGCCGCCATCGTCGAACGTCCCCAGATACCGCAGCCCGCTTTCCTCGATCGCGCCCTTCATGAAGTCTGCGTGCCATTCGCCGTCGAAATAGGCACGTGCGGTCAGGTAGTCATTGAACAGAAACGGTGAGGTGATGATCTGGTAGTCAGAAAAGAACGACGACATCGCCCCTGACGACATCACAGTCGCCTGCATGGTGCGGCCCGCTTGTGTCTGTTTGCCCGATTCAACTTCGTTGCCAAGCTGGCTGCCAGCAAAGATCTGTACGTCGATGGCCCCTCCGGTGGCGCTTTCCACCAGGGATTCGAAATGCAGCAGGCTGGGTTGCACTTCGTTGCTCATCGGATCCTCGGGGTAGAGGTGTCCGATGACCATTTCGTAGTCTGCTGCATGGGCAGTGCCTGCAAGAAGCAGCGCGGCGGCGCCAGCCTGGGCCGTCTTGCGGGCAATCCGCAACGCTGTCGAGCCAGCGGTATCAGTTGTTGGCATTTGGTATTCCTCCCGGTCTGTGTTGCGCGTCGTCCAATGCGACGGGCAGATCTGGTGCTGTCGCCCGCGAATCCGTTCGGACCGGCGACATGGGGGGCACGATAGAGAGGCGAATTTACTTAAGTCAATAAATTTTTCATATTCGAAAAATTGCGAACTTGGGTGAAAGTTCCATGACGATAGTCCGGACGCCGCTCGGTGACATTCGCTGGCCGGATGTTGGCGCGGCACATCAAATCGGCAGCGCTGTCGTCTTTTTGACGACGTCCAGGATGACCGAGCTTTCCATTTCCTGAACCCCGGGCAGCGAGACAAGCTTGTCCTGCACAAGCGCCTGATAGTGGTCGATGTCCCGCACGACAATGTGAAGGTGATAGTCGAAGCCGCCCAGGAGTAGGACGGCATATTGAATTTCCGGAATGCCGCGGATCGCGCGGCGGAAAGCTTCAAGCGCCGTCCGGTCATGTTTGTTCAGCTTGACCCGCGCTACCACCAGCGCGTTGAAGCCAAGCCGTCTGCGATCAAGGTCGACGGTCTTGCCCCTGATGATCCCCGCTTCCTGTAGCTGGATGATCCGCCGGGAGCATGGGGATTGGGAAATACCGACCTGCTCGGCGATCTCGGTGACGGTCTTGCTGCCATCAGCCTGCAGCGCGCGAAGGATGCGCATGTCCACATCATCAATTTTCAGCATGGTTATCCTCATAGTAAGAAGGTGCTTGGCTGTTTCATGCTCAATTTCGGTGGTTTTGTCCATCCTTTAGGAAAATCAGCCGAGCGACTCATGCGATATTGCGGCAGAATTGGAATGCGATCGGGAGAACATGGATGTCAGACGCCGTTATCTGCAGCGCAAAACGCACGCCGATGGGCGGGTTTCAGGGAGAACTCGGCGGGCTCAAAGCTACGGAGCTTGGCGCAGTCGCTATTCGCGGCGCGCTTGCAGACGCCGGGATCGAAGGTAATGACGTTGATGAAACCATCATGGGCATCGTCCTGCCAGCCGGCGTGGGCCAGGCCCCCGCCCGTCAGGCAAGCCTTGGCGCCGGACTGCCGCTGTCCACGCCGGCCACGGCGGTCAGCAAGGTCTGCGGCTCTGGCATGCAGGCGGTGATCCAGGGCTGCAACCAGATTTCCTCCGGGGTCAGCCGGTTTGTCGTGGCGGGCGGCATGGAGAGCATGTCAAATGCCCCCTACCTTTCTCCGAACACGCGGTCCGGCGCGCGTCTTGGGCATGCGAAGATGGTGGATCACATGTTTTTTGACGGGCTGGAGGACGCCTATGCCGTGGCCTCGCTCAACCGAGCTCTGGCCGCCAGCGATGACGGGGCCTTCGCAGGTGAAATCGCACCTGTGACGATCAAGACCCGTGGCGGCGAGAAGGTGGCCCGGACTGACGAACAGCCGCGCAATGCCCGTCTTGACAAGATCCCGCTGCTGAAACCGGCCTTTGCCAGCGATGGCACGGTGACCGCGGCGAATGCGTCTTCGATTTCGGATGGTGCCGCAGCCCTGGTTCTGGCGTCGCGCGACGCCGCCGCGGCGCAAAAATTGCCAATCCGTGCGCGGATCGTGGGGTTTGCCGGTCACGCGCAAGAGCCCGGATGGTTCACCACTGCGCCGGTCGCGGCCACGCACAAGCTGCTGGAACGGATCGGCTGGAGCGTTGCCGATGTCGATCTGTGGGAGGTCAACGAGGCTTTTGCCGTGGTCGCCATGGCATTCATGCACGACCTCGAAATCGATCATGAACGCATGAACGTGAACGGCGGCGCCTGCGCTTTGGGTCATCCCATCGGCGCGTCGGGCGCGCGCATCCTCGTCACGCTTCTGCATGCGCTGGAACAGCGCGACCTGAAACGCGGGGTGGCCGCGATTTGCATTGGTGGCGGCGAGGCCCTGGCGGTCGCCATTGAAAGAGAGTGATCAGATGGAAGGTATCCTCACGCAAGAACAGGTGATGATCCGCGACATGGCCCAGCAGTTTGCACAGGACAAGCTGGCGCCGGGAGCTGCCGACCGGGAAGCGGCAGGCCGGATCGAACCCGAAATAATCGACGAGATGGGACAATTGGGATTTCTGGGCATGACAGTGCCCGAGGAGATGGGCGGCGTCGGAGCCGACTATGTATCCTATGCGCTGGCGCTCATGGAGATTGCGTCCGGCGATGGAGCCGTCTCGACGATGATGTCAGTTCACAATGCACCGTTCTGTGCGATCCTGCAGCGGTTCGCCAGCAAGGAGCAACAGGACAACTGGCTGAAGCCCGCCGCACAGGGCGCATTCATCGGCTGCTTTGCCTTGACCGAACCGGGAACCGGCACCGATGCCGCCGCGATCAAGGCGCGGGCGGTGCGCACGAACGACGGCTACGTCCTGAACGGCGCGAAACAGTTCATCACCTCGGCCCGGATCGGCGGGGCAACGATCGCCTTTGCCGCGACCGATCCGGCGGCGGGGAAAAAGGGGATATCGGCCTTTTACCTGGAACAGGGCACCCCCGGATTCACCGTGGCCGAACCGGAAAGGAAGCTGGGCCAGAAAGCCTCTGATACCTGTGCCTTGACCTTTGATGACCTCAAGGTGAATGCAGACGCACTGATCGGTAACGAGGGGCAAGGGCTTCAGATCGCGCTGTCGTCGCTGGAAGCGGGGCGTATCGGCATTGCGTCGCAATCGGTCGGCATGGCGCAAGCGGCGCTGGACTATGCCACCGACTATGCGCTGGAGCGTCAGGCCTTTGGCAAGCCGATCTTCGAGCATCAGGCGGTTGCATTCCGGCTTGCCGACATGGACGCACAGATCGAGGCCGCACGGCAGCTGGTCCTGCATGCCGCACGGCTCAAGGATCTGGGCCAGCCCTGTCTGCGCGAAGCCTCCATCGCCAAGCTGACGGCCAGCCAGATGGCAGAGCGGGCCGTGTCAGACGCGATCCAGACGTTGGGTGGGTACGGCTACCTTTCGGAATTCCCGCTGGAGCGGATCTATCGCGACGTCCGCGTGTGCCAGATCTACGAGGGCACCTCGGATGTCCAGCGCATCAACATCTCCCGCGACCTGAAAAGGAGGTACCAGCCATGAGGATCGGTGCAGACACCCCCGCCGTAATCACCGGGGGCGCCTCCGGACTTGGAGTCGCCGTGGCAAAAGCACTGCGTTCGCAAGACGTCCCCGTGGGCATTCTGGACATGAACGCGGATGCTGGGCAGACGTTTGCGGCCGAGACCGGTGCAATATTCGCGCAATGCGATATTTCCGATGCCTCGGCGGTGAGTGCCGCGCTGGACGCGTTGCGCGCGCGTCAGGGACAGGAACGGATCTGCGTTAACTGCGCAGGTATCGCGCCCGCGGCTAAGACCGTATCCCGCGGCGCGGCGCATGACCCGGCCCTTTATGCGAAAACCGTCGGCGTCAATCTGATCGGAACCTTCAACGTCGCGACCCAATCCGCACTCGGCATGTCCGAAGCCGATCCTCTGAACGACGATGGCGAACGAGGTGTCATCATCAACACCGCATCGATTGCCGCCTATGAAGGCCAGATGGGACAACTGGCCTATGCCTCTTCCAAGGCGGGCGTTGTCGGCCTCACCCTGCCCATGGCCCGCGATCTAGCCAAGACCGGCATCCGCGTTGTCGCCATTGCGCCCGGTATCTTCGCGACACCGATGGTCACGGGATTTCCGCAGGAGGTTCAGGATGCGCTCGCCCGCACCTCGGAGTTTCCGCAGCGCCTCGGGCGGGTCGAGGAGTTCGCGGATCTGGCGCTGCATATCGCGCGCAATGTCATGCTGAATGGCGAGGTTATCCGTTTGGACGCAGCAACAAGGATGCAGGCAAAATGACCAAGAAGATAAAGCTCAACTTTCCCCATCCCCCCGCGCGTCCGGACCAAGCTCCTGATTTCTCGGTCATCGATATCCCTGAGGCGGGCATTGTGGATGTGCCGCCGCCGGACCTGAAGGCCGCCGACAGTCACGACTACGCCGAGGGCATGATCCGCGTTCTCGATGATCAGGGCGACGCGGTTGGCCCCTGGGCCGATTACATCGCCGATCTCGGCGACACGGCCTTGCTGCAAGGGCTGCGCGACATGCTCAAGATGCGGGCGGTGGACAAACGCCTGTTGAACGCGCAGCGGCAGGGCAAGACCTCGTTCTATCTGCAATGCACCGGCGAGGAAGCGATCGGCTGCGGGTTTCAGCGCCAGCTTGAGCAGAACGACATGAACTTCCCCACCTATCGACAGCAGCCGCTTCTGATCGCGGCGGACTATCCGCTGCAAGACCTGATGGGGCAGATCTACTCCAACGATTGCGACCCGCTGCAGGGTCGACAGCTGCCAATCATGCATTCGGCGCGAGACTATGGCTTCTTTTCTATCTCCGGCAACCTGGGCACGCAATTTGTGCAGGCCGTGGGCTGGGCCATGGGCTGTGCCTTGCGTGGCACCGGCAAGATCGCGGCAGGCTGGATCGGCGACGGCGCCACCGCATCCAATGATTTCAATTCGGCGCTCTTGTCGGCCTCGGTCTATCAACCGCCCGTCGTCCTGAACATCGTCAACAACCAGTGGGCCATTTCCACCTATACCGGTGTCGCGAGCGGCCAGAGCAAAACCTATGCCGAGCGGGTGCTGGGATATGGCATCCCCGCCCTGCGGGTGGACGGCAACGATTATCTTGCCGTCATCGCCGTTAGCCGTTGGGCGATCGAACGTGCGCGCAACGGGTATGGACCGATCGCCATCGAGTGGTTCACCTATCGCGCCGCTCCGCACTCCACCTCGGACGATCCCTCGGCCTATCGCCCCAAGGACGAGGCGCAGGCATGGCCGCTGGGCGACCCGGTCGAGCGCCTCAAGGCCCATATGATCCGGCGCGGCATCTGGACCGAAGAACGCCATACGCAGGCCGAGGCGGAACTGTTGGACGAAGTGATGGCGGTGCAAAAGGAGGTCGAGAAACACGGGACATTCGTGAACCCGCAGCCGATTTCGCCCGCTGAGATTTTCCGCGGCGTCTATGCCGGCATGCCCGAGCACCTGCGCCGACAGAGACAAGAGATGGGGTATTGATATGGCCCGTATGAGCATGATCGAGGCGCTGCGTAGCGCTATGGATGTGAAGCTGGGCAACGATGCATCGGTGCTCGTCTTCGGCGAGGATGTCGGCTTTTTCGGCGGGGTGTTCCGGTGCACTGCCGGGCTTCAGGAGAAATTCGGCGAAGAGCGGGTGTTCGACACGCCGATCAACGAAAGTGCCATTGTCGGCCTTGCCGTGGGCATGGCCGCGCAGGGGATGCGGCCTTGCGTCGAGGTGCAGTTCGCCGATTACGTCTATCCCGCCTATGACCAGATCACGCAGGAGGCGGCGCGCCTGCGGCACCGCTCGAACGAACAATTCACCTGTCCGATCGTGGTGCGGATGCCCACCGGCGGCGGCATTTTCGGCGGCCAAACGCACAGCCAGAGCCCCGAGGCGCTGTTCACCCACGTCGCAGGGCTCAAGGTCGTGATTCCATCGACCCCATATGACGCCAAGGGCTTGCTGATCGCATCCATCGAAGACCCCGACCCGGTGATCTTCCTTGAGCCCAAGCGGATCTATAACGGGCCGTTCTATGGCGATCATTCCGGCAAGTCGGTGCCCTGGTCGCAACATGATGCAGGCGAGGTGCCCGAGGGGCATTACACCGTCCCGCTGGGCAAGGCCCAGGTGCGTCAGCCCGGCAACGATGTCACGATCCTGGCCTATGGCACGATGGTCTATGTTGCCGAGGCCGCGGCGAAACAGGCCGGTGTCGATGCAGAGATCATCGACCTGCGGACGTTATTGCCGCTGGATCTCGATACAATACGGACATCGATCGAAAAGACCGGGCGCTGTGTCGTCGTGCATGAGGCGACCCGCACCAGCGGCTTTGGCGCCGAACTGATCGCGGAAGTTCAGGAGACCTGTTTCTGGCATCTCAAGGCACCGATCCAGCGGGTCGCCGGATGGGATGCACCCTATCCGCACGCGCAGGAATGGGATTACTTCCCCGGCCCCGAACGAATTGCCGCCGCACTGAAATTGGCGATGGAGGATTGATCATGGGTATCAGCAACATCAAGGTCCCGGATGTCGGCGAAGGTGTCGCCGAGGTCGAACTGGTCGAATGGCATGTGAAGGTGGGTGACGTCGTCCGCGAGGATGACGTGCTTGCCGCGGTCATGACCGACAAGGCCACGGTGGAAATCCCGTCGCTTTTCGACGGCAAGGTCGTGGAGCTGGGCGCCGATATCGGCGAGACGCTGGTCGTCGGGGCCACGCTTCTGTCGATCGAGCACGAAGGCGAAGGCAGCGCGGCCGCATCGGATGCGGACGAAACGGCGGAATCGCCCGCCGCACCAAAGGACCTCAAGCCCGAGGTCGAGGTCCCCGCGCCTGCGCCAAAGGCACCGGAACCGAAACCGGCCCCCGCCGTGCCGCCTGTCGCGGGCAGTGCGCGGGCCCCGCGCCCCGAAGGCGTGGCACCGCTGGCCGCTCCGGCCGTGCGGGCACGGGCGCGGGCCGCAGGCATCGATCTGCGGCAGGTGGCGGGAAGCGGCCCGGCCGGGCGGATCACCAACAGCGATCTTGACGCAGTTTTCGCCGCCGGCCCCGGGGTGGCCGCAGCGCCCAGACCCGGGCGCGCGCGCCGCGACGGCGTGGAAGAAATCCGGGTCGTCGGCCTGCGCCGCAAGATCTCGGAAGCCATGTCGCTGGCCAATACGCGCATCCCCCATATCACCGTGGTCGAAGAGATCGACGTAACCGCGGTCGAAGACCTGCGCGCGACAATGAATGCGGATAAGGGTGACAAGCCGAAATTGACGATGCTGCCATTTGTCAGCGCTGCCCTGTGCCGTGCGATTGACCGGCACCCCGAGATGAACGCGCATTTCGACGACGATGCGGGCATTATCCGGCGGCATGGCCCGGTGCATATCGGAATTGCCACGATGACCGACAAGGGTCTGGTGGTACCGGTCATGCGTCATGCGGAGGCGCTTGGGCCGTTTGATCTGGCCGGCGAAGTCCTGCGCCTGGCCGAAGCCGCGCGCACTGGCAAGGCGACCCGCGACGAGCTGACCGGCTCGACCATCACGATTACCTCGCTGGGCCCGCTTGGTGCGATTGCGACGACGCCGATCATCAACCATCCCGAGGTGGCCATTGTGGGCATCAACAAGATGGCGGTTCGGCCCATGTGGGATGGCGCCCAGTTCGTGCCGCGCAAGATGATGAACATCTCGGCCAGTTTCGATCACCGGGTGATCGACGGCTGGGACGCCGCGGAATTCGTGCAGCGCATCAAGACCCTGCTGGAAAACCCGGCGCTGATCTTTATGGAGGATTGAGCCGTGAAAACTGAAACCTGCAAGCTTCTGATCATCGGCGCGGGCCCGGGCGGCTATGTCTGCGGCATTCGTGCCGGGCAATTGGGCATCGACACGATCGTTATCGAGGCGGAAAAGCCCGGCGGCACCTGCCTGAATGTCGGGTGCATCCCGTCGAAAGCCCTCATTCACGCTGCAGATGAATTCGCCAGAGTGCGCGGCTTTACCGGTGAAAATGCACTTGGTATTTCCGCGAAAGCGCCACAGATCAACCTGGCCAGGACGGTTGCCTGGAAAGACGGCATCGTCAAACGCCTGACCGGCGGTGTTGCCAGCCTGCTCAAGAAAGCCAGGACCCGCTATGTGAACGGGCAGGCGCGGATCATCGACGGCAAGACGGTGGAGGTCTCGACCAGCGAGGGCCCAACACGCATTTCCTGCGAACACTTGGTGATCGCGACGGGATCGAAACCGCTCGAACTGCCGTCGCTGCCCTTCGGCGGCAAGGTCATCTCGTCCACCGAGGCGCTGGACCTGCAGGAGGTGCCGAACAGGCTGACCATCGTGGGCGGTGGCTATATCGGGTTGGAAATCGGCACGGCCATAGCCAAGCTTGGGGCCGAGGTCACGGTTGTTGAATTCGCAGATCGTATCCTGCCGCAATATGACGCTGAGCTGACCAGGCCGGTTGCGGCCCGTCTGAAGGAGCTTGGGATCCAGCTGCATCTGTCGACAAGGGCCAAGGGGCTGTCCGAGGACGAAAGCGCGCTTCTGGCCGAGGGCCCCAACGGATACCTGGAAATCCCCTCGGACAAGGTGCTGGTCACGGTGGGTCGTGCGCCAGTGACCCAGGGGTTTGGACTGACCGAGCTGGGCCTGACGATGAATGGCTCCTTCCTGGCGATCGACGATCATTGCGCGACCTCGATGCGTGGTGTCTATGCCATAGGAGATGTAACAGGGGATCCCATGCTGGCGCATCGCGCCATGGCGCAGGGCGTGATCGTGGCCGAGCATATAGCCGGGCAATCTTCGGTTTGGGACAAACGCGCCGTTCCGGCGGTATGCTTTACCGACCCGGAGATCGTCACCGTGGGGGCGCTGCCAAATGACATCGAGGGATCGAAGACAAGCGTTTTTCCGTTCGCTGCAAATGGTCGGTCCATGACGATGGAGCGCAGCGACGGGTTCGTGCGGGTCGTGTTCGATCCTGAAAACGAACTGGTGCTTGGCCTTCATGCCGTCGGTTTTGGTGTCTCGGAAATGTCGGGCGAGTTCGCGTTGGCGCTCGAAATGGGGGCGACCCTGACAGATATCGCGGACACGATACACGCGCATCCTACACTGGGCGAAACCATTCAAGAAAGTGTACTAAAGGCGCAGTCTCGAGCTTTACACATATAATCAAGAAGACTGCATCTGATCAATCATGCCTGAAAAACGTGAAACCCACGACAATCCGTGGCGTTGTTTTAGGCGGACGGGAACGCAAACTCATCTTGTGACAGCTGAAATGGCAATGATCTCATATTCCCACTTCTCCTTTGTCCGATCTGATTGCAGTGAAAGGGATGCCTAATCCCGGCCGAATTCCGCGGGTTGGAATGACCGCAAACGCGAAACTCGCCGCGCTGCCGAAAGTCTCGCGCTGCGGGAGCGAGAGTTTTCTGCGTGAGCATTAGCCGCGTGAGCAAAAGGCAACTTTGTCCTGTGTGGATGGCGTCTGCTTTGCAAGGAGAAAATGCATTGACAGCGCGGCTGGTCAGTACAGTCCTGTGTCCGGCCTTTGATCGCGGCATTCGATTGAACCGCTGGCCTTGATGGGTTCCGTGAACCCGGTCCCAATCGGCAGCGCGAACCTGAAAGTTCAGGACAAAGCTCGGGTTCCCGGGGTCTCGGATGACCGCACGTGCCATCATGGCATTCGTCTTGCAATTCCTCTTGTTCCTTTAGGGTTACGCTGCAGCTTGCCGGTAATAGGTGTCTCTGGTGAGGATCGCCCAGATGATCCTGGCCGCCTTATTGGCCATTGCAATGGTTGCGAGACGCATTGGTTTGCGTTCGAGCAATTGCATGATCCAGGGATGCACACGTTCCGGATATCCGCGGGCGCGTTGAACCTGTGATGTCATGCCGATCACCAGCAACCTGCGTATATAGCGATCTCCTTTCTTGCTGATCCGGCCCAAGCGTTCTTTGCCACCACTCGACCTGTTCAACGGCGTGAGCCCGAGCCAGGCGGCAAACTCGCGTCCGTTCTTGAACTGCTTACCGTCGCCGATGGTGGCAACAATGGCCGAGGCGGTGATGGGGCCGACTCCAGGAACTGTCCTGATGCGCTTTGCACGATCATCGATCCGGGAATGATACTCGATCAGCTTGTCGTAAAAGGTCACCCGGTCATCGAGAGCAACAACCTGGTCGCAAAGCGTCTTGAGCATGCTCTTCGCCACATCCGGTATGTCGGGGCAATCGTCAATCTGGAAAGCTTTGACGAAGCGCATCGCCGCCACCGGCCCATTCCCGATCACATGGCCGAATTCCCGAAGGAGACCGCGGATCACGTTCAGCATCTGGGTTTTCTGGCGGACGATGAGCTGGCGCACCCGATGCATCGTAAGCAGGGCTTGCTGTTCCTTCGACTTAACGGCAACAAACCGCATCGTCGGCCGCGTGACCGCCTCGCAAATCGCCTCCGCATCGACAGCATCCGTCTTTCCGCGTTTCACATATGGCTTGACATAGACCGCAGGCATCAGGCGCACATCGTGCCCGATAGCAATCAGTTCACGCGCCCAATGATGCGCTGATCCACATGCTTCAATACCGATCAAACAACTTGGCAGCGCTTCGAAGAACTTGAGTAATTGTCTGCGCCGGATCGAACGATTGAAGACAACAGTGCCGTCGGACGCAATGCCGTGAACCTGAAAAACGTCCTTGCCGAGATCCAATCCTACTGTCGTGACTTCCATGGTGGGGCTCCTTTCCTGTCAGAAGATGACTTCCGCAGTTTGCCGCAATGCGCGGCGGTTGGGAGCAGACGCCATCCACCCCATCCGCTCTTTACCAGTTCAAACCCGGTGCGGCGAACGGCCTTCGCGTCGGAGACCGGCCATTGATGACCGGCGCGGCGAATGAGGAGGATGAGCCCTTTGCCGCCGTCTTTGCCCGCCCCGGAAGCTGCAGACGCATTTTACCGCTCACAGGCCTATGCGGACACTCAAGGTACATGACACTAAAGGTTGCACCACGGGCAGCGGACTCTCAGCATGGGCTGACCGAAGAATTGCAGGCTAAGTTCGAATGAAGTCGTCGATACTTGCTATCATTCTGTCAAAATCCGGCTCTGTCGCAAAGAGCAGGTGATTGGGGCTGTTCAGTTGCACAAAGGATGCCCCTGGGAGGCATTGTTGCAGAACTTGACCAATGAGGATTCACCTTGAGAATCCGGTGGGTTAAGAGGCTCGCATGAGCAAGCCCGGACCCGCCCGCTACCGCACGACGAACTGGAAGTCCTACAACAACGCGCTGAAGCAGCGCGGCTCGCTGCTGATCTGGCTGGGCAAGGACATGGTGTGGCTGGCACCCAGGGCCGGTCGCAACGGTCGCCCTGCTGTTTTCTCGGATGCGGCGATCCAGTTTTGTTTGATGGTGAAAGTGCTGTTCGGCCTGCCGTTGAGGCAAACGACCGGGATGGTGGGCAGCATCCTGACGATGGCCGGGCTGGACTGGCCGGTGCGCGACTTTTCCACCCTGAGCCGCCGCCAGAAATCCATCACCGTCCAGATATCGGGCCGTCGCGCGGCAGGCCCGCTGAACCTGTTGGTAGACAGTACCGGGATCAAGTTCCTCGGCGATGGCGAGTGGCTGGCCCGCAAGCATGGAACCCATCGCAGGCGCCAATACCGAAAAGTTCATCTGGCGATGGACACCGGCACCGGCGATATTCGGGCGGTGGAGTTCACCTCCAGCGACAAAGGCGACAGTCCGGTCCTGCCCGAACTGCTGAGCCAGGCACCGCCAGGGGAACAGATCTGCACCGTGACCGGTGATGGCGCCTACGACACGCGCCGCTGCCATACGGCCATCCTGGATCGAGGCGCCGCCGCCGTCATCCCCATTCGCAAGAACGGGCGCCTTTGGAAAGAAGACTGTCCGGCCGCGACGGCTCGCAACGAGATCCTGCGCGCCACCCGGCACCTCGGGCGAGCCATCTGGAAGCGATGGACCGGCTATCATGCCCGAAGTCGGATCGAGGCAAAGATGCGATGCCTGAAATCCTTCGGCGAACGCATCGCCTCACGAGACCGCGACCGCCAGACCGCCGAAATCCACATCCGTATCGCTCTCATGAACCGCTTCAACGAACTCGGCATGGCCGAGATCGAACGCGTGGCCTGAACTCAATGGGAAAGGGAAAACTCGCTCAGTTGCTGGGTTCTGCAACAATGCTTGCAAAACCGACCAGAGCTTTGCCGCCTTCATCCCGCTCGCAGCAACCCTCATTCAATTGAGATGAACGTCAACAAGCCCTAGTTCAGCGGGGCTTGGGACTGCTTTCCTGCGCCCCTTCGGAGACCATGGATTTCAAGTCGGTTTCAATAGAGGATGCCGGATCCGGCGCGTGCAGGAACAGCACCCGGGCGCCACTGGCATCGGTGGAGGAATAGATATGGCCGCGGTTGCTGTCGAAATACACGCATTCGCCGGCAGTCAGCAGCACCGGCGGCTTGCCTTCCAGATGCATCGTGACCTTGCCGGAAATCACATACATGAACTCCTGCCCGCCGTGGCGGACATGGTCGTCAAAAGTCATTTCCTCCAATGGCTTCAGATCGCAGAAGGCCGGCAGCATGGTCTTGCCCAGAACCTGCGTGAACAGATGCTCATAGGTATAGGTTTCGTTTGTCTGGGCCACGCTGTCGCCGGCCCGGGCCACCAGGAAAGCCCCTTCTTCGAAACTGGTGCCGGCATCTGTGTGCAGGGCTGACAGCTCTACGCCCAGTGCTTCCGCGATCTTGGAAAACTTGTCGTAAGAGGGTGCCAGCATGCCCCGTTCGATCTTGGAAATCGTCGACACGGCGATGCCGGCCCTGTCCGAAACATCCTTCAGGGTCATCGCCTTCTGTTTTCGCAGTTTCCGGACCCGCTGGCCCATATCCGAATGGCTCTGCGCAGAATCTTTCATGCTTTCTACTCCAACACTTTCAGTAGCTTATAGTGAATATTTTGCGCTGTCTATTTTCGTATAGGAAAATTTGTTTGACAAAAATTTCCCATCTTGCATCGTAAAGGAAAAGATGGGTGCGAGAATCATGATCAGGAATGTGCTGGTTGCCTACAATGGCGGGAGAGCTTCGGAAGCCGCCGCACGGGCCGGGGCCAACATGGCCAGGAAATACGATGCCCACCTGACCGGCCTGCTTGCCTATTCGCGGTCATCCATAGCCAAAGGCCTGCCCGGCTGGCTGTCCGATGCGATGACGCAATCAATTCTGGAGCTGACCGACGGCCGGGCCGACGCCGTGAAGCAAGGGTTTCTGGAGGCCGTGGGGTCTTCGGTCGAGGCCTCCCGGCTTCATTGGATCGGCACCCAAGGCGACCCTGACCAGCTGGTCATCCACTATTCCCGGCTGTTTGATGTTCTGGTTCTCGGCCAGTACGAAACCCTGCCGGAAGTCAATGAATTCCGGCTGCATCCGGACAAGATCGCAGAGCTGAGCGGCCGCCCGCTGCTGCTAACTCCGAACGGATACAGCAAGGACACGATTAACGGCTGTGCGGTAGCCGCCTGGGACGGCGGGCAGGCAGCGTCCAAGGCCATCATGAGCGCGCTGGAGATCCTGCGGACCAAGACGGAGGTGTATGTCGTCAATGTCCGGGACGGCCGCCCGGTCCGGGACGCCGACAATGCCGCGCTTCACAACCAGTTGCAGCGGCACGGCATCAGGTTCCGGTTTGTTGAGACCGGCATGGCAGAGCGGTCTGTTTCCCGGACGATCCTGAACTTTTGCCAAACCGTGGACGCCGGGTTGCTGGTCAGCGGCGCCTACGGCCACTGGCGTGTCACCGAAAACTTCGTCGGAGGGGTCACCCGCGACCTCATCAGCCATGCGGACGTCCCGGTTCTGATGGCGCACTGAAGCCGCAAGAAAAACAAATCACCAAAGAGTCAGGAGGAACTCGAATGTTTAAATCACTGATAGCCGCCGCAGGTATTGCCGCCGCATCCGTCTGTGCGGCGCCGGCATCCGCCGGCGAATGGGCACCGGAGGAACCCATCAACCTGCAGATCGGGTTCGGCGCCGGCGGCGGCACCGATACCCTGGGCCGGGCCATTGCCGCGGCGATGGAGGAGCAGACCGGATGGGACATCGTGGTCGAGAACAAGCCCGGCGGCGGCGGGGTTGCCATGTTCTCCGGCGTGGCAACGGCCAGCCCGGACGGGCTGACACTGGGCATGGGGGTGACGACGCCAACCCTGATGGGGATCACGGAGCGCGGAGACTCCCTGCCGTTCAATATCGAAAGCTTTGATTATCTGGCAACAGTGGTACTTGGCCCTCTGGCTGTCGTAGCGCCGGCAGACGCCCCCTACAACACTTTCGACGAACTGGTTACCTACGCAGCCGGCAACGATGGAGCCCTGCTTGGCCATGACACGACACCCCAGTCGCTGATCATCCGGGCGATTGAAGGCGATAAGGGCGCAGGCCTGGTGCCGGTGCCGCACAACAGCGGTGCCGAAATGATCCAGGGGCTGCTGGGCGGCAACCTGCAGGCGGCCTTCCTAGGCGGCGCCCACATCCAATATGTCAATTCCGGTGACCTGAAGATGCTGGCGGTTGGGACCTCAGGGCGCCACGGCTATTCCCCGGATACAACCAGCCTGTCCGAGCAAGGCTACCCTTTCGCGGTGGAGCCGTATTTCTACATCGCCGCCCCGGCCGGCCTGCCGGAGGACACCCGCGCGTCACTGGCAAAGGCAATTGATGCCGCCATCAACTCCGAAGCTGTGACCGAGCTGGTGACCAACATGATGCAGGTGCCGCCCAGCAACATCGGCCCGGATGGAACCGCGCAGATGATGACCGATGGCCTGGCCTCCATGCAGAAGCTCTTTGAGCTGACCCGCTAAGCCCTCCCCCTTGTCCCGTCCGCCCCGGCGGGCGGGGCAGAATCCCGATAAGGATGCGAGCTGTGAGCCTTTCCAGAGCCTCTGCAATTGCCATCGCGCTGATCTGCGGCATGACCCTGGCCTTTGTCCTGCCAAACCAGGTGGAGCCCTACAATTACGGGCTGATCAAGCCTGTCAGCCTGCCGTTTGCGGCCCTGGCCGTCATGACAGTTTCCGCCCTGGCCGCAGCCTTTGAGAGCGGCAGCGGTCTGCGGGCCGATGCCGAGTTCCTGGTCAAGACCGGTCTTACAATTGTTTTGTCCGTCCTGGCCCTGATCGGTCTGAAACACGTTGGCTTTGAATATACGATGCCGGTCTTTGCGCTGCTGATCATGCTGCTGACGGGCGAACGGCAATGGGGCTGGCTGATAGCCGGGACGGCGATCCCGCTGGCGCTCTGGTTTCTGTCCGAAACCGTTCTTGGCCGTCCTCTGCCCTAACCCGATGAAGGAATTTCAGCGATGGACTTAGCCACTGCTCTGGCCGGTTTTCAGGATGCCTTGACGTTCTACAACCTGCTGTTCGTGCTTGCCGGCGTTGTGCTGGGACAGGTTGTCGGTGCCATGCCGGGCATCGGTCCGATCATGACCATGGCCATTGCCATCCCCTTCACCTTCGTGCTGGATCCGCTCCCGGCGATCGGCTTTCTTGTCGGCGTCAACAAGGGCGGGCTGGTCGGCGGGGCCATCCCGGCCATCCTGATCAACACGCCCGGAACCCCCGATGCCGCGGCGACGGCGCTGGACGGGCATCCGATGGCGCAAAAGGGCAAGCCGCTCAAGGCGCTCAAGATGGCGCTGTTTTCGTCGGTCTCCGGCGACACGTTCAGCGACCTGGTCCTGATCACAATCTCTGCCCCGCTGGCTGTTATCGCCTTGCAGATGGGGCCGGTTGAGATCTTTTCGGTAATGGTTTTCGCCTTTGCCGTGATCTCCGGCATGATCGGCAGATCTGTGGCAAAGGGCATCTTTGCCACCGCATTGGGTCTGTTCTGCGCCACCGTCGGACTGGATCCGCAGTTTTCAACCCCGCGCCTGATCTTTGGCCATATCGACCTCTATAACGGTTTCCCGATTGCAGCTGTCGCCATCGGATCGCTCGCGGTTTCAGAAATTTTCACCCGGACCGGCACTCCGGGAATTGCGGGACGGCCTGCAGTGTTCATTCCCAAGAACCAGCCCGCCAGCGACCGGGGTGTCTCATTGAAAGAGTTCCTGTCGTGCAAGATGATCCTGCTGCGCGGCGCCCTGATCGGCACTACCATCGGCGCCATCCCCGGCATGGGCTCTACCGCGGCGGCCTTCATGAGCTATGCGTCGGCCAAACAATCCTCTGACCAGCCGGAGACCTTCGGTAAGGGCAATATCAAGGGCATCGCCGCCACGGAGTCTGCCAACAGCTCTGTTGCAGGGGCGGATTTCATTCCGCTGCTGACCCTTGGCCTGCCAGGCAGCGCCTCCGCCGCATTGCTGATCAGCGCCTTCCTGATCCAGGGCATCCAGCCCGGCCCACTGCTGTTTGAAGAGCAAGGGCAGCTGATCTACGGGCTGTTCGGCGCCATGGTGATGGCCAATGCCATGAACCTGTTTGCCGGCCTGTTCGGGCTGCGCATGTGGGCTAGGATCGCCGCCGCGCCCAGTTCCATCGTCTTCGCCACCGCGCTGGTCCTATGCTTCACCGGTGTCTACCTTTCCTCCGGCGGCTATTTCGCGGTGGTGGTGATGCTGATGTTTGCCGTGCTGGGGCTGGTCATGACCGCCCTGGGCTATCCGGTGGTTGTGTTCATCATCGCCTTCTTCCTGGGCCCCCGCTTTGAACTGTCGCTGGGCCAGACCGCCACCATTTTGCGCGGCGATGTGACCCGCCTGACCAATCACCCCGTCGCACTGGCGTTTCTGGCTCTGTCCCTGTTCGTCGTCTACTGGCTGGGCGTCCGGGGCCGGAAACAAACGAACCCATCCGTCGTCAAATCCCTGAAAGAGGCTTCGAAATGAGCAATTCCGGCAACCGGATCGTTTACCTGAACGGTGACTACCTTCCTGAAACCGAAGCGAAAGTTTCAATTTTTGACCGCGGCTATCTGCTGGCCGATGCGGTTTATGAATACACCGCCACCATAGGCGGCGCGCTGATCGAGTTCGACGCCCACATGGCCCGCTTGCAGCGGTCTGTGGATGAACTGGGCATGGACTATTCCCTGGACCGCGAAGCGATGCTGGCGATGCACCGGGAGCTGGTGCAGCGCAATGCGCTGGATACCGGCGGGGTCTACCTGCAGATCTCGCGCGGGGTTGCAGACCGTGACTTTGCCTTCCCCAAGGGGCTCAAACCCACGATCATGGCGTTTACCCAGGAGATGAACTTTCTTGACAATCCGATTAATGACACGGGCCTCAAGGTTGTTTCAGTGGAGGACGGCCGGTGGATGCGCCGGGACATCAAGTCGGTCCAGCTGCTGTATACCGCGATGGCCAAAACACAGGCAAACGAGGCCGGGGCGCATGACGCCTTCTTCGTCAAAGACGGTTTCGTGACCGAGGCCACATCCGCCAATGCCTTCATTATCCGGAACGGCTGCATTGTCACCCGAGCGCTTTCGCAGGACATTCTCCACGGAGTGACACGCAAGGCCGTTCTGGAACTGGCAAGGCGCCGGAACCTTGCCATTGAGGAGCGTGCCTTCACGATCGCCGAAGCGCAGGAAGCGGATGAGGTTTTCATCACCGCCTCCCCGGTCTATGCCCTGCCGGTTGTCGAGGTCGACGGGAAGCAGGTCGCGAGCGGCAAGCCGGGCAGGCTTACCCAGGAACTGCGGCAGCTCTTCATAGACGAGGCTGTTGCACGGGCGGTCCCAGGCTATCCCGCCTCAGCAGAGGCTGGCTGAAGAATTACCTCGCGGAAATAAATTTGCGCTGAATCTCCAGACCAAGCCTTTAGTGAGCAATCAAATTGACGCCAAATTGTAGGCACACATGCTCATTGAGCCGCTAGTAGCGGATATGGCGTTCGCTGCCAGCCAAAGCTTGGTGGAGATATACCTGAAGATATGCTTGCTCAAGAGCTGACGACCGGCTCGGGCTGGAGTGCGCTATTACAAGCAATCGCACGAATACACGCTTTATCAGCCTCTTTGATGATCGATCCTGGTTGCACGAAAAAAACGGTTCGAGATTTGAGCATCGCTGTGGCTTTGAATGACCGGCCTGGCGACGTCCGCTGCAAGGCAGCGATGAGCGTGCCGCACCTGCAAGCGGATGCTGCGTCAGCAAACACCCGGAAGGGCAACGGCGGCTCTGTCCGCACAGCGGTCCTTTGCATCGACAGCAGCGAACGACCGGTGATTGAGTAACTCCGAGCATTTAGGTCGACACGGATGAATGCCAACGCTGTCTTTGTCGGCACTAGTAGTTCACCTGCTCAAAGCCGTAGTTCCCCTCATAGTCACTCCAGTCGACGAAGACGGAACGGTGATAGATGCTGGGGCAATTTTGGCCCCAGCGTTCGAGGCCGATATGGGCGGAAGGTAGGGCGGTGATGGAAGACCTCTGCCAGGCGAAGTCGCCTTGGGTTCCGTATGTGCCGATTACCACGGTAGCACTCCTGTTGCAGTCGCCGTCACGTCCGGATTCGTGCTGTCGCGCATACCGGACATCAAAGACGCGGATGGACCGCACGAAATTGAACTCAGGTCCGCTGATATCGATGTCCGCGCGATCTTGAATGAGCCGGAGGACCCGGTCGGCGGGAACAAGGTCATCAGGGGCTTCTGGGGTGTGCCAAGCGGGCGTAATTGGTCCAGCGGTATCGCGCGCTGGAAAGGATTGACGCGGTCCAGTGCTGTTGTTCTGGAAGAACGCTTCAAAGATGCGGTCTGCACTATTTGGTGCCGGAGCGGTTTCAAAGGACGCGCCCATGGGACAGCGCCAGATTTGGAGCGGCGGTTCGACCGGCCAAGGCGTAATACGTCGGATGAATTCGGCACGGGCTCGAGCGCAAGGGACTGAAGCAGGCCAACCGCCCGAAAGACACAAGAGGATCGCGCAATCGATCGGGTAAGTCTGAGCTCGGGCGGACATCGGCAACGAAAGACCTGTCACAGTTAAAGCGACTGCGACCGAGGGGAGGAACTTTTTGAAAGGATGACGCATGCTGAGGACCCTCTGTGACAAGGCTCAGCATACATACGATAATATACTATTGCAACACTAAGTATAATGACGCATAATGAAGTTTATGTAAAATAAACATCCTCTACCTCAAATTTACACCACATGGTAGGTGCAACTTTAGGCTAACGTGGTTGACCTGCCCCCCGCTGGTCCCTCGCTCATTACGAGAGTCTGCGGGTTTGATTTTGGTAGTCGTCGGTTTCGGGCTTGGCAAGCGCGGCGGGCGCGGAGCCCTCAAATAGCTCAAGCGCCTGCCGCGCTTGCTTTGGCGTTCTGTTCCCCAGCGAAGAGTGCGGCCTGACGTTGTTATTATCGTAACGCCACAGCGCCAGTTTGCGGCGGGCATCGTCCAGGGTATCGAACAGCTCTTCATTGAGGAGTTCGTCCCGCAGACTGCCGTTGAATGACTCGATGAAGGCATTCTGCTGCGGTTTTCCTGGGTCGATGTAATGCCAATCCACGCCGTTCCTGTCGGCCCACTTCAGGATTGCCTGGCTGGTGAATTCCGTGCCGTAGCACGTCGGGAAGAAGCGCCGCAGAGAGGTTATGGCCACGCGCGCAGCCCCCAAATAGCGTAGCGGGTGGCCATAACCGGGTCTCAGGTCTCAACAGTGGTTTTGCGTAAACCACACCGCTGAGGAGACCGGCTATGACCGCTACCCATTCTATTGCTTCGACCGTGCTGGTCGCCATCGACATTTCCAAGCACCGGCACGAGGTGCTGATTAGCATTCCCGGCAAGAAGCGCCGTCGCCGATTGACGATCACAAACACGCTGGAGGACTTTCAGCGCCTGGCCACTTCTCTTGCCAGCTACGAACTGCCGGTACGGATCGGGTTCGAGGCGACCGGTAATTATCACCGCCCTCTGGCACACCATCTTGGCCAAGCCGGGTTCGACCTGAAGCTCATCTCTTCTGTCGGATTGGCTCGGACGCGCGAGGCCTTACATAACAGCTGGGACAAGAACGATCCAAAGGACGCCCAGGTCATCCTGCACATGCTGGAGATCGGAGCGGTGCAATTCTTCCACGACCCACTGGTCACCGGCACCGCCGACATTCAGGAGCTCTCCAAGACCCACGAGATCGTCTCGCGTTCGAAGACCGAGCTGTGGCACCGGATCCTGACACATTACCTACCGCTATACTTTCCCGAGGCGGAGCGTTTCCATCGCAGTTCGCGGACCGATTGGTTCCTGGCGTTTCTGGAGAAGTACCCGACGCCGCACATGATCTCGACCATGAGCAGGGATGCTTTCATCGCCGATGCGTGGCAGGTAGTCGGTCGGAAGGTCTCCAAAGAACGCCTGCTTTCAGATATTTACGCCACGGCCGTTAGCTCGGTCGGCCTGCCGGTTCATCCAGATTCCGATGCCGTTCGTATGTTTCGTCTTGTACTGGCCGAAGGGCGCAGCCTCGTCCGCCAACGCAATGAGATCGAGGCTCGGGCTGTCGAATTGTTATCTGATCACCCCGACTACCAGCTTCTGACGACCATCCCAGGCATCGGTCCGATCAACGCGATGACGATCCTGGCCGAGGCAGGCGACTTGCGTCGGTTCCGGCACCACCGCCAGTTTCTGAAGTTCTGCGGGATGGACCTCGCCACCGTGCAGTCCGGCATGTTCCGCGGTCAGAGTAAAATCTCGAAGTACGGTAATGCCCGGCTGCGACGCACGCTCTGGATGGCAGGACAGACGGCCGTGCTGAAGCGGACCAACAGTTTCCGCGACAAGTTCGAGCGATACATCTCGAAGGATCGACACAATGCCCATCTGCGTCGCAAGGCCTACACCGCGATCGCGGCCAAGATGGCGCGCACCGTACACGCCGTAGTCAAACATGGCGAACCCTATCGCCCCTTCTTTGAGGGGGTGAGCCCAGGCGGAAGGACCTCTCTCTGACAAGAGCCGTGGAGGCAGTTCGCTGACCTCGTAGATAATGTTCGGGCTTTCTGCTTGGGATTTCGGATCTCGTCTTAAGGACGGTGAAGGCCGCCAGCGCGCGTACGTTGTGTTTGCTATGGGAGAGACCACTTCTTGACGGCAGAGCCCGTCTGGGCAAATCTAACAGGGTATCCGGTTCGCCGGATGCCCCATGACCTGCTGACCTAAGCAGCCAGAATTTCCCGACATAGGACGTTATCGCTGACAATGCAAGCGGGTTTTCCGTAGATCCGGACCAGCGCGTCCAGCTCCCGGGCAACGCGCTCACCTGAAATGCTGGTGTCCGCGGCCAGGCACAGGTTTTCCCGGCAGCAGTCATCGTTCACGGCCAGGATACGGAACTTCCGCGAGGCGCCGAAGCTGTCCGCCAGGAAGTCCAGGGACCAGCGCTGGTTCGGCCGTGTGGCTTCGGGCGTCGGCGTGCGTGAGCCCCGGGCGCGTTTGCGGCCCCGCCGCCGCTTCACCGCAAGGCCTTCTTCCCGGTAGAGACGGTAGAGTTTCTTGTGGTTCATGATCATGCCTTTGCGCTCGAGCAGCACGCCGATCCTCCGGTAGCCGAACCGGCGGCGTTTGCCAGCAATCTCCTTCATTTCCTGGCGGATCTCGGGATGGTCAGGCGGGCGTTCGCGCCGGACCGTCTTGGGGTCGACACCGACAAGCCGACAGGCCCTGCGCTGCGAGATATCATGATCCCGCATTGCATTGAGCGCTGCCTCTCGCCGCTCTTTCGGTGTCGTTAGCTTTTTCCCAGCAGGTCTTTCAGAACCACATTGTCGAGCATCGTATCTGCCAGCAGCCGCCTCAGCTTGGCGTTCTCATCCTCCAGCGCCTTCAGCCGTGCGGCCTCCGACACCTCCATGCCGCCAAACTTGGACTTCAGCTTGTAAAAGGTCGCCGGGCTCAGGCCGTGCCGACGGCACACCTCCGCCGACGGCATCCCGGCATCCTGCTCTTTGATCATCCCGATGATTTGCGCCTCGGTGAAACGGCTCTTACGCATTCGTCTGCTCCTACATAGGTTGGGCAGACTCTACTTCATGGTGAGGGATTTTGCGGGGGGCAGGTCACTTCCTAACCGGGATCGCCGCGATTGCAGCGTCACCACTCTCAAGTTCGCATCAGCCCATGTGCCACGTATTTTAACGGGGTCTGACCCTCCAAAAAGCCATCGGCAACTGCCCTTCGGGCGCAACATAGCACAGGCTGTTACTACCGCGCACAGGCGGCCTGCGGCCCGGAACGGTTTTTTAGGATGTCGCGCTCCTGTTTCAGCACTGCGTTCTCGCGTCGCAACCGCTTCAACTCAGCATGCACGTCGACCGAAGCCTCGACCGGATCACTGGCATCCCGCTCGCGACTGAGCCATCGCGTCAATGTCGAAAGTCCAATCCCCAGATCTTCCGCGATCTCCCGCCGCGTCCGACCGCTGGTCAGTGCCAGTCTGACTGCTTCCCGCCGAAACTCCGGCGTCGGTCTGTTGCCATTTCCCATAGAACACCTCCTGGTTCCTCAGTTGGTGCTCTCCACTTTTTCAGGGCAAGTCCAGTCTTCCCCATCAACGGCCGCCTGCGAGATGAGTGCCTCAACGAGCACCTGTTCGCAAACCTGCGCCACGCCCGGGAGCTGATCGCGTCTTGGCGTGACGATTACAATCACCATCGCCCCCAAACGAGCCTCGACGGGCTCACTCCGTGGGAGTATCGCCAACGGTCAACAGAGGACCAAACACTGAACAGAGCGAACTAACAACCGGGGACTCAAAGGGGAGCAGGTCATCCGGTTTGCGCCATTTGGAAGTTTGTATGCCCCAGCGATGGTCAGCATTGACCTCTCGGCAATACATGTGCCGAGATCTCCAGCGTTCCGTGCCTGAAGTTCAAGAATACAGTTGGATGGTCGCCTGCGTCGAGGTCTTGTTTGAGATCAGTCAACCGCGCGCCGATGTGGGAACTTGAGAGGTCAAGTACTTCCCCTTCATCCACGCCAAATCCATTCTGCGTGATCGTCGAACCCTCGAGATCTTTGAAGTATAACTCACCACCCGAAGACACATCGGATGCGACCCCATCTAGGAACACCATCTCGGCCGAATTGTTCTCGAACACCATCTCAATATCAGCATCGCTACCTTGAGGACCGCTGGTAACGCACAGTTTGCTTACGTAGACGCCGTGAAGACCTTCCAAGGACTGCTCGACGCCATCCGCGTGTGCAGGCAGAACAGTTACTGTCGACCAAATTAGTCCCATCACCAAAGCTTGCCGGGCAAAGCGCATCATGAAGTTCCTTCGATTTCAGAGAATTGTGGGCGACTACTCCACTGCTTCACGCTCAAGCCATGGATTGCTCTTCCACATTTCATCAAGAAATTTTCGTACTCTCTTGATCGCAGTCTGACATCGGAAGAATTTTGGTAATAGAGAATGAGTTCTCGGAAAGGACTGGAAAAATCTTTGAAGGCCGCAATGACTGCCACCAAGGCGCCAAGTGACAATCGGCCTTCAATAACAAGCCAGCCGCCAATCGAGTAAAGCAGAAAAGGCGTCAATGACATCAGAAAATTACTGATTGCCTTTTGCAAATACTTCGCGCGCTGCAATTCAAGTCTCGTGTTTCTAAGCTTATGGGCCGCTGAGAGTGTTTTGCGAGTGATGTATCGGCCAGATACATCACCGGTTTGCTCCCCGAGAACGTCTCCGAATGCGCGAACAGCACGAATGCGGGCTCTCATCCGTTTGTTTACCCATCTTTGCAAAATGGGTATGATAAACAGTTGAACAGGTACTAATGTCATCGCTGCGGCTCCCAATATCGGGTCTTGGATGAACATGAACAGCAGGACAGTGACTAAGGTGCCGCCTTGAAATACAGGCGTCGCCAGAACATCTCCTGCAAACCCGCCGATAGGTTCAATTTCACTTGTCGATAGTGGGATGACTTCGGTTCTACGCTGGCCTTCCGGTGCGCGGCGCCATGCCCGGTAAAGCACCAGGCGCAGCCTCAAAAGCGTTCGTTCTCCGATCTCCCCCTTCTTGATGTTAATACAATACTTGATCGCGCCGCTCACGATCAGGGCAATAAGATACAAGATAGACAAGAGGCCAAGAAACTCTAGCTGTGTGTATTGAAAGTGAAAAACATCAACGGGGAAATGGTTTGATTCGATGGCTCCGTTGACAATACGTTTTGGTAGTTCAAGTGTCGCATACAGAACTGGTTGTGCTAACAAACCAAGGAAAATAACGGTAACCTGTTCATGCCAGCGCAGCCCTATCAAGCGGCGAACAAGAGCAAACTCCATACGATCTTCAACGGAAAACAGCCTGTTTTGAACTACACTTCTGGTAATCTGGACCAGGAATATTAGGAAACATAGTAGCGTAGCGAGAGGCGCAACCACCAAAACAAGTTGCAGCACCACATGCAGCCATTGGGGAGGGTTTTCAATGATGCGAAATCCTATCAAGTCCGCAATATGATGTGTCCAGCCCAAAAGACCGGAAATTGTAAACGCGTCGATTTCCAGAGCCGTACTCATTGGGTGTCCTTAAATCGGCCGGCAGAGGAGCGGCCCTGGAACCTAAACATCGCGTCTATTGCTTCATAAGCTCTGTTACGATGTATTTTCCGTTGATTTTCTCAACGACAAAATGAATTTGAGTACCTTTACGAAGACCTTTCATCATCGCAGGCTTTGCAACTGCATAACCCATTTCCATCGCTGGCATGTTGATGTTTTCGAGTGGGCCATGGTTGATTGTCACCACATTTGATTTGCGATCCAGATTCGTAACGGTGCCCATCGACATGTCGTGGTTACCGCCGGCCAATGACGCTGTTGCAGCAATTGCCAATGCGGCTGCGAGTGAGAGAATCTTCATGTTTTGTTTGCTCCTTTGTGAGGCAAAAAATCGGTTTCTAGAGTCGAGGCTTTCTTGATTTCAAAACAGGCAAGCTCTGAGTTTTGGCTGAAAATCACCGAAGAATTTCACTCTGACTACCGGGCTGAGCCCGACGGCTCTGTTTAAGTTGGCAGTGTGAACGGTCCTGGCATTTCTACCTTTAATACCCAGTGCCTTGCTTGGCTTTTAGCCGTGATCACCTAATGATAGTAGAGCTAATAATCCCAAACAAATCAATACTACTAGGTCAGTTAGAAATGTATCAATTTGTAAGGTTTACACGGACGAGTACCATCTATAACCGTAGCTTGAAGCCCCGCAGAAAGAGATCGATGCAGTCCGGAATGATAACCAAGATACTTGGCGTTTTGTCGCTCGCTCTTTTTGTACTGACCGGCTTTCCAACCGCGTCTGTTGCCGTTGAGGCCAAGCCTCTGACATACACCAAGGTTTGTGCAGAAGCGAGTTCAGCGCACACTTCGGTGGTCAATGATCCGAATGAGCACCACCACACCAGTTGCTTTGGATCGATGGCACATTGTTTGATTGCGGCCACAACGACATCGACGCTTTGTGCGCCAAGGCCGGAGCCAACCTCGGGGACCCCAAGGGTCGCGGAATTACAATTGAACGAGAGTCGTGTTCTGGAGGTTAAATCCCCTCCTCCGCGTTTCTGAGTACCTTTACCTCTCTCAGATGTTGCCGCGCGTATAGGTATCAGCATTAGCGCTTTGACAGTGCATTTGCATAATTTGCTGCCGGTTACCGGTAGAAAATTTCAACATCTTGATGAATCAACTCGGCCATTCTGACGACCTTCAGTTTGGCAAACTCCAATAATTTGACCACTAAGGAGAAGAAAATGCGTCTCTTTAACGCCAGTTTTCTTGCACGCTCAGACACTGCGCTAAGTACATCGGAGCATTTGTCGGGTAGCCTTTCTCGGCGACAATTCGGTTTGGCTGCCGCGGCGGCTCTTGCAATGCCATCTGCTTTGCAGGCTCATCAAAACCCGACGATTACATCCAAAGGAACGTATGACATTACAGTCGATCGGGTGCGGATCGATACGGGCGACTTCCGTAAGACGGGTGTCGGTTACAACAATAGCCAGTTCCCAACCGTCCTCCGTTTTAAGGAGGGTGAAGAAGTCACGATCAACGTCAAAAACAATCTAAACGAAACCACCTCCATTCACTGGCATGGGTTGATCCTACCGTTTACTCAAGACGGCGTACCTGGGATTAGCTTCAACGGAATCCCCCCCGGGGAGACCTTCACCTATCGGTTTCCGATCACCCAGGCTGGCACCTATTGGTTCCACAGCCATTCCGGGTTCCAAGAACCCGACGGTGCTTACGGGGCCATTGTGATCGAGCCTCGCGGAGGTGAACGGGTGCGGGCAGATCGTGATTATGTCGTTCAGTTGGCAGACAATCACCCGCACTCCGGCAGGAAAATCATGCGCAACCTCAAGCGAATGCCTGACTACTACAATCGGTCGCAGCGCACGCTCCAAACACTCGTAAAAGACTCGCGCGCTGACAGTCTGCAAGCAGCCCTGCAGGAACGCGGGATGTGGGGCAGAATGCGCATGATGCCGACCGACATCGAGGACGTTCAGGGGTTCACGGCGTCAATCAACGGCTGGAGCACCTCGCAGAACTGGACCGGCTTGTTCCGTGCGGGTGAGAAAGTTCGACTGCGTTTCATCAACGCGTCCGCGATGACCTATTTCGATATGCGGATTCCGGGGCTCAAAATGACTGTGGTCCAAGCGGACGGGAATGATGTTAAGCCGGTCACGGTAGACGAACTCCGTATTGCTGTCGCCGAAACATACGATGTCATCGTTCAGCCGCGTGAGAACAAGGCTTACAGCATTATCGCGGAATCGGTGGGACGTACCGGTATGGTGCGGGGCACTCTTGCACCAAGGGAAGGTATGGCGGGCGCTGTGCCGGCGATGCGGTCGAAACCGCTTCTCACCATGGCCGACATGGGCGGTATGATGGGTGGTATGGATCACTCCAACATGGCTGGCATGGATCACTCCAACATGGCTGGCATGGACCACTCCAACATGGCTGGCATGGATCACTCCAACATGGCTGGCATGGACCACTCCAACATGGGCGGCAGGTCGGAACCCAGCAGTGTCGACCCCTCCTATGCCAATGGCAGTGGTTTGATACCGAGGGCCTACAATGGTGGGAAATTCCTGTCCTATGCCGATCTCACGGCTGCGCGGCCCAAATACAAGTACAGGAAGCCGTCGCGCACCATCGAATTGCGTCTTACGGGGAACATGGAGCGTTACATCTGGTCGATCAACGATGTTAAATTCAATGATGCGGAGCCGATCGTCCTGAAGTACGGAGAACGCGTGCGCATTCGCTTCATCAACGAAACGATGATGGCGCACCCGATGCACCTGCACGGTCTTTGGTCGCTCGTGGATATGGGCAAAGGGTCTCGCAACCCAATCAAACATACCGTCAATGTGAACCCCGCCATGACGGTGGACATAGATGTAGAGGTCGATGAGCCTGGTCAATGGGCGTTCCACTGTCACCTCTCATACCACGCTGATGCTGGCATGTTCCGCAAAGTCGTAGTGCGCGGCAGGCCGGCATAAGTGCCTCGAATACGAAGGGAAAGATCAATGCAAAACATAAAGATAGCTAGCGCTGCAGGCATGATACTTGCAGCCGCTTCGGCGGCTCAAGCCGAACCGCTCATCTACGGGTTTCAGGCAGAGCGGTTGGAATATCGAGACGGTGACAACGGCGAAAACGTCTTTGTATGGGATTTCGATTTCGTCGTTGGAACAGACGATTTGAAGCTCGTTTGGCGGAGCGAAGCCGAAATCGCGGAAGGATCTGGCGACTTCGAAGGCTTGGAAAACCAGTTGCGGCTGCAGTTCCCGATTTCGACCTTCTTTGACGGTGTTGTCGGTGTCCAGGCAAGTACACCCGATGGTTTACCGGATCGGTATAATGCGGTGTTAGGCTTTAAAGGTCTTGCTCCTGGTTTCCTAGAGATTGATGCTGACTTCTATTTATCCGATCACTCGTTCTTTCGCTTTGAAGGGGAGTATGAGGGTCTAATTACAAATCGGCTCATCTTGACGCCCAGCATCGAATTGACGGTCCCTCTTGAGGATGATCTTGCTTATGATCAAGCGTCAGGTGGTGCAACAATGGAAGCCGGGTTGAGGCTTAGTTATGATCTGGTTGATCGTTCTTTCTCACCTTACATAGGGATAAACTACGAAAAATCCTTTGGTGGGACGGCTGATCTTATTCGTGCAAGCGGAAAGGAAAACGGCGTTACCTCTATTGTTTTTGGGACGCGCCTGATGTTTTAACGCTAAACCGCCCCTTCTGAACTGAAGGGGCGGTTCAATCTGCCTGTATCAACAGTTGGTCGCAAGTTGATCTATGAAACAATCTGCATCTGTGCTGGAAACGGAAGACTAAGATTGTACGTGAATTGACTTTCTCTTATCAAACTCCTCGATTTCAGGTGAGCCTGCTCTCGAACTGAGGAAACTGAGCTACTCCCCGATCGTTGGACAGGATCTGGCGTAGTTTAAGCTACTCTCTGCCGCTGCTGACCAGGTTGGGTTTCGTCTTTTCTCAGCCAATAGACCATGGCAGGAGGCTTGCCGCCAAGGGCGGAATGTGGGCGTTTTCGATTATAGAACTCGATCCATCTGCCGACGCCTGCCTTCGCCTCTGATCCAGTCTCCCAAGCGTGCAGGTAGACGCACTCGTATTTCAGACTCCGCCAGAGCCGCTCGACGAAGATGTTATCGAGGAACCGGCCTTTGCCATCCATCGAGATGCGCACATCGGATCGCCGCAGCCTGTCCGTCCAGGCGAAAGACGTGAACTGGCTGCCCTGATCTGTATTCATGATCTCGGGCGGGCCGAACTTGTGGATGGCCTCGTTCAGCGCCTCGACACAGAAGTCCGCTTCCAGCGTGTTCGAGATGCGCCAGGCCAGCACCTTGCGGGTGTGCCAGTCAATGATCGCCACCAGATACAGGAACCCCTTGCGCATTGGCAGATAGGTGATGTCTGCCGCCCAGACCTGGTTCGGGCGCCCCACCCGCAGACCACGCAGCAGATAGGGGTAGGTCTTGTGTCCCTTCGCTG
>NZ_PXNU01000004.1:0-226663 GCF_041300735.1 Phaeobacter sp. SYSU ZJ3003 | reverse complement strand
TATCACCACTCCTTTTCGGAGCCGTGAATCATGCAGCGAGACCGAAATCAATGCATCCTGACCCTAGGGTAGTTTCGATTGAGCCCATCTGGGGGGGCTGTTTTTGAGTACGCCGAAATTCGGCACTGGGGTTCTGTTCGCTCTGGTATTTGCTGTCGTCTGCCTGGCAGTGAGTGTGTCGTTGAATGTGCATTGTTGACCTGCACGCCTTTCGGGCTGTGCGGAATACGGCGGCGGTAGAATAGGCCGCATCCCCCTACATGATCGGGTATTGGCGATGTCGGCAGATCTGTGCGGCATGGTTATTTGGTATTCGGTCGCTCCGGCGTCCAGAGTTTCTGGTGCGAGCGCGTGCCGAAGAGGAGAATGTGATGGCTGAGAATTTCGACAACCCGTATTCGGCAAATCTGATTGGTTTGTGGGACTTCCGCGAGGATTATACCACTGAGGACACCGGTCTGGGCGATGGCATCGCGCAGGATGGGACGGGGTCTCCCTCCACCACCTACGCTGGCGGCTGGATGCTCGGAAATGGCAGCAACACGCAATTCTCTGTCGATGGCAGCAATGATGGCCCCTTCGATCTGACCGAAGGCACCCTTATCAGCACCTTCCAGCCGAATGAGGTCCCGGCCTCTGACTCCCAAACCGTTGTCAGCCGCGGTCTGGAAACGTCGGGCGATGCCGATGGCGAGAATTTCGAAATCCGGGTCACCGCCGATGGGGCGGTCGAGGTCGCACATGCCGATGGCGGCGCTTCCGTGCTGCTGACGACGGACCCGGGCTTTTTCACCTATGGCGATGTGCTGACCGTGAAATACAGCTGGACCGATGGGGGCCAGACGATGGTGGTGGAAAACACCACTCAAGGCACGGTTGCTACCGCCGGGGATGATGTGGCTGGCCTGTCTTTGGATGTTACCGCCGACGGCGATGACAGTTTCTCCATCGGCGCCGCCGGGGACGGGTCTGCGTCCTTTAACGGTCTGATTGATTATGTGGCCGTGCTGGATGAAGACGTGATTGCCGGTGAGTTGGACGGAATTGTGGAAGGTGGAGCCACGGACGACCTGATCGACACGGCCTATACCGGTGATCCAGAAGGCGACCGGATCGACGCCGGTGATGCGATTAACCCGGCAGATGGCCCGGATGACGATCTGGTCAACGCCGCAGCCGGGGATGACACCGTTGAAGCGGGCGCCGGGGACGACACCGTGCATGGTGGCTCTGGGGCAGACAGCATTAGCGGGGGCGCAGGCGATGACGTGCTGGAGGGTGACACCGATGCGCCGGGCGCCGGTCCCAGCAGCCGCGAGGTGTTCCAGTGGGATCTGGCTCCGGACCCGGATGACGGTGGCGCCGTTGATCCGCAGGACGATCTGAGCGGCGGCTTTTCGCAGGATACAGGTTCGGTCACCGTGGACTTCTCCGTGCTGTCTCAGACCTCGGGTTCTGAGACGCTATTCAGCGACACCACGCAGTTTGTTGGCAATATCGACACCGATGGCAGTGCTGCCGATGCCAACAGTGGCATGGCGTCTGAACTGGACGGCGACGGTAACAACGCGGCCTATCAGCTCGACTTTTCTGACCCGGTTGGAAATGTTTCCTTCCGTATCAACGATATCGATGGCGATGGCTCGGTACAGGTCAGCGCATTTGACGCCGATGGAAACCCGGTAATCGTCAATCTCTCGGGCGGACCGGCGCTGACTTTGTCGGATGCGGATGCCGTACCGGGCGATGACAGCGCCGAGGTCAAGGTTGACGGCACCTATGCCAGCGATTTCGACCCGGACATTTCCCTATTGGTGACGATACCGGGGCCGGTATCTTCGATCGTGATCAGCCACACGCAGGATGGACATGACAACAGTGGCATCGACGTCTCCGACGTCTATTTCGATGCCACAGATCCCACCGCGCCGATCGTGCCGGGAAATGACACCATTGATGGCGGCGACGGCGATGATGTGATCATCGGCAATGGCGGGGACGACAGCCTGACCGGCGGTGACGGGTCTGACAGCGTCGATGGCGGCGACGGGGATGATGTCATCGACACCTCTGGCAACGAACCGACACCGCTGCCGGATCGCGGTTTCCCGGGCTACACCGGCACCACGCCGAACATTCCGCCGATCCCGGCGGACAGCGATCCCTATGATGACATGGATACCGTTGCGGGTGGCGCAGGCAATGACACCATCACCACTGGTGATGACGCCGACCTGATCTCCGGTGGCAGCGGTGATGACAGCATCGATGGTGGCATTGACGACGATACGGTCGATGGCGGCGCCGACAACGATATGATCATCGGCGGTGAGGGCTCTGACGTTCTGCTGGGGGGCGATGGGGACGATACCCTTTATGGCGGTCTTGATCCGGCCTTCCCGGATGGGCTCAACATCATGGACGATGGCGCTGATGGGCGCCCCGTTGATCCTGATCCGACCAATGGCATGGACACCATCGAAGGCGGTGCTGGCAACGATCTGATCTACGGCCAGGACGACGACGATGTCATTTCCGGTGGTGAGGGCGACGACACCATTGATGCGGGGATCGATGACGACGAGGTGACCGGCGGCACCGGCAACGACGTGATCACCGGCGGCCATGGGGCCGACACGCTGAGTGGCGGCGCCGACCGCGACTTGTTCATCGGTGCATCCTATGGCGATGTGGTCGATGGTGGCTCGACTGGCGATGACTATGACACGCTGGATCTGACCGGTCAGAACTTTGAAATCACCAGCCGCACGCTGGACGCCGATGGCAACAGCTATTCGGGCACCATCAACCTGCTGGATGGCGCGGACTCCGTGATTGGATCCATGACCTACAGCGAGATCGAGCGGATCATTCCCTGTTTCACGCCGGGCACCCTGATCGCGACCCCTGATGGAGAGCGCAAGGTCGAGGATCTGCAGGCGGGCGACCGGGTGATCACCCGTGACAACGGCATTCAGGAAATCCGCTGGATCGGAGCCCGTAGCCTGACCGAAGCCGAACTGAAGGACGCCGCGCATCTGCAACCGGTGTTGATCCGTCAGGGTGCGCTTGGCAATGGTCTGCCGGAGCGCGACATGATGGTCAGTCCGAACCACCGGATTCTGGTCGCCAACGACAAAACGGCGCTTTATTTCGAGGACCGCGAGGTTCTGGTCGCGGCGAAGCATCTGACCGGCCTTGAAGGGGTGGACGTGGTGGAAACCACTGCGGTGACCTACATCCACTTCATGTTCGACCAGCACGAGGTGGTTCTGTCGGATGGTGCCTGGACCGAAAGCTTCCAGCCCGGTGATCTGACCCTGCGTGGTCTGGATGGGGATCAGCGCAACGAGGTGCTGGAACTGTTCCCCGAATTGCAGACTGTCGAGGGCCGCGAGGCCTATACGTCAGCGCGCCGGTCGTTGAAGAAACACGAAGCGCGGCTGCTGGTTCACTGAACGGTCCGTCCGTAGCACCGGGGGGAAGCTGCGGAAGAGGACCCGTGAACCACTGCAGACCGAGGCTTCGGGGGAGGGGCAGGGCCGCTGGGTCCTGCCTTTCTTGTTATCAGGTGGTCTTTCGGATTGGGGTAGGCGTCCGAGGGTAGGCCTTCAAACCCGCGCGGCACGCCAGGCGGCCCAGGCTTCGGGCGTGTCCAGATCCGTTGTCGCATGGCGGGCGGGCAGGGCGATGTATTGTACCTTGTCCTGCTTCAGCAGCACACGGGCGCCCTGATCGCCGGTGATCGCCTCAAGATCCGCAAAACAGCGTTTGGGGAAGAGCACCGGATGCCCGGACTGGCCGTCCTCGGCCGTGGCGCGCAGAATCGGGCCATCGCCGCCATGGAAATGCGCTGCCATGTGCATCAGGTCCTGCGTTTCCAGCTCGGGCATGTCTGCGGGCACGATCATCACCCCTTCGGTCGTCTCCGGCAGGGCTGTCACTCCGCGCCGGATCGAGGCGGCCATGCCCTCATCCGCGTCCGGTACCGGGACGGGCGTTGCCGTACCGGTCAGACCGGTGCGCGGGTGTGCTTCATTCGGGACGGTAACATAGACCGGCAATCCGGTCAGCGCCGCGCGGCGGCACATCAGAGCGAGCAGGGGCTGGCCTTCCACATCTTCGCTCAGCTTGTCGCGCCCAGCCATACGGGACGACGCGCCTGCCGCAAGCAGAAGGATAGCAATGTTGGACATGGAACGTTCCCCCGTGGCTGCTCTGTCACCTGCCAGCCGTTTGGGGATCTTGTGGGCATTGTGCCCATAAAGCCAGAGATTTCTGGCGCCTGCGTCACCCCCGCCCGGGAACAGGCGGAGGCGAAATGCGTTTCAGAGCGCCAGTCAGCCGCGCATGCGGGCGCCGTCGGCGTCGAACAGCGGCGTGGTGATCAGGCGGGCCTTGTGCATCTTGCCGAGAATTTCGATCTCGGCCTCCAGCCCTTCGGCCACCTTGTCGGTCGGTACGAACCCTTGCGCGATGGATTTCCCGGCGTGATGCGAATAGCCGCCCGAAGTGCAGAAGCCGACAACCGTGCCATCCAGCCAGAGCGGTTCATAGGCGGTGACATCGGCGTCATCCGCATCAACCTCAAAGGCGCAGAGCTTGCGCGCAGGACCCGCATCGCGTTCTGCCTCGGCAGCAGCGCGGCCAATGAAGTCCACGTCCTTCTTAAAGGAGATGAAGCGGTCCAGCCCGGTTTCGGCAGCGGTGTAGTCGGGGGAGAATTCCCGCAGCCAGGCGCCAAAGAATTTATCCAGACGTAGCGACATCATGGCCCGCATGCCGAAGGGCTTCATGCCATGGGGCTGGCCCGCCTCCCACAACACATTCCACAGGGCACGTTGGCTGGGCAGATCGCAGTAGATCTCATAGCCGAGGTCACCTGTGTAGCTGACCCGCTGCACCACGCAGTCTGCCATGCCGACGCTCATCCGGCGCACGTCCAGGAATTTCATGTCGGAAATATCCTGTCGCGTGCAGGCCTGCAGCACCTCGCGCGCCTTTGGGCCAGCAATCTGGAAGCCGTTGACCCGGTCCGAGATATTCTCGACGTGGACGCCTTCCTGTGCGTTCTGCTGGAACCAGCGCATATGATAGGCCTGCGCGCCGTAGGATGCGGTCAGCTGATAGGTTTCCTGATCCAGACAGGAGATGGTGAAATCGCCGATCAGACGTCCCTTGTGCGACAGCATCGGCGTCAGGCTGATCCGGCCCGGCTTCGGCACCCGGCCGGCCATGACACGGTCCAGCCAGGCGCGGGCATTGGGGCCGGTGACGCGGTATTTGCCGAAGTTATGCACCTCGTTGATCCCAACCGCTTCGCGCACGGCCTTGACCTCACGCGCGGTGGCGTCGAAGGCGTTGGAGCGGCGGAAAGAGGGCGTCTCGTAGCGCGGCTCACCCTCTGCGGCGAAGTAGTTCACCACTTCCATGCCGTATTGCTGGCCCCAGACCGCGCCCATCTTGTCGAAGATATCGTACATCGGCGTGGTGCGGAAAGGACGCGCGGCGGGCAGTTCCTCGTTCGGGTAGGAGACGGAGAACCGGGTCTGGTAGTTTTCGATCACTTTGGGGCGGGTATAGCCCGGCGTGATCCAGTCGCCGTAACGGGCACAGTCCATGGCAAAAGTATCGCGTTCGCATTCACCTTCGACCATCCATTGCGCCAGCATCAGGCCAACACCTCCGCCCTGGCTGAAGCCTGCCATGACGGCGCAGGCGGACCAGTAGTTGCGCATGCCGGGCACGGGGCCGACCAGCGGGTTGCCGTCGGGGGCAAAGGTGAAGGGACCGTGGATCACCGATTTCACCCCGGCGCGCTCCAGCGCGGGGAAGCGGCGATAGGCAAAGGCGATGCTGTCCTCGATCTTGTCGAAATTGTCGGGCAGCAGTTCGTGGCCAAAGTTCCACGGCGTGCCATCCACCGCCCAGGGTTTGCAGGGTTGTTCATAGAAACCAATACAAAGGCCACGGCCCTCCTGGCGCAGGTAGCTTTCGCCGGCCGGGTCCATGACGTGCGGGTGCTCGCCACCCGCGTCGATAATGGCCGCGATTTCAGGCACTTCGTCGGTGACGATATATTGGTGCTCCATCGGGTGCAGCGGGAAATAAACCCCGGCCATCGCGCCCACTTCGCGCGCCCAAAGTCCGCCTGCGTTGACTACGTGTTCGGCGTGGATGGTACCCTTTTCGGTGACCACGTCCCAGGTACCATCGGGGCGCTGGTTGGTCTCGATCACCTTGCAATGGGTCTCGATGGTGGCGCCGCCCATGCGTGCCGCCTTGGCATAGGCGTGGGTGGTGCCCGATGGGTCGAGGTGCCCGTCGAGCGGATCGTAAAGCGCGCCAAGGATGCCGTCGGTATTGGTGACCTCCGACAGTTTCTTCACTTCTTCGGGGCCGATGATGTCGGTCTCAAGCCCCATGAAGCGGTGCTTGGCCCGCTCGGCCTTCAGCATGTCAAAGCGTTCCTGGTTGTCGGCCAGGGTAATGCCGCCGACGTGGTGCAAGCCACAGGACATGCCGGTGATCTCTTCCAGCTCGCGGTAGAGTTTGATGGTATAGCCCTGAAGCGCCGCCATATTGGTGTCGCCATTGAGCGTGTGAAAGCCGCCTGCCGCGTGCCACGTCGAACCCGAGGTCAGCTCGGACCGTTCGATCAGCATGACGTCGGACCAGCCCAGTTTGGTCAGGTGATAAAGGACTGAACAGCCGACGACTCCGCCGCCGATGACTGCCACGCGCGTTGTGGTCTTCATAATTGTGCTCCCTGGCGTTCTGCGTTTCGGCTATTCTGGACAGAAGTGAACAGTAGTCCAGTGAAAAAGCGACATATCATGTCGCTGGCAGATCGGAGGAGAGGGGAACTGTCAGTCTTCGCTGCGGAAACGGCTGTTCTGGATGATGACAATGGCGATCAGCGGCGCGACGAGCGTCAGCACGGCAACGGTGATCAACAATGGCCCGAGCTGAGTGTAATCGGCGGCGGTGACGACGGTACCATCGGCATCTGTGACCTCGCGCGTGACCACGAAGATCTGGTTGAGGTACTTGGTGCCAAGGCTGGAAGCCGAAAGCGCCAGATTGGTGAAGGAGGCCATCACCGCAAAGAAGGTCGCCTTCAGCCCCGAGGGCGCGTTGCGGGCAATCCATGCCAGCATCGGGATCATCGACACCTGTCCCAGCGGCGATTCCACGGCCGTGTCCACCAGTGCGATGAAACGGGCATCCACGACCCCACCGGTCATCGCCGAGGTCCATTCATGGACACCGTAGTAAAGCGCCAGATTCGGCAGGCTCAGCAGGGCCTCGCTGCATGTCAGGAAAATCACGATCCAGGCAATCGTGTGGTTGGCCATCATTGGCCGCAGAACGATCATGCCGACCAGTGTCAGCAGCGAAGCGATCAGCGACAGCACCGAAAAGAACTGAGGATCAAAACCCAGAACGTCGATTTCGAACCAACTGGCCCCGGGGCCACTGAGGGGCTTGGCGCGGTACACGAAAATGATGATCGCGGTGCCAATCAGCGCGCGGGCCTGGGCTGGCGTCAACACCGCGATCAACTGGCGCATCAGCAGCAGGACGATGGCCATGGATCCGGCAAAGATGATTTCCTGCCCATAGGCCAGATCGCTGAGTCCGACGCTGAGCGACAGCGCAACAAAGGCGCCGCCGCCAATGAAATACCACCAGTTCACATCTACCGGATCGCGCGGCGGATCGAGCCGGGCGCGGATCTCGGGCTGTGGCAGTCCGGCGCGGCGCAGATCGGCAGTCCTGCGCAAGCGCTGCACAAGGGCAAGCGCGACCCCGGACAGGGACAGCACCGGCACCAGCAGCGCCAGAGTATAGACATGGGCGTAAAGCGCGCCCTTTTCGGCTTGTGGCAGGGCTTCGGCGCCTTCGAACAACAGCACGTTCAGCGCGGCCGCCGCGCTGGAGCCGCCGATCAGGGCGATACGGCCCAGGGTTTGCATGGTTGTGTGCAGTGCGCGGGTTTCTTCTTCGGCTAGCAACGTGCCGTCGGCATCCCGGTGCGGAACCGCCTCGACAGACATGGCATCGGCGACCACGTCCTGCAGCACAAAACCGCAGGGCGCCAGAATGATTGCGGTTACATACCAGGCATTGACCGGCATGATCGCCTGCATAACCTCGGGCAGGGTCAACAATGCCACGATGATCCCATAGCTTGACGCCATCAACGCCGCACCCAGAAGGATCAGCAGGTATTTCCAGCGCCAGATCAGGTCGACCAGATGCCCGATGGGCATTTTCAGCGCCCAGGGAATACCCACCCAAAAGCTGAGCCCGGCGAGGAAGGCCGCGGGCAGATCCAGATATTCCTTGACGTAAAAGGCCCCGGCAACCGAGGTGATGCCCTGCGCCCCATAGGCGAAATAGATCAACAGAGGCGGCAGGAACGACCAGCGCATCTGCCGGGACAGATCCACGAAGATACTGTCGATCCACCGCCACGCCCGGGTCATGGGCTGCGTCCGGTCCGGGAGGCGGGGCTATCGCCTCCGTTTCTGCGTTGGCTCTGGGTCATGTCAGCGGGCGCACCTTCAGGTCGGTGATCCGGTTGCCTTCACGGCCAGTCACCTCGAACCGGAAGCCATGGAAGGAAAACACCTGTCCAACGGTGGGGATCATCTGGGCCTCATGGATCACAAGACCGGCGATGGTGTTCGCCTCATCATCGGGCAGGTTCCATTCGGTGGCGCGGTTGAGATCGCGAATAGTCGTGGCGCCCTCCACGAGGAAATTGCCGTCCTGGGTCTTCTTGGCAAGGGATTGCTCCGCCGGGTCGAATTCATCGGTGATCTCGCCGACGATTTCCTCAAGGATGTCCTCAAGCGTGATGAGACCTTGCAAGGCACCATATTCGTCCACCACCAGGGCGAAATGACTGCGCATGCGCAGGAACTGGCGCATCTGGTCGTCCAGCGTGGTGGTTTCCGGTACAAAGTAGGGCGGTTTCGCGACCGAGGTGATCTGGAAGTTGCGCAACGCCGCGGCATCGCCATCCGGCCCTCCGATCTGGGCATACATATCGCGCAGCAGGTCCTTGGCATGCACCACGCCGATGATGTTTTCCTGCTCATCCTTGAACACCGGCAGACGGGTATGGGGTGAGGTCAGGCATTGCTCCAGAATGACCTCTGGGTCGGAATTGGCGTCGATCATCTCGATATGGGAACGGTGCAGCATGATCTCTTCGACAAAGCGGTCGGACAGATCCAGCGCGCCGAGGATACGGTCACGGTCCTCTTTTTCCACAACGCCTTCGGAATGGCCCAGTTGCAGGGCACCTGCGATTTCTTCGCGCACTGCCATGATGTGGCTGTCCGGGTCGATCTGAACTCCGAAGAGGCGCAGCACGCCGCGCACCAGCAGCCGCACTGCACCGACGACCGGCGCCAGTATGGTCACCAGAAAGCCAATCACCGGGGCTACGGCAGATGCGGCCTTTTCGGCGTTGGAAATCGCGTATGTCTTGGGCAGAACCTCGGCAAAGATAAGAACCAGCAGAGTCATGACCAGGGTTGCCAGTGCAACGCCGCCTTCGCCGAATGCGCGGGTGAACAGCGCTGTCGCCAGTGAGGTCGCCAGGATATTGACGAGGTTGTTGCCCAGCAGAACCGAGCCGATCAGCCGCTCGCTGTCCTCGGTTACGGCCAAGGCGCTGCGGGCGCCGCGTGCGCCCTTGTCGGCCTGGGTGCGCAGCTTCCCGCGCGAGGCGGCGGTTAGGGCTGTTTCTGAGCCAGAGAAGAAGGCCGAAAGAACGAGCAGCAGAGCAATGGATCCGGCGCTAAGCCAGAATGCGCTGTCCAGAGTGGTCGGATCGGTTTCCATGTCGGGTCCAGTTTATCAGAAGGATTTTGTATGGTTATGGGCGTCCTGCCGGTTTCGTTCAAGGGGCAGGGCGCTTCCGTGCGGCGCGGCTTATTCTTTGTCGCCAGGGCCCTTGTTGCGGGACAGGGGGTGGTGCTGCAGGACCAGCTCGCTCAGCCGGGCATCCAGCACATGGGTATAGATCTCGGTCGTGGCGATATCGGCGTGGCCCAGCAGCGCCTGAATGGCGCGCAGATCGGCGCCATTGGCCAGCAGATGGGTGGCAAAGGCATGGCGCAGCGTGTGCGGCGTCACCTTTTGCGGCGACACGCCACCGGTGACGGCAAATTCCTTGATCAACAGGTAGAACCGGTGCCGGGTCAGGTGCCCTTCCTTGCCGCGCGAGGGGAACAGAAACCGTGAGGCGGGCTTGCCCTGTTTTTCAACCTCGGCAGCGGCGGCATCGCGGGCTTGCAGCCATTCGGCCAGCGCATCGCGGGCCGGGGGCGACAGGGGTACCATGCGTTCCTTGCCGCCCTTGCCCAGAACCAGCAGCATGCGCGGATCGCCCCGGGCGGCGCTGACCGGCAGCGAGACCAGTTCGCTCACCCGCATGCCGGTGGCATAGAGCAACTCCATCAGGCAGGTGTTGCGCAGCCGGTCGTCGGGTGTGCGGCCAGTCTGACGCGCGGCCTCTAGCAGGCGGTCGACTTCGGTCACCTCCAGCGTCTTTGGCAGGGATTTGCTGCGCCCCGGCCCTTTGATCTGAATGGCGGGATTGTCTGTGCGCCAGCCTTCTTCGAAGGCAAAGCGATAGATCTGCCGGATCGCGGAGAGACGCCGCGCGCGGGTGGCGCGAGAGAGGCCCTCGGCGTCGCAGGCAATCAGGTAGGATTCGATGTCATCCTGACTGGCCGCGCCAAAGGAAATACCGCGCCGGGCCATCCAGCCCGCCAGATCCTTCAGATCGCGGCCATAGGCCAAAAGCGTATTGCGCGCCGCCCCGAGATCCGCTGCCTGAGCATCAAGGAAGGTCGCGATCCATTGCAGATCATCGCGCGGGGCATCCATATCAGTGCCTGACGAGCAGCAAGAGCTGAAGGGCCGCCCGGCGCGCGGTATCCTCAAGCCCCATCGCCCGTAGTGCAACCAGCGCGGCGCTGAGATCGCCCAGGTTGCCGTCGGCGCCATGGGCAAAGAGTTCCATGGTCTGCAAGATCGCTTCGCCCAGCTGGCCGTTGTCCAGAAGGCGGGCGAGGGAAACAGGCATTTCTGCGTCGGTTGCGAAGCCGGTCGCGATGGAGGCCGCCAGATCGGAAGGGGGCTGCACCTCTGCTGGGCGGCCTTGTGCCAAAGCAGCCAGAAACAGATCTTCGGCGGAGCGCGACGGCGGATTATGCGCTGCGAGTTCATAGCTTCGCGCCAAGAGCCGGATACGCCAGGCCAATTCGGCGGCCTCTCCCTGCAGGCGTGCGCGGCCCAGATCGTCGGCAAAAAGATCGGCAAAGGCGACTTCGATCCGGGAGGCCTGCGCGGCCTCCCAGGCAGACTGAAGGGCGTCATCCAGTGCCGTAGATGTGCCCGGATCGCTCCGATTGCCGCGCAGCGCGGTTTCAAAGGTCTGCAGGGCGCGGACCCGGTCCCAGATACCGCCGGAGGCGGCAGGTTTGCGTTCGGTGAACAGGCCAAGCAGTTGGTTTGGGTTTAGCGCCCCGACACGGGTCAACCGCTCTGCCGCCTCAAGCTGGGCCTTCCAACCGGCAATGTCGCGCAGATCGGCAGCGGCAAAGGCGCGCGGCAAGGGCGCCGTCGGTTGCCGTTCTCCGATGGTTTCAAACAGGCGGAAGGTCAGGGGATCAGGATTGTCTGGCGCCGGAAGCGGTGCGGCTCCTTCGAAGATATCCGGATTTAGGAACCGGTCGAGCAAGGCCAGCGCCGGTGGATCCAGCAGCTCCAGCGCATGGGCGGATTCCAGCATTAGCGCCGCGGTCGGCCAGTCGCCGCGCCGGGCCGCGCAAAAGATCCGCGCGCTGTAATCTGGCGCCAGATAGGGTGCAGCGGTCAGGGCGGCGCAGGCGCGGTCCTCATCCCCGGTCAGGAGCGTGCTGTCGAACCAGCGGTCGAATCGCGCGCGTGTTTCCGACGGTCCAGCCTGTTCGGCCAGCGCCTGTGCCGGGTCGATGGCACCGAGGTCGATCAGCCGGTCGAGGCGGGCCAGCAGAATGGCGTCATCGCCGCCGGGCAAGGGGCGGCTCTCTGATAGAATGACAGTGAACAGCAGCGACTGCATCGCCGGGCTGTTATGCACCGGCACGTCGCGCAGCAGCCGTGCAATGTCCTGCGGAGCGCTGCCGCGCCAAAGGTCGATTGGCAGCCCGGTGGCAGAGGGCGTCACCAATCCGATCGGGGGCAACAGCGCCTCAAGCGGGGTTACCGAGATTTCCGGCCGCGCGGCGCTTCCCGCGGTTGGCGGCTCCAGCAGCACTGTATCCGGCAATACCTGGCTTTGGGTTTGTCCCAGCCAGTCGATCACCGTCAGCGGTTCCTCCGCCAGTGGCGGAGAGGCGCCCGCAGCGCCCGCAAATATCGCCGCAACGGCAAGGGCCAGAGGTCCTGAAGAACGCCTAGTCGGCATGCAGGACCACCGGTTTGCGGATCTCCTCTGTCGGGGCGCTGAAATCAGCGCCGAACCACGGGCCGACATAGGCGTATCCCACCAGGCCGATCGCGGCCAGAACAACTATATAAAATAGATATTTGATCAAACTTGCCATTGCGTCCCTGCTGCCTGCTTCTTTGTGTTTTGCTCAAGTTATATATGGCCTTTTCGGCAATATCACGTCATTCACTGAAGAATGAGCGAAAAAGAGCAAACCGAAGAAACTGTGACCGTCGGACCGACACCGGGAAGGCTGAAAAAGACGATCGTCATGGTTGGGATGATGGGCGCGGGCAAGACCGCTGTGGGCCGGGCGCTGGCTGCCCGGCTGAATGTGCCGTTTCTTGATAGCGACCATGAAATCGAAGCTGCAGCCAATATGTCTATCCCGGAGATCTTCTCGCGCGATGGGGAGCCGTTTTTCCGGCTTAAAGAACGTCAGGTCATCGCCCGCTTGCTCGAAGAAGAGCGCGGTGTGCTGTCGACCGGGGGCGGCGCCTTTCTGTCCGAAGAGAATCGCACACTGATCACCGAAGGCGGTGTGTCGGTCTGGCTGCAGGCGGATCTAGAGGTTCTTTGGAACCGGGTGCGCCACCGGGACAGTCGCCCTTTGTTGCGTACCAGTGATCCCAAGGCGACCCTGCGCGATCTTTATGACGCGCGGGTGCCATTTTATGAAAAGGCCGACCTGACGGTGAAATCCGATGGTCAGGCTTCGATTGAAACAATGGTCGACCGGGTGCTTGAGGCCCTGAAGCAGCGGCCAGACGTATTGGAATGGACGAAATAATGCAGCGCACAGTTCACGTACCCCTTGGCGAGCGCGCCTATGATGTGGTGATCGGCCCCGGCCTGTTGAAGGAGGCGGGCAAGCGGATCAAACCGCTGCTGAACCGCCCCCGGGTTGCGGTTCTGACCGACGAAAACGTGGCGGCCAGGCACCTTGATACCCTGCGGGCCGGACTGGCGGCGGAAGGCATCGAAATGGATGCGCTGGCCTTGCCGCCCGGCGAAGGTACCAAAGCCTGGCCGCAGTTCTCGCGCGCGGTCGAATGGCTGCTGGAGTCGCAGGTGGAACGCTCTGACATCGTGATTGCCCTTGGCGGTGGTGTGATCGGGGATCTGGCAGGGTTTGCTGCAGCCGTCCTGCGGCGCGGCGTGCGTTTCGTGCAGATCCCGACCTCCCTGCT
Organism: Phaeobacter sp. SYSU ZJ3003; assembly: GCF_041300735.1. Lineage (NCBI taxonomy): Bacteria > Pseudomonadati > Pseudomonadota > Alphaproteobacteria > Rhodobacterales > Roseobacteraceae > Phaeobacter > Phaeobacter sp. SYSU ZJ3003. The sequence goes on along the minus strand of NZ_PXNU01000004.1, from coordinate 212,974 downwards.
GGCGCAGGTCGACAGCTCTGTTGGTGGCAAGACCGGCATCAACGCGCCGCAGGGCAAGAACCTGATCGGCGCTTTTCACCAGCCCTCGCTGGTGCTGGCGGATACCGAGGTTCTGGGCACGCTGACCGCGCGGGATTTCCTGTCCGGCTATGGCGAGGTGGTGAAATACGGTCTGCTGGGCGATGCTGCGTTCTTTGACTGGCTCGAAGAACACGGCCCGACACTGGCGGCGGGCGATATGGCGGCCCGGGTCGAAGCGGTGGCCCGCTCGGTCCAGATGAAGGCCGATATCGTCGTGCGCGATGAGACCGAACAGGGCGATCGCGCTTTGCTGAACCTTGGCCATACATTCTGCCACGCGCTGGAGGCAGCGACCGGTTATTCCGACCGTCTGATGCACGGCGAGGGCGTTGCCATCGGCTGCGCGCTTGCGTTTGAGCTGTCCTCGCGTCTGGGGCTGTGCAGTCAGGAAGACCCCAGCCGGGTCCGCGCCCATCTGAAGGCGATGGGAATGAAGGCGGATCTGTCGGATATTCCCGGCGATCTGCCCGGCGCGGCGGCGCTGCTGGAGCTGATGGGGCAGGACAAGAAGGTGGTCGCAGGCCAGCTGCGGTTCGTTCTGGCGCGCGGCATTGGCAAGGCCTTCGTGACGGCAGATGTGCCGCGCGAGACGGTGCTGGCCGTGCTGGAGGATGCGCTGGCCCTGCGTCAGGTCGAACGGGCGTAACCATTCCGGGGAATGGGGGCTGTTGGCCCCCGTCCTGTTACAGGTCGTCTGCCTATGGCTAGCGGCCTTTCACTACCATCATCTCCCCGATGTTCTCCGAGGTGATATAGCCTGCAAGAGCGCCTGTTTTTGTCGTGACGACAACGGCAGGCGCGCCCTTGTGCAGGGCGTCGAGAACGGTCTCCAGCCCGGCAGTCAGCGGGACCGAGGGGATATCATTTGTCATCAGCATGGAAACCGCCTTCATGCGCGGTGTTTCTGCGGCGATGGCGGCGAACAGATCGCCGCGCGTCATAAAACCCAGCGGGCGGCCGGTGGCATCCAGAACCGGGAACTCATGCTGGGTGGTGCGGATGACTGCGGCAGAGGCCGTCTCCAGCGTGTCCTCAGGGCGCAGCGCCTCGAAACTGGTGATCATGGCATCGCGGGCCATGAACCGCTTGGTCACGGCGCGCATCGCCACGTCCTGATTTTCTGCATTGGCGGCAATGAAGACAAAGCCCGCCACCAGCACCAATACCGGGTTGCCAGAGGTGAGGCCGAGATATGCCAGCCCCATGGCGGCGATCTGCCCGGCGATGGCGGCGATGCGGGTCGCCTTGACCCGGTCCATCTTCAGGCACAGCGCAGCACGCAGCACCCGGCCGCCATCCATCGGAAAGGCGGGGATCAGGTTGAAGACTGCAAGGATCAGGTTCACCAATGCCAGACGGCCCAGGAAATTCCAGCCGGAAAACTCCTGCGCCGGATCTGCCAGGCTCGCCAGATCCCAGCGGCCCGCACCAATCACCACCAGAATGGCCCAGATCGCAATGTTGACGGCAGGCCCGGCAAAGGCCACAGCGATCTCGTGCCAGGGGTTGGACGGCATCCGTTCCAACCGTGCCAGACCGCCGATGGGCAACAGGGTGATGTCGGGGGTAGCAATGCCGTAGCGCCGCGCCATCAGCGCATGGCCGAATTCGTGGGCCAGAACACAGGCAAACAGCGCCAGCACGAAAACGGTGTTCTCGACGGCGCCCGGCAGGCCCTGTTCGCTGTAGGCAGATAGCCCGATCCACCCCAGAAGAAGGAAGAAGGTGACATGAACTCTGACCTCTGAGCCAAAGAGGCGGCCGAGAGAAAAAGACCATGTCATCGCGTCATTCCTTTTGCAGCCTTTGCGGATCGGGCAAGGATCATAAGAAGGATATCACCGAGGCTGTATCGCCAGGGTGATATCACGCGTCAGAACCGTTAGATCAGAACGGGATCTCGTCGTCGTCGATATTGTGCGAGGGGCCACCCTGACCGCCGCCGCCAAAGCCACCGCCCTGGGGTCCGCTGTCGTAGCCACCGCCGCCACCGCCATATCCGCCGCCGCCACCATAGCTGCCGCCACCCTGGCCGCCGCCACCGCCGCCTTCACCGCGGCCATCCAGCATGGTCAGGGTGGAGCCAAAGCCCTGCAGGACGACTTCGGTGGAATAACGGTCCTGACCGTTCTGATCCTGCCATTTGCGTGTTTGCAGCTGGCCTTCGATATAGACCTTGGAGCCCTTGCGCAGGTATTGCTCGCAGACGCGCACCAGACCTTCGTTGAAGACGGCAACGCTGTGCCATTCGGTCTTTTCGCGGCGTTCACCGGTGTTGCGGTCTTTCCAGGTTTCAGAGGTGGCGATGCGCAGGTTGCACACCTTGCCGCCGTTCTGAAAGGTCCGCACCTCTGGGTCGCGGCCCAGGTTACCGATGAGGATGACTTTGTTGACTGAGCCGGCCATTTGGTCCTGTCCTTGTTCTTATTGGATGTTCTTGTCTGTGGATGGGCATCTGGTGTCAGAACCGAATCTGAGCGCGCCCGGATTTTGGGCCACAGTACAGACCCGCAAGCTCTGATGAAAGCAACCTTCTTGGCCGCGGGGCGGGGGCTTTCGCGGGTTTCCGGTCGGGCAACCTCCCACCAGAATCTGTTCGCCGCACGCTGACGCTTTCAATTTAGTTAAGATCCGCTATAGTCCCGCCGGTCGGAAAACGGATCGCGACGGTAACAGAGTTGAGGGCCGCTATGTTTGGGCAAGCCACGTTTAAGACCGCTTTGATCAATGTCTATGCAATGAACGCTCGTGGCCTTGCCGCGGCTGCCGGGGTTTCGCTATTGGCGACTGGCGCTACCGCCGACATGTTCTCGACCAAGAACCAGCGCAGCCTGTTCGCCGCCCATACCAAGGTTCTGGATGGCCGTGCGGCGCAACAATATGAGAACTCCAGCCGTCTGTTGCCGCGGTCCTCATTTGAAACGGGCCAGTATGGCAGTCTGCCCTATACCGGCAAATACCGTGGGAAATTCATGACCATGGCGCGCGCTGCAGCGCGCAAACACGGCGTGCCCGAGGATCTGTTTCTGCGTCTGGTGCAACAGGAAAGCAACTGGAACCCCGGCGCGAAATCCCACAAAGGCGCGCTGGGGCTGGCGCAGCTGATGCCGCAGACCGCCCGGTCGCTGGGGGTGGATCCCGCTGTCCCGCAGGAAAACCTGGAAGGCGGCGCGCGGTACCTGGCGCGCCAATTCCGTAAGTTCGGCTCCTGGCGCTTGGCACTGGCTGCATATAACGCAGGCCCCGAGGCAGTCCAGAAACACGGCGGCGTGCCGCCTTACCGTGAAACCCAGGCCTATGTAAAAACGATCTGGGGCGGCTGACCGCTTACGAAACGCCTTGAACCGTGCCCGTTTGGGGCGGCCCGGATCACGACCGTGTTAACGCCTCGGTAAACTTGGTAAATGCCGCGTTAACTTCTTTTCTCCGCCACGAAGCTGCCCGAATTCCCCCTGAAAAAAGCGAGCAGTTTCAGGAGGATTTGCCGTGACAGCCTACAGTTTTGATGATCGCCTTGACCGTATGCACTGGACCCCGTCGGCGGGTCCCAGCCGCGAGATCGTCGACAGCGTCCTTGGCGCGCGGCAGCGTGCCGGCGCCCGCAGTGTCGGTGTTACCCTTGCCGGGGCCATCGTGGGAATACTGATTGGCTTTGGCCTGATCGGCATGTCCTTCGAACAGTCGCCCTGGGGGCCGGGCAGCGGTGCTGTCGGTCTCGTGTTTGGTACCCTGTCGCTGGCCGGTCTGGCCCTGTCGGTCACGCTGGCCTTGTTCGCGGCGTGGAAAAGCAAACGTTTCCCGCGCTTGATGCAGTTCGCCTCGATGAACCTTCTGATGATCGTTGTTCTGTTGCTGAGTTAACCAGTATCGGCCCGCCCCATGATCGGGGCGGGCTTTTTCCTAGTTTTATTGTCGGGAATTGCGCTCGATCAAGGTCGGGGCTATAGCTGTCGGGTACTTCGCGTGGGGACTGCCCCGGATCCAAAGGCCCTGATGATGACGATTTCTCCTTTCTGGCGCATGGGCGCCGCTGCCCGTTGCCTTGCCTTGTTGGTCGTCGCGGCATCACCGCATACTGCATTGGCCGAGGATGCAGAGCTGACGCCGGTTGAGGCCTTGGGAGAGGCTCTGTTTCACGATCCGATCTTGTCGCAGAACCGCACTCAGTCCTGTGCCAGTTGTCATGATGCCGAATATGGCTTCACCGATCCACGCCGTTCTGCCGATGGTGCGTTTTCGCTGGGGGATGACGGGCACTCGCTGGGCGACCGCAACGCGCCAAGCGCGGCTTACGCGGCCTTCACGCCGCCGTTTCACCAGAAGGAAGACGGAAGCTGGGCCGGTGGGATGTTCTGGGACGGGCGCGCCCGGGATCTGGCAGAGCAGGCCGCGGGGCCGCCGCTGAACCCGATCGAGATGGGGCTAAGTGATAAGGCGCAGCTCGTCGCGCGCCTGAAGGAAGAGCCGGACTATGTCACAGCCTTTCAGCAGAACTTCGGCGCGGATGTCCTGAAGGATCCGGAGGCCGGGTATGCGGCGATGACCGAGGCGCTGGCGGTCTACGAGAGAACCGCCATCTTTGCGCCGTTCGACAGTAAATACGACCGTTTCCTGCGCGGTGAGGTTCAGCTCAGCAAGGAAGAAGAATTGGGCCGGATCCTTTTCTTCTCGGAGCAGTTCACCAATTGCAACCAGTGCCACCAGCTGAAGCGCAGCGCGATGGATCCGCAGGAGACCTTCACCAACTACAGCTACCACAATATCGGCGTGCCTGAGAATGTTCTGGGGCGGGCCGAGAACGGCGTTGCCGCCGGTACCATTGACGACGGGCTGCTTGCCAACCCGGCGGTCACTGATCCGGCAGAACGGGGCAAGTTCAAGACGCCGGGACTGCGAAACGTGGCGGTGACCGGCCCCTATATGCACAACGGGGTGTTTCAGGAGCTGCGCACGGTGATTGCCTTTTACAATCGCTACAACAGCAAATCGGACGCCGCGCAGATCAATCCCGAAACCGGAAAACCTTGGGGGCCGCCGCCGGTTGCAGGCACCTTGTCGACCACCGAGCTCACCCACGGGCCTGCGCTGGATGACCGGCGCATTGACGCCTTGGTTGCGTTTCTGAAAACGCTGACCGATCAGCGCTACGAAGAGTATCTGGAATAGAAAGGGCGCCCGCGTGATGAACGCGGGCGCCGCTTTGGGTGTGATCAGAGTGGCTACTCGGCCGCGATCTTGATGACCGGGTTCATCCGTTCAAGGATCTCATCGCTGAGGTGGCATTTGATCTGATGCCCGCCCTGCATGTCGCGCACCGGGGGGACCTCGCGTTCACAGAGACCGCCCGGAACTTCGCTCTTCCAGCGACAGCGGGTCTGGAACGGACAGCCTGATGGCGGGTTCATCGCTGACGGGATGTCGCCTTCGAGAACGATATGCTCCTTTTCCACCGATGTATCGGCGATGGGAACCGCGCTCAGCAGGGCCTCTGTATAGGGGTGATAGGGTGGCGAGAAGACCTGATCGGTCGTCCCCAGCTCCACCACATGGCCGAGATACATCACCATCACCCGGTCGCTGAGATAGCGCACGATGGACAGGTCGTGGCTGATGAACAGCAGCGTCGTCTTCTCGTTGCGCTGGATCTCCATCAGAAGATCGGTCACCGCCGCCTGCACCGACACATCCAGTGCCGAGACGGGTTCATCCGCCACAACGATGCGTGCACCGCCAGCAAAGGCGCGGGCGATGCCGACACGCTGCTTTTGCCCGCCGGACAGCTGCCGCGGCATGCGGTCGGCAAAGGCGCGTGGCAGTTTCACCAGATCCAGCAGCTCCAGCATCCTCTGCTTGCGCTCCGCGTCGTTGTCACCGATGCCAAAGATTTCCAGCGCCCGGGTGATCTGCCGTCCGACGGTCATCGACGGGTTCAGCGTATCAAAGGGGTTCTGGAACACCATCTGCACGTCCGAAATCGTCTTGGTGTTGCGTTCTTCGATCGGGGTCTGTTCGATGTTCTGGCCATCCATCAGGATATCCCCGTCGGTGGCGGTTTCGAGCCCCATCAGCACCTTGGCAAAAGTGGATTTGCCACACCCCGATTCCCCGACGATGGCCAGCGTTTCGGATTCGCGGGCCTCGAAGCTGAGCGTTTCATTGGCCTTCACCACTTTCTTGGCGCCACCACCGAACAGGGCATTCGCGGCCACCTCGTAATATTTCTTGAGCTTGTCGATCTTGAGGACAACCTCACCCGGGGCGGTCTTTTCCTTCTTGTCGGCCACGGTGATCGGCGCGTTCCAGTCGATTTCCTGGAACTTCAGGCACCGCGTGGCGTGGCGGTCATTGCCGGGCACATCGGCCATGGCAATGTCGCCCGCATCGCAGCGGCCCGCTTCGAAATAATCGCAGCGCGGACCGAAGTTGCAGCCCGGCGGGCGTTCGTGCGGCAGGGGGAAGTTGCCCGGAATCGCCACCAGCGGGCGCGCGTTCTTGTCGGCACCCGGCAGCGGGATCGAGCGGAACAGCGCCTGCGTATAGGGATGCTGCATCTCGTCAAAGACGTCTTCGATACTGCCGCGCTCCACTGCTTCGCCGGAGTACATCACGCAGAGCCGGTCACAGGTTTCCAGGACAAGGCCAAGGTTGTGCGAGATGAACAGCATCGAGGTGCCGTATTTCTTGCCCAGATCCTTGACCAGTTCAACCACGGCGGCCTCCACCGTGACGTCAAGGGCGGTGGTGGGCTCATCCAGGATCAGCAGTGCCGGTTTCGACATCAGCGCCATGGCGATGACGATCCGCTGCTGCTGGCCGCCCGACAGCTGGTGCGGATAGCTGTTCAGCATCCGCTCCGGGTCGGGCAGGCGCACGTCGGTGACAACTTCAAGGGCGCGCTTGTAGGCTTCCTCTTCGCTGACGCCCTCGTGGATCATCGGCACTTCCATCAGCTGTTTGCCGATTTTCATCGCCGGGTTAAGGCTGGCCATCGGTTCTTGATAGATCATCGCGATCTCGTTACCGCGGATGTCGCGCAACTCCTCGACGCTCATCTCTCCCAGGTCGCGGCCCTTGAACTTGATCGAGCCGCCAACGATGCGGCCGTTCTTGCCAAGGTCCTGCATCACCCCAAGGGCGACGGTGGATTTACCGCAGCCGGATTCGCCCACAAGGCCAACCGCCTCGCCGGGCATCACGGAGACGGAAAAATCCATCACCGCCGGGATTTCGCGCAGCCGCGTGAAGAAGGAGATCGACAGGCGGTCGATTTCCAGGATCGGGCCATCGGTTTGCTCAAGCTTGCTCATGTCATCAATCCCTCAGGCTTTCTTCGCGCAGACCATCGGCCAGCAGGTTCAGACCCAGCACCAAACTCAGCAGAGCGATGGCGGGGGGCAGGGCCGGGTGCAGGTAGATCGACAAGAGCTTGCGCCCTTCGTTGATGGTCGATCCCCAGTCCGGGCTTTCGGGCGGCAGGCCAAGGCCGAAGAAACCCAGAGTCCCGAGAAGGATGGTCGTGTAACCAATGCGCAGGCAAAAATCGACGATCAGCGGCCCGCGTGCGTTCGGCAGAACCTCCCACAGCATGATGTACCAGGGACGCTCACCCCGGGTCTGCGCGGCGGCCACGTAATCGCGGGTCTTGATGTCCATCGTCAGGCCCCGCACGATGCGGAACACGGTGGGTGAGTTCACGAAGACCACCGAGACAAAGACCACAAGGATACCGCCCGGAATGTCGAACAGATCCACCGGCCAGAAGTCGATCTTGGACCCCTTGGCATTGATCAGCGACATGTAAAGGATGAACAGCGGCGCGAGAACGACAGCTAGGATGATGAAGTTCTTCTTGGGCTGCGTCCGGTAGCGGGCGTTCAGCAGCACCCCGAAGAACACCATCGGGAAAGCAAAGAGCACCACTGCCATATATTGTGGCAGGCCGGTTTCGACGATCTCGGGGGTTACCATCAGGTAGAACAGCAGGATCACCGGGAAGGCCAGAATCAGGTTGGCGAGGAAGGACAGGAAGGTGTCCAGTTTGCCGCCATAGTATCCGGCCGGCAGCCCTAGGGTGATCCCCACCATGAAGGCAAAGGTCGTCGCGAGCGGGGCAATTTTCACCACCTCCCAGGAGCCTTTGACCATCCGGCTGAAGACATCCCGCGCCAGGTTGTCACCGCCAAGGAGATACCATTGGAATTCACCTTCTTCGGCGCCGCGCAGGGGCGTGCCGGGGGCTTTGTTTTTCATGCCCGACGCCTGCGACAGCGCATCATGGGTGGCCAGCATGTCAAAGGCCGCAAAAAAGCCGGTGAAGACCCAGAACATGACAAGGCCAAAGCCGATCATGCCGATGGGGCTGTCAAACAGCTTGCCATAAAGGCCAAGACGCCGCTTGAAGGTGATGGAAACGGCATAAAGCACCACAAGGGCGATCCAGACCGGCAGCATCTGCTGCGACAGGGCGCCGATGATGCCCGCGCCGGTGCCCATCACGAGGCCAAGCAGCAGATAGGCCAGAAGGATGACGGCCGAGGCCAGAAAGGTGAGGCGCACAGCCAGCGCGGCAAGGCCCTGCGGCCCGGCCGACAGGCTGAGCGTACCGCCTGCGTTGGTAATGGCGCGTTCCTCGGGGGTGACCGCGCCGATGATGATCCAAAGAAGGATCGAGATTGCCAGTAGTCCCAAAGCCGCAAAAAGAAGCGGGTTGAGAAAGGCGATTGATCCGGTCCAGCTGAGTGGTTCCATAGTCTTTCTCCGTCTTCAGGAAATGCGAATGCGTGGGTTGAGGTAGACGTAGCCGATGTCCGAGATCAGCTGCGTGATCAACACCACGAGAACTGAGACGACCGAGACGCCCAGCAGCAGTTCGATATCGTTGTTGCCAGCGGCTTGTACCAGCGTCCAGCCAAAGCCCTTGTAGTTGAACAGGGTCTCAACGATCACCACGCCGTTCAGGAGCCAGGGGAACTGCAGCATGATCACGGTGAAAGGCGCGATCAGCGCGTTGCGCAGGGCATGTTTCATGACGATCTTGGGAAAGCTCACCCCTTTGAGCCGTGCGGTGCGGATATATTGCGCCGTCATCACCTCGGTCATCGAGGCGCGGGTCATGCGTGCGATATAGCCCATGCCATAAAGGGCGATAGTCAGAACCGGCAGCAGGAAGTTTTCGATGTTGGGGCTTTCCATCGCGCTGGTCGCGGTGCCCTTGAACCATTTGAGGCCGACGGCAGAGGAGGAGAAAATAGCGATAAACAGGACGCCGGAAACATATTCGGGCGTCGCCGTGGTGGTGATGGCAAAGGTCGACAGTGTTCGGTCGGTGGCAGAGCCTTCCTTCATGCCCGCCAGAACGCCAAGGATCAGCGCCGAGGGCACCATGACCAGCATCACCCAGAACATCAGCGTGCCCGTCAGCGACAGGCGGGTGGCGATGATGGAACTGACCTCATCCTTGAACACCGTGGAATAACCCCAATAGCCCTGCAGGATGCCGCAGAACTGCGGGGCCTCGGCTGGGTCCATGCCCGGAGTGATGCAGCGGCCGGTGATGGTGCCATCCTCAGCCGTGTGCTGGTAAGATGGCGCGAGGCCGATCCATTCCATGTATTTCTTTGGCGTGGATTGCAGGTAACCGCCCTTTTCAAGCCAGCTGGCCACGGCTTCGTCCGACATGCGGAAGTTGCCCTGGGTCTTGGCGAGTTTTTCAAGGTTCGGATAGAGGTTTGTCATGAAGAACACGACAAAGGTCAGACAAAGCGCCGTCAGGATCATGACCCCGACGCGTCTGAGGATAAACAGTCCCATGGATGCCCCCATTGGTGGCTATGCGCCCGGTTCAATGCCGCTGCGCTTTTGCTAGGCGCGGATGCGCCCTGTCTTTTGGCTGTGCTACGGGTCCAGCGGAAACGGGCCGCGCGATGCGCGGCCCGTGCAGGTCCAGGTCAGGCTTTGAGAGCCCACTTGTAAAGCTGGGGCAGGTCCGCAATGTGCTTGTCGACACCGACCAGGGTATCCCGGTGGTGACGCATGGCGGTGCGCCAGTAAGGCTGGATGGTGACGCCTTCGTCGATCATGATGGCTTGCAGTTTGCCCATCACTTCGCGGCGCTTGTCGGCATCTGCGATCGAGTTGGCCTCGGCCAGCAGCGCGTCGAACTCGGCATTTGCAAAGCCGCTTTCGTTCCAGGCCTCGCCCGAGCGATAGGCCAGTGCCAGAACCTGAGTGCCCAGCGGGCGGTGGTTCCAGTTGGTCGAGGAGAAGGGATATTTCACCCAGTCGTTCCAGAAGGTGGAACCGGGCAGGATGGTCCGCTTCACGTTGATGCCTGCATCGCGCAGCTGGGCTGCCACCGCATCGGTGGTGTTGCGGCGCCAGTCATCGTCGATCGACAGCAGCTCGTGCTCGTAATCGCCCATGCCTGCTTCGTCCATCAGGGCCTTGGCCTTGGCGGGGTCATAGGGGATACGGGTGACGCTGGGGTCGTGCTCCGGGTGCATCGGGCCGACGTGGCAGTTGTCTGCCGGGATGCCGTAGCCGGACATGCCCAGTTCAAGGCAGACGTTGTTGTCGACTGCCATGGCCAGGGCCTGGCGCACGCGCTTGTCAGCATAGGGCTTCATGCCATCGACTTCGGCCAGCTGGTTCGGGCGGATGACGATGGTAAAGCCGGAGGGGATTTCCGAGCGGGTCAGGCCGATGCTGTCGAAGATGTCGACATATTCACCGACCGACTCCCAGTTCATGTCGATTTCTTCGGCCTCGAAGGCGGCCAGGAAGGCGGCCGGATCGGTGCCGTAGTCGATGAACTCGATGCGGTCCAGATGGCCGCCCTTGCCAGCGGCGTAGCCCCACCACTCGTGGTCCTCGTTGCGCACCAACACACCCTTGACGCCGACTTCCATGCTCTCGGGCAGCATGTAACCGGTACCAATCGGGTTCTCCAGCATGGTTGCGGCGTCATGGCTGGCATGGGTGATGGCTGCGGGATAGTCCGCCATGCCGGGGATGATGGTAATGTCCGGCGTGTTGGTCTTCAGCATCACGGTGTGGCTGTCCACCACGGTGATGGCGCCATCTGCGGCCTTGCCAGTGGCTTCGTCGATCAGCGATGCCATGCGGCCTGCCATCGAGTTGCCTTCGACGCTCTTGTCGCACCAGCCGGTGATGTTGCGGGCCACGTCCTCGGCAGTGAAATCGTCGCCGTTGTTCCACTTCACGCCCTTGCGGACGTTCAGGGTGTATTCGGTCGCATCGGCATTGGCGCTCCAGCTTTCCAGCAGCATCGGGCCGAAAGAGCCGTCGCTGTTGTACTCGACCAGATACTCCAGCCAGCCAGCGGTGAAGGTTGCGATCTGCGTCCAGTCAAAAGTGCGCGGATCCTTGAGCGCACGGACCTCCATCTGCATACGCAGGGTGCCACCCTTCTGGGCATGTGCAGCGGCCTGCACCGGGGTCTCCAGACCGATCAGCCCGTAGGCAGCAGCGGCGCTGACGCCCAGTGCGGTGGAGCGGGCCAGGAATTCACGGCGGCTCAGTTTGCCGTTTTTGACTTCCTCGGCATGCATCTGGGCGGCCCAGTGGATCGGCGCGCCGGTGGTGGTATCGTTGTTCATACGGATCTCCCTGTTTGCACCAACAGGACGCTTGGCCCTGCCTCGAGGTGGCGATGGTATGTCCGGATTGCGGTCCGGAAAGGTGCTATTTTTGAATTTCGCCGTCTCACGCACCTATTCGGCCTCATAAGGCGGCTTAGGTCAATGCACAGATTCGGCGGAATACGGCAGAAAAGCGACCTTTTTTGCGTCGTTTTCGTATATTCGCGGTGGGTCGCGCCACAGGACTGGGCAGAAGTGCCCAGTTCTCCGCAGGGTTGAGGTGCAAACGGGGGCCTGGGCCGACTCACGACGGCAGGTCGCGGGCAGAGGCTGGAACGTTACTGGGGAATAGCGGCTTTGCGCGCCTTCTTGCGCAGGGCGCTTGGTGTCTCACCGGTGTGCTGGGTGATGAAGCGAGTGAAATAGGCGGCGCTGCCGAACCCCAGTTGGGCGGCGATGTCGCGCATGGCCAGATCGCTTGAAATCAGCAGGCTGCGGGCCGCGTGAAGCTGCCGCTCTGTCAGCAGCGTGGCGGCAGTCTTGCCGGTTTCCGCCTTGCAGACCCGGGTCAGATGGGTCGGCGTCACGTTCAGCGCAGCGGCGTGATCCGCCATGCTGGCGTGTTCGTCGAAATAGGTTACCACCCGCTTGCAATAGGCCTGTGACAGGCGCCGCGCGGCGTTTGGTTTCACCGGGGGCAGGGGGCCGGAGGGGGGCTGACGGCGCAGCTGGATGCTGATCAGATCGGTGTAGGACTGCATGGCCCGGCGCCACAAGGCAGGATGAGTGGATTGTTCGACCGACACCGCCTCAAGCAGGCTGTTGAGACGCGCTTGCTCGACCGGGTCGTTGAACTTCAGGTGTAGCGGCTCGGGCGGCATCGACACGGGCGCGGTGGCAGGCACGATCAGGGCCTGACCCAGGCATTGGCGTCCGAATTCCACTGACCACAGATTGCCGGCCGGAAAGAACAGCGCCGTATGCGCGCCAAACCCGCGCCGGTGCCCATCCATCAGAAAACGACCCTGTCCGCGTGTGATCCAGATCAGCACATGCTCGGCGCGATCATGCGCAAGTTCTGTTTGCCAAGGACCGTCTGGGTAGAGACGCGAAAGCGGCGAAACGTGAAGATCTTCGGCTGGTTTCGGGTCGAATGGCATGAGATGTTACATAGATTTACTTAAACTTTATCGATGTAACAGCGCATGAAAATGTGATTCTGGCAAGTTCCTGCCGAAGAAGGTTAAAAATTGATAAATTTGTGCCTCTTACCTGCACCTGCCGTTTAGCTGAGCTGATAGCCGATCTCGGGGGAGATTTTCCGCCATTTCTCCATGCGGGCACGGAACCAGGTGCGCTGCCGTTTGGCGAACCGGCGGGTGGCAATCGCGGCGCTTTCCTCCGCCTCCTCCAGCGTCATTCTGCCAGTGGCATAGGCCATGAGTTCCGGCGCGCCGATCGCCTTGCAGGAGGGCAGTTTGGGATCGAACCGATCTCGCATGGCCTCGACTTCATCCATGGCCCCCTGATCCAGCATGGCGCGGAACCGTTTGCGGATGCGTGCCTCCAGCCAGTCCTTACTGCTTTCCAGCACCAACGCACTGCAGGCGTCAAGCGGCAGGGGCGGCGGCGGGGTGTCATCCTGCCAATCGGCCAGCGCCCGTCCCGTTGCGGTCAGCACCTCCCAGGCGCGCTGCACGCGGGCACGGTTCTGCACATCGATGCGGGCCGCGGTCTGGGGATCAAGCGCCGACAGCAAGTCTTCGAGCGACATCGAATCGCCCTCGGCCCGGACTTCTGCAGGTGTGGGCGGGATTTCAGCCATACCTTCGGTCAAGGCACTGAAATAAAGGCCGGTTCCGCCGACGATGATCGGCCGCTGCGCTCCTGACAGCAGCGGCACCACCTCCCGTAGCCAGTGACCGGCGGAATAGGGCGCATCATAGGCCACATGCCCATAAAGCTGGTGCGGCGCGCGGGCTTCTTCTTCGGCAGAAGGGCGGGCGGTAACGATCCGCCAACAGTCGAACACCTGGCTGGCATCGGCGTTGACCACCACACCGCCTTGTTTTTCCGCAATTTCCAGCGCGAGCGCGGATTTCCCTGAGGCCGTTGGGCCAGCGATCAGAACAGGCCTATCCGGATCGATGCGAAGTTCTGTCATGTCAGCCTGTCCTCACCGAGGGCGGATTTGTTATACTCCGGGGAAGAAAAGGCGCCTGGCCTGCATTGATCCTGCCGGTGATTTGCTTCATTTTGCGGCGCAAATTAACCCCGTCATATTCCGGAGCGCAACATGCCCCAAGAAATCGAAACACCGGCCGCCACTTCGGCCGTTGCCTATAAACGTGTCATGCTGAAAATCTCTGGGGAGGCGTTGATGGGGGATCAGGGCTTTGGCCTGCATCCGCCGACCGTGGAGCGGATCGCCAAAGAGGTTAAGTCGGTACACGACATGGGCGTCGAGATCTGCATGGTTATCGGCGGCGGCAATATCTTCCGGGGCCTGTCCGGCGCTGCGCAGGGCATGGAACGCACCACAGCTGACTATATGGGGATGCTGGCGACCGTGATGAACGCCCTTGGCATGCAGGCCGCTCTGGAATCGCTTGGCGTCTTCACCCGGGTGATCAGCGCTATTCCGATGGATCAGGTCTGCGAGCCCTATATCCGCCGCCGCGCCGTGCGCCACCTTGAGAAGAAGCGGGTCTGCATCTTCGCGGCCGGCACCGGCAACCCCTATTTCACCACCGACACTGCGGCAACGCTGCGCGCCAATGAAATGGCCTGCGAGGCGATCTTCAAAGGCACCAAGGTCGATGGCGTCTATGACAAGGATCCGGTGAAGTTCGACGACGCCAAGCGCTATGACACCGTCAGCTATGACGATGTTCTAGCTAAACGTCTGGGCGTGATGGATGCCTCGGCGATTGCTCTGGCGCGCGACAACAGCCTGCCGATCATTGTCTTCTCGCTGGATGAGCCAGGCGGGTTCCGCGGTATTCTGGCTGGCGAAGGCACCTACACCAAGGTTCAGGGCTGAGCCGCAGGTGGTTTGAAAATGGCAAAAGACGCGTGTTCCGGCAGGAGGCGCGTCTTTTCGTTTATGCAAGGGGTTGCGAGCCGGTATTAACGCTGTGGCTAGCTTCTGCCATCGGGCAGAGTGGCCGTCAGCGGGCCGAGATTGCTATACAATCTTGCGACAATCGCTTATGAGCGGTGTAAAGACCGCCTCAAGTCAGGGGAGAGAGCAGAATGTCTGATGATTTTGAACTGGATACCGACGATCTGAAACGTCGCATGGATGGCGCCATGGCCAACCTGCGCACCGAGTTTGCCTCGCTGCGAACCGGCCGTGGCTCGGCTTCGATGCTGGATCCGGTGATGGTAGATGCCTATGGCTCGATGACGCCGATCAACCAGGTCGGCACCGTCAACGTGCCGGAGCCGCGCATGGTGACGATCAACGTTTGGGACAAATCCCTTGTTGGTAAAGTGGAAAAGGCGATTCGGGAATCCGGCCTTGGTATCAACCCGCAGCTGAACGGCACCATCATCATGCTGCCGATTCCGGAGCTGAACGAAGAACGCCGCCGCGAGCTGACGAAGGTTGCCGGCCAATACGCTGAACACGCCCGTGTGTCGGTGCGCAACGTGCGCCGCGATGGCATGGATCAGATCAAGAAGGCCAAGGCCGACGGCATGTCCGAGGACGACCAGAAGTTCTGGGAAAGCGAAGTTCAGGATCTGACCGACGCGATGATCAAGGCCGTGGATGAGGCGCTGGAAAACAAGCAAGCCGAAATCATGCAGGTCTGACGCCCGGATATGGTCAGCAATACCGACACGGCGCCTTCCGAGGGCGCGTCCGAAGACGGCACGGGGCAGGGCCCACGCCATGTTGCCATCATCATGGATGGCAACGGCCGGTGGGCACAGTCCCGTGGCCGCCCGCGTCTGTTCGGGCACCACGCAGGCGCCAAACGGGTGCGGGAAATCGTCGAATGCTGCCCGTCCCTGGGCATCAAGTATCTGACCATATTCGCCTTTTCGACCGAGAACTGGAAACGGACGCAGGTCGAGGTCGCGGGCCTCATGAGCCTGTTCCGCCGCTATATCTCCAAGGAGATGAAGGCGCTGGCCGCACGTAATGTGCGGGTGCGTTTCATCGGGGATCGGGTGCGGCTTGATGCCAAGCTGATCCAGTTGATGGATCAGTTGGAAGAGGAAACCAAAGGTAATGACGGCACCAATCTCACAATTGCCCTGAACTATGGCGGGCGGGACGAGGTGGCCCGCGCCACGAAACGGCTGGCGCAGGATGTTGCGGCTGGAAAACTATCTCCTGACGATGTGGACGAGGAAACCCTGCCGAAATACCTCGATACCCATGTGCTGCCGGATCCCGATCTGGTGATCCGCACCAGCGGTGAGGCACGGATTTCCAACTTCCTGCTGTGGCAGTCTGCCTATGCGGAGTATGAATTCATCGACACGCTCTGGCCGGATTTCACCGCCGAAGAACTGGGGCGCCTGTGCCGGGGCTATGGCGCCCGTGACAGACGTTTTGGCGCGGTGAAGACATGAGCGCGGGACGTTGGTCCGACCTGATGCCGCGCTTGCTGTCTGCGGTCGTCATGCTTGTGGTAGGCGCCGTGGAAATCTGGCTGGGTGGCATCTGGTTTGCGCTGCTCATCGCTGCCGCTTGCGGTGGCATGATCTGGGAACTTGTCCGGATGCTGGCGCCCGAAAAGACCGGACAGGCGCTGCAACTGGGGGCAATGTCAGCCATTGCGGTGCTGGGCGCGACCCTGCTGCCGCCGGTCTGGGGTATGCCCTTGCTGGTTTCGCCTATTCTTGGCGGTATGTTTCAACTGCCTGTTGCTGCCCGCCTGCGTTTTGGCTTGTTTGGTCTCTGGATCGTTTGCGCCGGCTTTACCTTTGTATGGCTGCGCAATGAAATGGGGGCCCCTTGGCTGTTGTGGCTGATCGGCGTTGTCGTCGCCACCGATGTAGCAGGCTATTTTGCCGGTAAGATGATCGGCGGGCCAAAGCTTTGGCCGCGTGTCAGCCCCAAGAAAACCTGGTCCGGATCTTCGGCTGGCTGGATCGCTGCGGCGATTGTCGGGGCCTTTTTCAGCGAAGCCTCGGGGCTGGGCATGGGCGCGATTGTCCTGTCGGTTGTCATGTCGATGGCTAGCCAAGCGGGCGACATCGCGGAAAGCGCTCTTAAGCGGAAGACCGGCGTTAAGGATTCCAGCGCGCTTATTCCCGGTCACGGTGGCCTTTTTGACCGGTTCGACGGGATGCTCGGGGCGGCGGCGGCCTTCCTGATCTTCGTGACAT
The DNA here is from genome assembly GCF_041300735.1 of Phaeobacter sp. SYSU ZJ3003. Lineage (NCBI taxonomy): Bacteria > Pseudomonadati > Pseudomonadota > Alphaproteobacteria > Rhodobacterales > Roseobacteraceae > Phaeobacter > Phaeobacter sp. SYSU ZJ3003. The sequence continues at coordinate 195,947 of NZ_PXNU01000004.1, read as the reverse complement.
TTCTGGGATAGCCTTGTAGGGCATGACCATGCGTAAAATCTCTATCTTCGGCGCCACCGGCTCGATCGGGCAGAACACCATTGACCTGATCCGGCGCGATCTGCGCGCCTATGACGTAGTGGCACTGACGGGCGGTGCCAATATTGCCCGGCTTGCGGCGGATGCCATCGCGCTCAAGGCTGATATTGCGGTAACGGCCTATGAGGAGCGCCTGCCGGATCTGCGCGCCGCGCTGGAGGGCAGTGGCGTGGAGGCCGCAGCGGGAGAGGCTGCCCTGATCGAGGCGGCAACCCGTCCGGCGGATTGGATCATGTCGGCCATCGTTGGCGCCGCCGGTCTTGCGCCGGGTCTCAAGGCGCTTGAGCAGGGCACCACGCTGGCGCTGGCCAACAAGGAATCGCTGGTCTGTGCAGGTGGCCTTTTGATGCAGACCGCGCTGCGACATGGCGCCCGGCTCTTGCCGGTGGATAGCGAACATTCGGCGGTGTTTCAGGGGCTGGTCGGTGAAGAGATTTCAGCAGTTGAGCGGATCATCATCACCGCATCCGGTGGCGCGTTCCGCGACTGGCCGCTGGAAGATCTGCAAAAGGCAACCCTAGCCGAGGCGTCCTCTCATCCGAACTGGGACATGGGGCAGCGCATCACCATCGACAGCGCATCAATGTTCAATAAGGCGTTAGAGGTTATTGAAACCAAAGAATTCTTTGGTGTCGCGCCAGAACAGGTTGAGGTTCTGGTGCATCCCGAATCGATGGTGCATGCGCTGGTTGGCTTTCGCGATGGTGCGCTGATGGCGCATCTGGGCGCACCAGATATGCGCCATGCCATTGGATACGCGCTGCACTGGCCCGAGCGAAAGGACCTGCCGGTTGCGCGGCTCGATCTGGCGGAAATCGGTCAGCTGAATTTCACGGCTCCGGATACGGCGCGGTACCCGGCGCTACAGCAAGCCTTTGATGTAATGCAGCGCGGCGGTCTGATGGGTGCCGTCTTCAACGCAGCCAAGGAAAAGGCGCTGGATCTGTTCATCGCGGGACAGATCGGGTTCACCGAAATGGCCGAGGTAACGGCCGCGGTTCTGGAGCGGATGGAGGCACAAAGCGGCCTTATTGATTCCGCAATGACCCTTGATAACGTCACTGAGATTGACCATCTCGCCCGACAAGAGGCAGAGCGCGCCGCAGCGGAACGCAGATAAGGTAAGAACTTGGATATCGTGACCCTACTCCCGCAGTTTGGCGGCTTTCTCTACACTATCGGCAGTTTTGTTGTCGCGCTTTCGGTGATCGTCGCCGTGCATGAATACGGCCACTACATCGTTGGCCGGTGGTCCGGTATCCATGCGGAGGTTTTTTCGCTGGGCTTTGGTCCGGTGTTGTTCAGCCGCGTCGATAAGCGCGGCACCCGCTGGCAGATCGCGCTGTTGCCCTTTGGGGGATATGTGAAATTCCTTGGCGATGCAGATGCGGCTTCGGGCAAGGACAGCGGCGCGATGGAGGCGGCGGCCAATGATCCGACGCGCCTGCGCCAGACCATGCACGGTGCCCCGCTTTGGGCGCGCAGCGCTACGGTTGCTGCCGGACCGGTGTTCAATTTTGTGATGTCAGTGATCATTTTCTCGGTTCTGGCGATGACGCAGGGAACCCTGCGCGATCCGCTGGCTATCGGCACCTTGGTGCCGCTGCCCGGCATCGAAAACCAACTGCGCGAAGGCGACGAATTGGTCGCAATCGAGGGCGTTGCCATCCCGGACGAGGCCGGAGCCATGTCCTGGGGGGAATTCCGCGACCAACTGCCGATGGTGCAGCCGATGGAGTATCAGGTGCGCCGGGATGGTCAGCTGGTCTCGGTTCAGGGCCCGTTCCTGTCGCCGCCGCATGTGCGGGCCGTTGCGCCGCGCAGCGCTGCATCGGATGCCGGGCTTCAGGCCGGAGATGTCATCACCGGCGTCGATGGAGAACCGATTTTTGCCTTCGATCAGCTTAAGCAGACCGTCGAACAGGCCGATGGCCGCGTACTGCTGTTGGATGTCTGGCGGCAAGGGCAGGAGTTGGAGCTTGCGCTGGCACCACGTCGCACGGATGAGCCGCAGCCCGACGGAAGTTTCGCGACCCGTTGGCGGATTGGTGTGGTCGGCGGTCAGGCCTTTGAGCCCGCAACCGAAGTGGGCGGCGTCGGCGAATCCCTGGTAGCAGGGGCGTCGCAGGTTTGGTCAGTGATCGACATGTCGATTTCGGGCCTGACGCATATGATTACCGGCGCCATCAGCACCTGTAACCTGTCAGGGCCCATCGGGATCGCGGAAACCTCCAGCGCAATGGCAAGCCAGGGCGCGGTCAGCTTCATCCGCTTCATCGCGGTTCTGTCGACGGCTGTTGGCCTCCTGAACCTCTTCCCGGTGCCAGCGCTGGATGGGGGGCATCTGGTGTTCTACGCCTATGAGGCGGTCACAGGGCGTCCGCCCAGTGATGGAGTCATGCGGATCCTGATGACCCTTGGCATTGCGATGATTCTGTCGTTGATGGTCTTTGCACTCGGCAACGATCTTTTCTGTTAAAATTTAACGCACTTGTTGTGGCGCCCGCCTCCTGGAAGGGGCAGGTGCCCAACTGTCGCCATATTCCGGCATTAACCCTTTCTCAATCTGCTACGCCCGCAGCGCAGCCTTGCGCGCGGCATCGACTGGGGAAAGGAAGTCACCATGCACGCTCTGATGAGTACGGATAATGGCCTGGGTCTTTTGATGCGCCTGAATTGGGATCGCGCACTGTCGGTCGTGACGATTTTTCTCGCTCTGACTGCGGGTGCCTGGTTCGGATCCCTTTGAAACCATGGGGATGCGGCGTTTGCGCTGCGCAACGCGTCGGTCACCCGTGCTCAGTCTGTGCGCATCTTCATGCCCCGGAGTGATTTCTTAGTTTTGACAACGGTCAGTAAACCCGGTACGCACAGTTAAAAGCTGCTTAAAAAATCGGATTATGACTGATGGTTCGGGGGAAGGTCGTGGGTACATCCTGCGGTGTGCGCACAAAACGCACCAATATACTGTATAGAAGCGTATCGAGCGCCGTATTGGCTGTTGCCTTGGGATTTGTCCTGACGCCCAGTTTCGCATCGGCGCAAAGCTACCAGTTCAATTTGGTCCGGGTGGAGGGCAATCAGCGCATCCAATCGGATACGATCGTGTCCTATGCGGCGCTGGAACGGGGAAAACCGGTCAGCGCTGGCCAGTTGAATGACGCGTATCAGCGTATTCTTGACAGCGGTGTTTTTGAAACCGTTGAACTGGTGCCAAGCGGCAACTCTCTGATCATCAAGGTCACAGAGTTCCCGACGATCAACCAGATCAATTTCGAAGGTAACCGGCGGATCAAGGATGACAAGCTGGCCGAGCTGATCGAATCCGCGCCACGCCGCGTGTTCCGCGCCGCGCAGGCGGAACGGGACGCCGAGACCATTGCTGCCGCCTATGGGGCGCAGGGACGTTTGGCCTCGCGGGTGACGCCGCGCATCATCCGCCGTAGCGACAATCGTGTCGATCTGGTGTTTGAGATTGCCGAAGGCGACACCATCGAAGTCGAGCGCGTTTCGTTTGTCGGCAACAAGGTCTATTCGGATCGGCGTCTGCGCCGGGTTCTGGAAACCAAGCAGGCTGGTCTCTTGCGGACCTTCATCAACAAGGACACGCTGATCGAGGACCGCCTGCAGTTTGACCGGCAGGTGTTGCGCGATTTCTACCTGTCGCGCGGCTATGTGGATTTCCGGGTCAACAGCACCAACGCCGAAGTCACTCGGGAGCGTGACGCCGTCTATCTGGTCGTCGATGTCACCGAAGGCCAGCAGTTCGAGTTCGGCAATATCTCGGTGACCAGCGAAATCGCTGAGGCCGATGCTGACCTCTACCGCTCTGCGTTGAAAGTCAAACCGGGCGTGACCTATTCGCCGCTGATTGTTGAACGTTCCATCGAGATGCTGGAAACGCTGGCAACGCGTCAGGGGATTGATTTCCTGCGCGTTGAGCCGCGGGTGACCCGCAACGACCGCGATCTGACGCTGGATGTTGAATTCGCAATGGTGCGCGGGCCGCGTGTGTTCGTCGAACGCATCGATATCGAAGGCAACACGACAACGCTGGACCGGGTGATCCGCCAGAAGTTCCGCTCGGTCGAAGGCGACCCCTTCAATCCACGTGAAATCCGGGATGCCGCAGAACGGATTCGTGCGCTTGGCTTCTTTGCCAAATCAGACGTGGACGTCCGGGAGGGCAGCTCCGAAAGCCAGGTGATCGTAGACGTGAACGTCGAAGAGCAACCGACCGGTTCGTTGAGCCTTGGCGGCGCATACTCTGTCAACGACGGCTTTGGGGTCAACGTTGGCCTGACCGAGAACAACTTCCTGGGCCGCGGTCAACGCCTGTCTTTCTCGATCGCGACGGCTCAGGAATCGGAAGAGTACGTTCTGGGCTTTACCGAGCCGCATCTGCTGGGACGCGATCTGAAATTCGATTTGGACCTTGGTGTGTCCGAAACCGATTCTAGCTATGCGGAGTATGACACCTCCCGGGCGTTCTTCCGTCCCGCGCTGACCTTCAATGTGACCGAAGATACCACTCTGGAAGTGCGCTATACTTGGGCCGACAGTGAGATGATCCGCCGCGATGACGTGAGCTTTGTCGGAGGGACCTACCCTGTGGCGGGCCCTGTGATAAGAAGTGAGATCAATCAAGGCAGCAAAACGTCCAGCTCCCTTGGGTTCACATATACCTATGACAGCCGTCTAACCGGACTCGACCCCAATATCGGTTTCACCATGCAGGTGGGCGCTGATTATGCCGGGCTTGGCGGGGATAGCGAATACCTCAGAACCACGGCGAAGCTGGTCGCACAGCGCAAGATCCTCAACGAGGAAGTCACGCTTCGGGCGACTTTGGAAACGGGCTCGCTGCACTGGATGGGCGACGATTACAGCCGCTCGATTGACCGGTTTGTTCTGACCCCCAGCGTTATGCGAGGGTTCGAACCCGGCGGGATCGGGCCTCGGGATACTGCGCCGCGGGCTGATGGCGGAAGTTACGACGATTTCCTCGGCGGCAACGTCTATGCCGTTGCACGTTTTGATGCCGAATTCCCGCTGGGCCTGCCTGAGGAGTTGGGGCTGCGCGGTGGTCTTTTCTACGATGTCGGCAACCTTTGGGGCCTGCAGGACGTGGACACACCGGCCAGCGGTGGTTTCGTCGTCGGCCGTAACGGCTCTTTCCGGCACGTGGTCGGCTTTTCCGTCCTCTGGACGACGGCCTTTGGCCCGTTGCGGTTCAACTTTTCCAATGCGGTCAAGAAAGAAGACTTTGACAAGGAACAAAGTTTCGATCTGACCTTGCAGGCCCGGTTCTGACCCGGTGATGCAGGCAAGGCCGACGTGTATATCAAAGAGGGCGCCGACCGGCTGGTCGGCGCCCCTTTATCTGGCGCGCCGGGGGCTTGTTATGGGCCTGTTGCTGTGCCTGCCTTTGACCGCTGGAACAGCTTTGGCCCAGTCAACGGCTATTGGAACACCCACGCCTTTCAATCTGTCTCTCGGCCAGGAAATGCAGATTGGCGCGCCGCAAAGTGGCATTCTGACGATTCAGCCCGACCGTCTCTTCTCCGAAAGCGCCTTTGGCCAGCGTGTCACGCGTGAGCTGGAAGCCGAAGGTGCCGTGCTCACCGCCGAGAACCGCCGTATCGAAGCAGAGCTGCGCGCCGAAGAGCAGGACCTGACTCAGCGGCGGCCCTCTATGGAGCCCGAGGCGTTTCGCACGCTTGCGGATGCCTTTGATAAAAAGGTGCAGGAGACCCGGCGCACGCAGGATCAAAAACTGCGCGAGATCACTCAAATGGGCGAAACAGCCCGCCGGGAGTTCTTTGTAGCCTCTTTGCCCATCCTTCAGGGGATCATGCGTGACAGCGGCGCCGGTGCCATTCTGGATAACTCTTCGGTTTTCCTCAGCTCTGAGGCCGCGGATGTGACGGATCTTGCGATCACGCGCATCGATGCCGTTCTGGGAGACGGGGCAGACCTTGAAAGCCAGTCGTCTGACCAGTGAAACAGGTCTGACCGGTGCCTGACATCGGCGCGGTGCGCTTGCCCAGACCGTTCCCGCTTGGTAGTGACGCAGGACATATAAAAAAACGGGATACCCGCCATGACCGCCGATCTGAAAAGTGCCGATATTCACCTGATCCAGCGCATTCTGCCGCATCGTTACCCGTTCCTGCTGGTCGACAAAGTGATCGAAATCGACGGATACACTTCGGCGCATGGGATCAAGAACGTCACCATGAACGAACCGCATTTTCAGGGCCACTTCCCCGGCACGCCGATCATGCCGGGCGTGACCATCGTCGAGGCGATGGCGCAAACCGCTGGCGTCATGCTGGGTGTGGGCATGGATATGGTCGATACCGACCTGCTGATCTACTTCATGAATATCGACAAGTGCAAATTCCGCCGCAAGGTGATCCCGGGCGACGTCCTGGACATGCATGTCGAAACCCTGCGCGGGAAGAAAGGTGGCAAGATCTTCAAGTTCAAGGGCGTTGCCTCGGTCGATGGCGAAACCGCTGCCGAGGCTGAATTCTCGGCCATGGTCGACATTCAGAAGGATTGATCGCGATGAGCCAGATCCATCCGTCGGCGGTGATCGAACCGGGCGCCACCATTGGTGAGGGCTGCGAAATCGGCCCGTTCTGCATGGTCGGCGCTGACGTCACCCTTGGCGAAGGGGTGGTTCTGAAATCCCATGTGGTGGTCACCGGCGAAACCGAGATCGGCGCAGAGACGACGGTGTTCTCCTTCGCAGTGATCGGTGAGATTCCGCAGGATCTGAAGTTCAAGGGAGAGAAAAGCCGGACCGTGATCGGTGCGCGCAACCGGATCCGTGAACATGTGACCATCAATGCCGGTACCGAAGGTGGCGGCGGGGTGACCCGGATCGGCGATGACGGCTTGTTCATGGCCGGTTGCCACATAGCCCATGACGCGCAGATCGGGGATCGGGTGATCGTGGTCAATTCTGCCGCCGTCGCAGGTCATTGCGTGATCGAGGATGATGTGATCATCGGTGGTCTTTCGGGTATCCACCAATGGGTGCGTATTGGGCGCGGCGCTATCATCGGCGCGGTGACCATGGTCACAAATGATGTGATCCCCTACGGGCTGGTACAGGCCCCGCGCGGAGAGCTGGACGGGCTTAACCTTGTCGGCCTGAAACGCCGCGGTGTGTCGCGGGCAGATATCACCGCCCTGCGCGCCGCCTTCCAGATGCTGGCACAGGGGGAGGGCACCTTTCAGGAACGCGCCCGGCGCCTTGGTGAGGAAACCGACAGCGCTTATGTGCAGGAAATCATCGCCTTTATCACCGGTGCAAGCGACCGGTCGTTTTTGACACCTGGGGGATGATCGCATGATCGCTCTGATCGCGGGGCGCGGTGCGCTGCCGCTTGAAATCTGCAATCGCCTGTCCGAACGACCGCTGGTCTGCTCCATGGCGGGGTCCGAGCCGGATGCGCTTGATCCGGAAATCACCTTTCGGCTGGAACAGCTGGGCAGTTTCCTCGCCCGGCTGAAGTCCGCAGGCGTAACGGAGATTTGCCTGGCGGGGGGCGTGTCGCGCCCGGCCATTGATCCTGCGGCCATCGATGCCGAAACCTTGCCGATGGTGCCGGTGTTGCAGGCTGCGCTTGGCGCAGGGGATGACGGCGCATTGCGGGCGATCATGGAGCTTTTTGAGTCAGCAGGCTTTGCTGTACGGGCTGCGCATGATGTGGCGCCGGATCTATTGATGCAGCCAGGGGTGCCGACCCGTATTCAGCCAGGTGAACTCGACAAGGCAGACGCGGCCCGGGGAACAGAAATCGTTGCCGCGATGAGCGCGGCGGACATTGGCCAGTCCTGCGCGGTGCGGTCGCGGCAAGCGGTTGCGGTGGAAACGGTCTTTGGCACCGACTGGATGCTGGAGACCTTGATCCGCCGTCCGGACGGGCAGGGCGGAGTGATGGTCAAGGCGCCGAAGACAGGACAGGACCGGCGCGCCGATCTGCCTACCATTGGCCCTGCGACGGTGGAAAAGGCCGCAGCAGCCGGTCTGTCCGGTATCGTGCTGGAGGCCGGAGGCGTGATCGTGCTGGAGCAGGAGGCGGTGATTGCCACCTGTGACCGTCTGGGCCTGTTCCTGTGGCTGCGCGACGCAGCATGAGCCTCCGGGTCTTTATCCTGGCCGGGGAGCCTTCGGGGGATCGGCTGGGCGCGGCCCTGATGGAAGGGCTGAAAACGCTAGCCCCCGATGTTTCATTTGAAGGGGTTGGCGGTACCCTGATGGCTGAGCAGGGGCTGCAGTCCCGGTTTCCGATGGACGAGCTGTCCGTCATGGGCCTGGCCGAGGTTCTGCCGAAATACCGCCATCTGAAACGCCGTATCCGTGAAACCGCCGATGCTGTGATCGCCATGCGCCCTGATGTGATGATCACCATCGACAGCCCGGATTTTTCGCTGCGCGTGGCGCGGCTGGTGAAACAGGGCAGCGACATCCGTACCGTGCATTACGTGGCACCGTCCGTCTGGGCCTGGCGGCCGGGCCGGGCGCAGAAGATGGCCACCTGCATCGATCACGTGCTTGCGCTGCTGCCGTTCGAGCCGCCTTATATGGAAGCCGCCGGGATGGACTGCGATTTTGTCGGCCATCCCGTAGTAGCAGAGCCAAAGGCGACAGCAGAAGAGATCGCCGCGTTGCGCCAGACCTGTGACCTTGGCGATGCGCCGATCCTTTTGGCCTTACCGGGGTCACGGCGGTCAGAGGTGGGGCGCTTGGCGCCCGTTTTCGGGGCCGCGCTGCGGGATTTCGCAGCGGCCTATCCCGAATACCGAATCGTGGTACCGACCGCCGGTCCGGTGGCTGAGTTGGTGCGCCAGCACGCCAAAGATTGGCCACAGGGCACTGTGTTGCTCGACCCGACCGGTCTTGACCCGGCTGTTGCCGAGGCGCGCAAACGAGCGGCCTTTGCCGCGGCGGATCTGGCGCTGGCGGCTTCGGGCACCGTGTCGCTGGAGCTAGCCGCCGCACGCACGCCCATGGTGATCGCCTATCGCTTCCAATGGCTGACCTGGCAGATCATGAAGCGCATGGCCCTGATCGATACGGTCACACTCGTCAATCTGGTGAGCGAGACCCGCGTCGTGCCGGAATGCCTTGGGCCAGATTGCACCCCGTCGCGGATCGCCGGGGCGCTGGCAGATGTCCGTGCCAACCCTGAGGCGCAGCAGGAAGCCATGGGGCTCACCATGGAGCGTCTGGGCGAGGGCGGGGAGGCTCCGGGCCTGCGCGCCGCCCGCGCGGTTCTGGCGCGCCTTTAGTAGCCGCGCCAGATCCAGCCGCCGCCAAAGATGCGGCTACTTTCGGTGTCATAGAAAACGCAGGCCTGTCCGGGCGATACGCCTTCTTCGGGCGTCAACAGCTCAACCTCGGCCGTGGTTTCGGACAATGGACGGATAATCGCCTCACGCGGGGGGCGGGTCGAGCGGACTTTCACCGCGACATGCCATTCCTTCCGACTGGTAAAGGGTTCGTCGCCCAGCCAGTTGATTTCCCGCACAGGCACGATTCGGGTGGCCAGCATGTCCTTGGGGCCGACGACCACCTGTTTCTTGTCCACATCAAGCCGCACCACATAGAGCGGCTCGCTGAGGCCACCGATGCCAAGGCCGCGGCGCTGGCCGATGGTGTAGTGAATCACCCCGGTGTGCTTGCCCAGAACGCGCCCATCCGCATGAACGATCTCTCCCGGATCAGCCGCGCCGGGGCGCAGTTTCTCGATCACGCTGGCATAGTTTCCATCAGGTACGAAACAGATGTCCTGACTGTCGGGTTTGTCGGCCACCGCCAGCCCATAGCGGGAGGCCATCTCGCGGGTGGCATCCTTGGAGGGCAGATGCCCTAGCGGAAAGCGCAGATAGTCCAGCTGTTCCGGCGTTGTTGAAAAAAGGAAATAGCTCTGATCCCGGTTGGCATCCTCGGCCGAATGCAGCTCGGGGCCGTTGGGGCCCATCTTGCGCTGGATATAGTGACCCGTCGCCATGCAATCGGCCTCGAGATCCTTTGCGGTCTCCAGAAGATCCTTGAATTTGACCCGTTCATTGCAGCGGATGCAGGGCACTGGCGTCGCCCCGGCCAGATAGCTGTCGGCAAATTCATCGATAACGGCATCCTTAAATATGTTCTCATAGTCGAGAACATAGTGCGGGAACCCGCGCTCTTCGGCGACTCGCCGCGCATCGTGAATGTCGATCCCAGCGCAGCAGGCGCCCTTCTTGGCCAGGGCCGCGCCGTGGTCGTAAAGCTGCAGCGTGACGCCCACCACATCATAGCCCTGATCGGCCAAATATGCAGCAACAACAGAGCTGTCGACGCCGCCGGACATGGCAACAACCACCCGCGTTTCCGAGGGCGGTTTGGCAAAGCCAAGCGAATTCAGCGGGCCATCGGTATCCAGCGCCATAGGGCGACTCCTTAGTTCAAGGGAAAGGCGTTGCAGAATATAGGAAAATCCTAACGACTCTCAAGTGTGTGGTTCACGCGCCATTAAGGACAATGGGGGAAACCTGCTCACGAAGCTAATTACGCAGATCCTCACAAGGATAAAGCAATGTTCTTGAAAAAAGTAGATGGACCACGGGCTGTGACCTTGCCGGACGGCTCCGTTATGACCCGTGCGGACCTTCCGCCCAAAACGACAAAACGCTGGGTTGCCTCGCGCAAGGCCTCGGTGGTGAGGGGCGTTCTTTATGGATTGCTGCCACAAGGGGAAGCACTGCGTCTTTATGGTCTCAGTGAAGAAGAATTCCGCAGCTGGGTTGCTGCGGTTGCCGATCACGGCGAAGAAGCGTTGAAAACCACCCAATTGAAGAAATTTCGTAAGCCTTAGTGCTTAATACTAACCTTTTGCTCCGCCTACCCAGTGCCATTTTGTGCTAAAACAACACCGAACGGTTGATTTGATGTTGAGTTTTAACGATCATGGTAACGGGGCATTAACTATTTTCCAGCAAGGTTAACAGCGACCTGAGGGAAACAGGATACAGGCGGAGAAAACGAACATGCGCATTCTTCTTGTTGAGGATGATCCTACAACTGCAAAAAGCATTGAGTTGATGCTGACCCATGCCAACCTGAACGTCTATACGACGGATCTGGGCGAGGAAGGCATCGATCTGGCGAAGCTTTACGATTACGATCTGATCCTTTTGGATCTGGGACTGCCGGACATGAACGGGCACGAAGTGCTGCGCCAATTGCGCATGGCACGTATTGAGACGCCCATTCTCATCCTGTCTGGTGCTGACGATACAGACAATAAAATCAAAGGCTTCGGTTTCGGCGCTGATGATTACCTGACCAAGCCGTTCCATCGTGAGGAACTGGTGGCACGGATCCACGCGATCATTCGCCGCTCCAAAGGTCACTCCCAGTCGATCATTAAGACGGGCAAGATCTCGGTTAATCTGGATGCAAAAACCGTTGAGGTTGACGGCAAGGCCGTTCACCTGACCGGCAAAGAATACCAGATGCTGGAATTGCTCAGCCTGCGGAAAGGGACCACCCTGACCAAGGAAATGTTCCTGAACCACCTTTATGGCGGGATGGACGAGCCCGAACTGAAAATCATCGACGTTTTCATCTGCAAGCTGAGAAAGAAACTCAGCACTGCAACAGGCGGTGAAAACTACATCGAAACGGTCTGGGGGCGGGGCTATGTGCTGCGCGATCCGCAGGACGATCAACTCGGTGGTGGCGCAGAACAACGGATGGCAGTCGGCGCCTGATCGGCGACCCATTCGAATTGTAACTCTTTGTTGGGGGCAGATGTCTGCCCTCAATCATAATGGCATGTGCTGTTAACCAAAGGCGTGTGTCGTTAACCATGTGGCTGCGCCATTTACCATGTGCGCGCCACGCCAATTTTGATTTTCGTGAGTAAGGTTCTGTACGGGCCTTGGCTCAACCCGCTGCGGCGGGATTTTTTGTGTTTGATGGGACGCCAAAGCCCTCTTGCTTCTCTGGACGTGGCAGGTTCTGCGGCCTATCACCGAGTCTGAAGCAAGACGGGGCAAACGCGTGACACAAAGCCAAGACAGCGATCCGAAGAGTCTTTCCAAAGAGGACGCCCGCCAGGAATTCCTGGCCTTGCAGGAGAAACTGCAAACCGCCGATCTTGCGTATCACCAGGAAGATGCGCCGATCATTTCGGACGCCGAATACGATGCGGCGAAGCGGCGGTATGTTGCTTTGACGGAAGCATTTCCGGCGTTGAAGGACGAGGCGTCTCAGCTTGAGGCCATAGGGGCGCCCGCGGCCTCTGGCTTTGGCAAGGTGGCGCATAGCGTGCCGATGTTGTCGCTCGGAAATGCGTTTGAAGACAGTGATGTAGAAGATTTTGCCCGCAGTGTTCGAAAATACCTGGGCCAGTCCGAGGATACTCCGCTCAGCTTTACCGCCGAGCCAAAAATCGATGGTCTGTCTCTTTCTCTGCGCTATGAAAACGGTGTGCTGATACAGGCCGCCACCCGCGGTGATGGATCGGTGGGCGAGAACGTCACCGAAAACGCCCGCACCATCGCCGATATTCCGCAGCAGATCGTAGATGCGCCTGCAGTGCTGGAGGTGCGCGGCGAAGTCTACATGAGCCACGAGGCTTTTGCCGCCCTGAACGCCCGGCAGGAAGAACGCGGCGGCAAGACATTTGCCAACCCGCGCAACGCGGCGGCAGGGTCCTTGCGTCAGCTGGACCCGAAAATTACCCGCTCCCGTCCATTGCAATTCTTTGCCTATAGCTGGGGTGAGCTCTCTGAACCTCTTGCGGAAACGCAGTTCGAGGCGATGAAACGATTGGAAAGCTTTGGCTTTACCATCAATTCCCTGACCAGGCTGTGCCCGACGGTGGACGAGATGATCGCGCATTACCGGAGCATCGAGGAACAGCGGGCCACGCTGGGCTACGATATCGACGGTGTCGTTTACAAGGTGAATGACATGGCGCTGCAGGCGCGGCTGGGGTTCCGCTCCACCACGCCACGCTGGGCGATTGCGCATAAGTTTCCGGCTGAACTGGCCTGGACCCGGCTCGAAGCCATCGACATCCAGGTTGGCCGCACCGGTGCGCTCAGCCCGGTGGCGCGGCTGACCCCGGTGACCGTCGGCGGGGTGGTTGTCTCAAACGCAACCCTGCACAACGAGGATTACATTCGCGGGCTAGACTCCAAGGGCGAAGAAATCCGTGGCGGCAAGGACATTCGCATCGGCGACTGGGTACAGATCTATCGCGCTGGTGATGTGATCCCCAAGGTCGCCGATGTGGATCTGTCCAAACGTCCCGTAGGCGCAGTGCCGTTTGAATTCCCTAATGTCTGCCCCGAATGTGGCTCGCCGGCGGTTCGCGAAGAGGGTGATGCGGTGCGCCGGTGCTCTGGCGGCTTGATCTGTCCCGCACAGGCCATTGAAAAACTGAAACATTTCGTATCTCGCAGCGCTTTTGATATTGAGGGTCTTGGCAACAAGCAGGTCGAACAATTCTACGCGGTTGGCTGGATCAAGGAGCCTGCTGATATCTTCACCCTGCGGGACCGCTTTGGTGCCGGAATGCAACAGCTGAAACACCGCGAAGGTTGGGGGGAAAAATCTGCGACCAATCTGTTCGATGCTATAGACGAAAAACGGAACATCCCACTGGCCAAGCTGATCTTTGCTTTGGGCATTCGACATGTCGGTGAGGAACAGGCCAAGCAACTTGCGGCATATTGGCGAGATATTGAGAGTTTACTACAAGCTGCTCGCGATTTGTTCTGCGAGCGACAAAACCTCTGGCGTCCTCTTTGCCAAAGAATGACAGGTTCGAATGAGATAATCGATCGCCCATGGGAGACGCCTCTCTTGCTACGTGAGCGGGAAATGCAGGTATGGCCTGATGCACAGGAGTTTCCTGGCCTCGGAGGGCAGTTATTGCTGTTTGCACTGTATGGCCTTGCAAGAGGGGAAGCGTCCGATACGATTTTCTTTACGGCTCTTCGAAACTCCAAAAAGCACCCAGACAAGTTGGACAGAGCATATGAGTATTTTGGGGGGCCAGATGAATTTGCATCCAACTTAGAGCCTCATCTTTACCAGCTGAAGAAAATGTGGCGGGATGCGTTTGGTATGCCGCGCGATCTGGCGAACGAAGAGTGGGCGAACGCTTCCTACGAAACCAGTCGTTTGGTTCTTAAGGATAACAAGCTGTTGAACGAACTGACGGCTGTTGATGGGGTTGGTAGAGAAGTTGCGAATTCTATATTCGACTTTGCGCATGATGAGTTGCAGATGCAGGCAGTTGAGAGGCTTCTATCCCAGCTTTCGATTATGCCGCCTGAGCAAACAGCCGACACTAGTTCGCCGATTTCCGGATTGACGCTCGTCTTCACCGGAACGCTGGAAAAGATGACACGGGCCGAGGCCAAAGCGCGGGCCGAGGCGCTGGGGGCAAAGGTCTCCAGCTCGGTCTCCAAGAAAACCGATATCCTTGTGGCGGGGCCCGGGGCCGGTTCCAAGGCAACCAAGGCGGCAGATCTTGGGATCAAGGTGCTGGATGAAGACAGCTGGCTGGAGCTGATAGAACAGTCATGAGCGGGCGTCCCGAGATCCTGTTTCCCCTGTTTTCAGGGCTGGAGAAACTGCCAGGGATTGGGCCGAAGACGGCCCAAAATCTGGAGCAGATCCATATAGAAACGCCGCGTGACCTGTTGTTTTCATTGCCATACTCGGTACAGGATCGCCGTCGTCGCGATACGGTTTCCGGGTTGGAGCTGCCGACCGTTGCCACGGTTGAAGTCACCATCGGCGCCCACAGGCCGCCGCGCAATCGCGGGGGCGCCTACCGCATTACGGTGACGGATGCGGAGACGGATTTTCAGTTGGTGTTCTTTCACGGACGCAGCCGTTATCTGGAGGCGCAATGCCCCGAGGGATCGCGCCGTCTGGTGTCGGGCAAGCTGGAGTTGTTCGACGGTATCGCGCAGATGGTGCATCCCGATCACATGGTGCCAGTCGAAGAGGCCGCGACGATCCCCGAGTTCGAGCCGGTCTATCACTTGACCCATGGGGTGTCGCAGAAAACGATGTTCAAGGCACTGCGCGGTGCCTTGGATCTGGTCCCTGATCTGCCCGAGTGGATCGACCCCGAGCAAGTCAAGCGCGAAACCTGGCCCACATGGGGTACGGCGATCACCACCGCGCATGAGCCACAAGGACAGGAGGATCTGTCGCCTGATGCTCCGGCGCGGGCGCGTCTGGCCTATGATGAGCTGTTCGCGCATCAGCTGACGCTGGCGCTGGCCCGGCAATCCGAACGCAAATCCCGTGGCATCCAGAGCCAAGCCACTGGACGTTTGCAATCCCGTGTGCTGTCGGCGTTGCCTTATCGCCCCACGGGGGCGCAGACCCGCGCGATTGAGGAAATCTCCGCCGATATGGCCTCGGACAGGCGGATGAACCGGCTGCTGCAGGGCGATGTGGGCGCGGGCAAGACGCTGGTGGCGCTGATGGCGCTTCTGGTTGCGGTTGAGGCAGGCGGGCAGGGCGTGATGATGGCCCCGACCAGCATCCTCGCGCAGCAGCATTACGACGGGCTGCGCCCCCTGGCCGAAGAAGCAGGCGTGGTTCTGGAACTGTTGACCGGCCGCGACAAGGGCGCCGAGCGCAAGGCCAAGCTTGCAGCGCTACAGCGAGGTGATATCCAGATCCTGGTCGGGACCCATGCAGTATTCCAGCAGGATGTTCATTTTGCAGATTTGCGGTTGGCCATCGTGGATGAACAGCATCGGTTTGGCGTTCGTCAACGTATGGAACTGGCCGAAAAGGGCATGGGCGCGGATGTTCTGGTGATGACCGCGACTCCCATTCCGCGCTCACTGGCTCTGGCGCAGTACGGGGATATGGATGTTTCGGTGCTGGATGAGAAACCCCCGGGCCGCAAGCCGGTCAAGACGGCTGTGATCAGCACGGAACGGACCGAAGAGACTGTCAGCCACCTGCGCCACGCCATTGAGGAAGGGCGGCAGTGCTACTGGGTGTGCCCCTTGGTCGGCGAATCCGAGGTCATGGACCTGACCGCTGCAGAGGAACGGTTCAAGCTCTTGCGTGCCGCCCTTGGCGAAGGCGTGGTGGGTCTCGTGCATGGGCAGATGCCGGTTGGGGAAAAAGATGCGGCCATGGCCGCCTTTCAAAGCGGTGAGACCAAGGTTCTGGTGGCGACCACGGTGATCGAGGTGGGCGTCAACGTGCCGAATGCCTCGATCATGGTGATCGAACGGGCCGAAATCTTTGGCCTAGCCCAGCTGCATCAGCTGCGGGGGCGTGTCGGGCGCGGCAGCGCAGAATCCACCTGCCTGTTGATGTACCAGCCACCGCTGAGCGAGGGAGGCCGCCGGCGGCTGGAGGTGCTGCGCGAAACCGAGGATGGCTTTCGCATTTCCGAAACCGATCTGGAGATGCGCGGTGCCGGGGACATGATAGGCACAGCCCAATCCGGTCTGCCGCGGTTCAGGATTGCCGATCTGGAACGGCAGGCCCCGCTGATGGCCGTGGCGCAGAGCGATGCGCGTGCGCTGCTGGCCAAAGACCCTGATCTGACCGGCCCCCGGGGGCAGGCCGCACGCGTTCTGCTGTGGTTGATGAAGCAGGATCAGGCGTTCCGTTTAATTTCAGTGGGTTAGTCTGTTTCGTTCCTACTGAAACCAGTTTTGTTCCAAAAAGTTCGCAAATGTTCTCTTAAAGTTCTTTACTTGCTGTTCGTAAAATGAGAACAAAGAGGCAACAAGAACGCGCCTAAGCGCAAACACAGCGAACTGACCGGAGGAACGATAATGATTGCACAGTTGAAAACGACCCTTCAAAACGCCCAATCCACCCTGCTGCAGGACGCGATTGGTGCGGGCGCCCTTACGGTCATGCTAGTGGCGGCGCTGCACCTTCCGGGATCTTTCTAAGCCTGACACAATCCTGAATTCGATCTTGGCTCTTCATGGTGGTCGCACTGCATCCTGTCCCGAACCGATGAGGGGAACACCTGCCTGTACCCATCCCCGTCCGGCCTTGCCTGATTGCCGGAAAGCGTGACCCGTCCCGCATGAAGAACCAGAGTTGCCGCCACCATCTGCCCGGATGTGTGGCGGCTTTTTTTATTGCGTGAATATATAGTTGCGCGGGGTTTTCGTCTGTTTCTGGGATCCGTGTAATTGGGCTTCAGGTCGTAAAGGCCATCCGGAGCCCCCCCCAATGGCGACCGCCCACGGTAATGGGCGCCGACAGGTCCTTCATCATGACAAAGTCGCCGCCGCCCATGTCGCGCCGGTAAACCTGCATCAGGAAGGGACCTGTGTTGCGTCCGGCCTTGAGCCCGACGCGGTCATCGAAAATCCGCCGGTTGCGGCAGTTGGCCATGTTCCAGTCAGGATCTGCGCTTTGCGGTTTGGAAAATTTCTTGTTGTGGGTCGGGAGGTATCCGTTGACGTCCACCGCTGCGGAAAAGACCACGCGTGGATCCAGATCCAGGGCGGCCTCCAGCAGCGGCGGCAGGACGCTGTCGGTGAACTTGGTGAAACGGGTCATGACCTGTGTCGGATTGGTGTTGGGGATTGGAACATAGGTCCGGTCGAACAGATCTGCCTGCGAAATCCGGCTGCTGGTAAGGCCCTCTTCGAATAGCTTGCCAATCTGGGCCGCCATGTCGGTGACAAATGCGATGAACATCTTGTCCCCGGATTGGCCGCCAAGAGCGACCGTGCCTTGAACAAGGCGTTCAGAGGAAATGATAAGATTTTCAACACGGTGGTGGGTCTTTTGAATGTCGTCAGTGGTGTCCTGAACAGAATGCTTGATCCGGTTGATGTTGGGAAAACACGCCTCCATCGCGTCGCGCACGGTCGTGGCATCGGTCAGAATCCGGCCGGTTTCGCTGTTCACGTTCTGGGCGTCTTTTTCAATGCCAGCCAGCGACGCGTCGGTATCTCGGGCGCGGTCCAGGATTTGTTTGGCGGATTTGGATATCGTCTCAGTCTCTTCGTCCAGAGTCCGGATCCAGCTGTAAAGCGTTTCGATATTTGTGCTGATCTCCCGTGCCGCGCGTTGGGTGCGTTTGGACAGATCATTGATCGCCTCTGCAACGACCGCAAATCCCCGCCCGGCATCGCCTGCGCGCCCCGCTTCGATCTTGGCATTGATGGCCAGAATGTTCACCTGCGCCGCGATCGAAGTGATGATCTCGTTGTCCTTGCGCATAGCGTCGACGGTGCTGCTGACGTCCTCGGTCCGGCTGTTGAGATCCTGCACCCATTCGGCAACCTCCTGGCTGCGGCCGCTGCTTTCGCGGACGAGGGCTACGGACTCTCTGGCTGACTCCAGCGTTTTCTGGGTTGATAGAGAGACGGCACCCACGGTCTCCATGACCTGCGCATTCGATCTGACAACCCGCTCGGCGCCTCGGTCCAATTGGTCAAGATCTTCAAGTTGGGTTTTGGATTTACTCTCGATCGTGTCCAGAAACCCGGCAATGTCGACAATTTCAAAACCGAGCTGGGAAGAGATTTCGGCAAGATCGTTCAGATTGGCGTCCGCGACTGATGGCGCCTGAGTGTCTTGTTTTTGCAGCATTTAGGGACCCGTTTACTCGTTACAGTCAACAAGTAGCCCAAATGTTATAAAATTATCGTTAAGTGCACTCTTCCTTAGCAACTTGCTGAAGCGCCTCACGCGTCGCATCCAGCGCCAGCATGATCGAAGCATGGCGATTCTTGAACTCACGGGCGGGCACCAATACCTCAAGCTCGTCAAAGGGGGCTTGCGGCGGTTCGGCACCCTCGGTCAGCATCGCTTTCAGCTGGTTGCGGGCTTTTTCCACCGTCTCCAGCGAGCAGCCGATAATGTGATCCGCCACAACCGATGCCGCAGCTTGCCCCAGGGCGCAGGCTTTCACGTCCTGGCCGAAATCGGTGATCTTGCCATCCTCGACCTTCAGATCGACGGTCACCGTCGACCCGCAGAGAGGCGAGCGTTTTTTCACTGTGACATCAGGATCTTCCAGACGCTCTAAATGCGGAATATCCGCTGCAAGGGCCAGAATGCGGGAAGAATAGAGTTTGATCAGATCGGTTTCGCTGGACATGCGGGCCTCGGGGTTTCCCTTGGGTGGAGTTCCTCATACATAGGGGGCGACGTTTCAGATGCAAAAGGTTTTTGCCATGTCCAGCGCGACCACACAGTCCTTTGATCCCGCAAGCCTGCGTTACGACGCAAACGGGCTGATCCCCTGTATCGCGCAGGACCATGACAGCCATGAGGTGCTGATGATGGCCTGGATGAATGCCGAAAGCGTCGCGCGCACGCTGGAGACGGGCAAGGTAACCTATTGGTCGCGTTCGCGGCAGTCGTTCTGGGTCAAAGGCGAAAGCTCGGGCCACGTGCAGGAACTGGTGGATCTGCGACTGGATTGTGACCGGGATTGCTTGCTTGCTGTCGTGCGCCAGACCGGACCGGCCTGCCACACCAACCGGCGCAGCTGTTTCTATACCGCTGTGCGGGAAGGGGAAGAGGTCGAACTGATGGCGCCCATGGTCTGAGGCAGCTCAGCCAAGGCCCACCATGCGGCGGATGTCCTGCGGTGTTGCGCCTTCGGCGCGGTATTTTGCGATGGCTCGGGCATCGTCACGTTTTGCAAGGCGTTTTCCCGCTTCATCCCGGATCAGGCGGTGATGGTGGTAGACCGGCACGGGCAGATCCAGAAGGGTCAGCAGCAGCACCTGCAGCTGGGTGAAGTCAAACAGATCCTCGCCCCGCACCACGTGGGTGATCTCCTGATGCACGTCGTCCAGCGCAGAGGCGAGGAAATAGGCGATGATCTCTTCGCCCTTGCGAGACAGAACGACATCGCCGATTTCCTGCAGGGCGCGCTCAGGATCCAGATGGTGTGTGCCCTTATGCGCCGCGCCGGTTTCCTCAAACGTCACGCTCTGGCCGTTGAGGCGGGCCAGCGCGCGGTCAAGATGCAGCCGCAGCGCGTCGCCGGGTTTGCGATCCGACATGGGGCGGTGCTTGCAGGTGCCGGGATAAACGTCGTGCGATACCCCTTCCTGCGGCGCGGAAACGGCGGCGCGGATATCGGCGCGGCTGCAGGAGCAGGGATATAAAAGCCCCATACTTTCAAAGGCTTTGAGGTATTTGTTATAGCCTTTCAGGTGCTCTGACTGGCGCAGAATAGGCTCGTCCCAGCGAAGGCCCAGCCAGGTCAGATCTTCGATGATGGCCGCGTCCCATTCCGGTTTCGACCGTTGCAGGTCGGTGTCCTCCATGCGCAGCAGGAAGGCGCCTCCGGCGGCGCGGGCCATTTCATGAGCAATGATCGCGGAATAGGCATGGCCCAGGTGCAGCGGGCCGGTGGGCGAGGGCGCAAAACGGGTGCGAAATGTCATTGCGCCCCTCGCGGTTCAGGAAAACTGCTGCAGCCATTCGGTCCAGGCGGCCTTGGCCCGGTCGGTATAGGCCTTGTAGCGGTCCTTGCGGCCGCGACGCCCGCCTTTCAGCCCATCCACCGGGCGGAACAGGCCAAAGTTCACGTTCATTGGCTGGAACGTCTTGGCCTCGGCGCCGCCGGTGATGTGGTGGATCAGCGCGCCCATGGCGCTGTCCTGAGGCACATCGGTCAGGGGCTTGCCCAGGATCTCCGCAGCGGCCAGACGACCGGCAAGCAGGCCCATGGCGGCGCTTTCCACGTAGCCTTCGACGCCGGTAATCTGCCCGGCAAAGCGGATATTGGGCCGCGATTTCATGCGCATCTGGCTGTCCAGAAGGGTCGGAGAGTTGAGGAAGGTATTGCGGTGGATACCGCCAAGCCGAGCGAAACTGGCATTCTCCAGCCCCGGAATCATCCGGAAAACCTCGGTCTGGGCGCCGTATTTCATCTTGGTCTGGAAACCGACGATGTTGAACAGCGTCCCCAAGGCATTGTCGCGGCGGAGCTGGACCACCGCGTGGGCCTTGACCTCTGGCTGGTGCGGGTTGGTGAGGCCGACGGGCTTCATCGGTCCGTGGCGCAGGGTCTCGCGGCCACGTTCGGCCATCACTTCGATCGGCAGGCAGCCGTCGAAATAGCCTGCGGTTTCGCCTTCGTGGAACTCTGTCTTGTCGGCGGCGAGCAGCGCGTCGATGAAGGCCTCGTATTGGTCCTTGTCCATCGGGCAGTTGAGGTAGGCGGTGCGCTCCTCCTCGGTTTCGCCCTTGTCATAGCGCGACTGCATCCAGGCCTTGGACATGTTGATGCTCTCGGCATAGACGATGGGCGCAATGGCATCGAAGAACGCCAGCGCCTCGGCGCCAGTTTCAGCCTGGATCGCCTTGCCCAGATCGGGGGAGGTCAGCGGACCGGTTGCAAAGATCCAGTGACCTTCGGTGGGAAGCTCTGTGATTTCTTCATAAGAAACAGAGACATTCGGAAGGCTCTTAAGCTGGGCGGTCACGGTTTCGGCAAAGGGTTCCCGGTCCACCGCCAGGGCGCCGCCTGCGGGCAGGCGATGCTTATCCGCCGTGGTCATGATCAGACCCTTGGCGGCGCGCATTTCCCAATGCAGCAGGCCGACGGCATTCTGTTCATCGTCATCGGAGCGGAAGGAGTTGGAGCAGACCATCTCACCCAGGTTGCCGGTCTGATGGGCAAAGGTTTCGACCTTGGGCCGCATCTCGTGCAGCACGACCTTTACGCCCATGTTCGCCGCCTGCCAGGCAGCTTCGGACCCGGCCATGCCGCCGCCCACGATATGCAATTCTTGTGTCATGAGGTGCCACATAGGGCAGGGATGGCCATTGCGCAATATGACATGCGTCGGGGGCAGCGATGGCGCGCAATGCAAGGGGGCCGACAACGCACCCGTTTGCTCATCATTGGAACCGGTATTGTGCAGGGGAGAATTTTGGGGCCACTGCGGCGGGAATGTCGACCGGGGAGAGAGACCCGGTTGGAGGGACCTTCCGACGCAGCGGCCCAAAATTGTGACCGGTCTGTGACCAGTGCCCAACCTTTGCCATTATCCTGCCTTTATTGAAAGACCGGATATGGAAACAATATCTAGTCAATCGTAAACAAAGGCTAAACTTGTTTTAAATTTTCGGAAAACTCAGTTGTCTTCCCAGTTGGGCGGACGCTTTTCGATAAAGGCGTTGAGCCCTTCGATGGTGTCGCGATGCATCAGGTTTTCGACGATCACCCCGCTGGTGTAGGCATAGGCCTCATCCAGCGGCATTTCGATTTGACGGTAATAGGCTTCCTTGCCGATCTTCACGGCCGAGCCGAGTTTTGATGCGATGGTTTGTGCCATCTTCAGCGTTTCCGCCTCCAGATCCTCTTCGGGCACCGCTCTGTTGATTAGACCCAATTCGGCGGCGCGGTCGGCCGACATGAATTCGCCCGTGGTTAGCAGTTCAAAGGCATGTTTTCGCGGGATATTGCGAGACAGGGCCACCATCGGGGTTGAGCAGAACAGACCGATATTGACGCCATTGACGCCGAACCGGGTGCCCTGCGCGGCCACGGCCAGATCGCAAGAGGCGACAAGCTGACAGCCGGCGGCAGTCGCAATCCCATGCACCTGGGCAATCACCGGCTGCGGCAGGCGTTGCAGGCCCAGCATCACGCTGGTGCAGCGGGCGAAAAGGCCCTCGAAATAGGCCTTGCCACCATCCTCGGCCGCGCGCCCTGCGTTCATCTGTCGGATATCGTGCCCGGCGCAGAAGGCCTTGCCCTCGCCAGAGAGTACAACGGCCTTGATTGTGCTGTCGTTTTTCAAGGCGTCGATCTGCTCTTGCAGGGCGGCCAGCATCTCATCCGACAGCGCGTTTAGCCGCTCGGGGGCGTTCATGCGCAGATGTGCGATCGCATTTGCGTCGCGACGTTCCAGAATTGTCATCTTGTCCTCCTGACCCTGTTTGGGGCAACTCTATGGCGGACAAGGGAGAAGGAAAAGCATGGCTTTGGCTTTTGATGCGGCGGGGCTGACCGCCTATATGGCGGAGATCTTTCCGCAGGTGGCGGATGATTTCGCCGTGGATGAACTGTCCGAGGCAGGGATCACCATGCGGCTGCTGACGGCAGAACGGCACCTGCGACCGGGCGGCACTGTGTCTGGCCCTTCGATGTTCGCGCTGGCTGATGTGACGGTCTACGGGCTGGTACTATCCCGGCTGGGACGCAAGGCACTGGCGGTGACCACCAATTGCTCGCTTGATTTCATGCGCAAGCCCGAGGCGGGTGTCGATCTGATCGCCAAAGGAACTCTGTTGAAACTGGGCCGCTCGCTCGCTGTTGGCGATGTGCATATGTATTCGGAAGATTCGGACAAGATGGTGGCGCGCTCCACCATGACATACTCGATTCCGCCGGAAAAATAGGGGTCAGAGGGCGCGCGCCAGAGGTTCGCCGACTTTCACAAGGGTTTCCAAGCCTTTGGAACTGTTGGTGATCAGGTCGTCGCTGAACTGGACCTTCCCGGGTTCAAAGACTACGACGACGGTGGAGCCGCCGAACTTGAAATAGCCCTTTTCGTCCATCTTCTCGACCCGGCCACTGGTGCGGGTGTTGACGATGGACCCCACGCCAAAGGCGCCGACCTCGACAAAGCACATGGTGCCCGCCGTGTCCGTGTCGATCAGGGTCAGGCTGCGCTTGTTGTCACCGAACACATCCGGCCCGGCGCCAAGCGCGATGGGGTTCACCGAATGCAGCGCGCCGGGAATGTCACGGGTTTCAACGATCTGGCCTGCGGTCGGAAAATGATACCTGTGATAATCGGCGGGGCACAGGCGGACGATGGCCAGGGCGCCGCCCAGAAACCGCTCATGCAGGCCGGGCAGCATGGTACGGATTGACATCGGGTGCCCTTTGACCGGGACAAAGACGTCCTTATCCAGCTCTGGGAACACCAAGACACGGCCGTCCGCGGGGGAGACGATGTCGCGTGGCTCATCGCTATAGGGGCGGGTTTCCGGTTTCAGGTGCCGCACGAAGAAATCGTTAAAGCAGCGAAAGCTGGAGACCGGATCACGGGCCTCGTCCATGTCAATCGACAGTTCCTCGATGACCGCGGCGATCTTGCGCCGGGACAGGGGCGAGTCGAACCACAGCCCGAACAGGCGGCTAACCAAAGAGGATCGGAACAGTGCGCGCTCCAGCAGGCTGGAGCCTGCGTCCTGATAAGCCCAGCGGATCCATTTCTCGCCAAGGATCACCTCGTCGAAAACCGTGCCGCTTGCCCGGTCGACTACCTTGATCGGAGTATTCGTCATCTGTCTGCCTTGCCGCTTGTCCGGCCTGTCTGGCCCGTGGCGATGAGGTAGCAGAGTGCGCGCAGAAGGCTCAAGGGCGGAATGCAACGGCGGCGGAGGGCCGCAGGGCCAGACCGTTGCCTCACACGCGGACGCCAGGGTAACGGGACCTCAGCTGTTTGGTGCAACACTTTGCCACTAAACAGCAAAGAGTGTGCGGATGCAGGTCAGGCAGATTGCCGAAGAGATCGTCGAGCGCGAAGGCGGTTATGTGAATGATCCCGGTGATCCGGGTGGGGCCACCAAACACGGGGTCACGATCGGGACCCTGAAACGGCTGGGAATTGATGTCACCGGTGACGGGCAGGTCGACACCAGGGATGTGAAGGCGCTGAGCCGCGAAGATGCGGTGGATATCTTCATCCGCTGGTATTTCGAACGTCCAGGAATCGCCCGCTTGCCAGAGGCGCTCCAGGCATCGGTGTTCGATATGTACGTCAATTCCGGCGCTAACGCGGTCCGGATCCTGCAGGGGCTGCTACAGGAGATGGGATTTGACTTGGCGGTGGACGGGGTTATCGGGCCGCATACAGCAGCGGCGGCGCAGCGGGCGGCGCAGGTAGATGACGGCAGCCTGCGCGACGCCTACGGCATTGCCCGGCGCAGCTACTATTTCGACTTGGCAGACCGGCGCCCGGCCAGCCGTAAATACGCTCGGACCCGCGCGGGCGGCAAGGGCGGATGGATCCGGCGCGCCGAGGTATTCATCAGCACCAAATACCACATGGACCGGAAGGCCTTTGTCCGGCGGGTTGCACGGTGGCAGGAAGAAAAACGATGATCACAGGTTTATTTCAATTGCTTTTTGGAAGCAATCGCAATGCATTGTGGAATGCAGTTGAGGTGTTTCGTGAAAACGCGGAGGCCGGTGCAGAGCGGGCCAGCCGGGCGCAAGGCGCGGCGCTGCAGCAGTTCGCGGCAGAATTCCGCGCTGAACGGCGTAGCGGGTTTGATCGGGTGATGGATGGGATCAACCGGCTGCCAAGGCCGCTGCTGGCGCTCGGGACAGTGGGGCTGATGGTGAGCGCAATGGCCAACCCCTCGTGGTTTGCAGCCCGGATGCAGGGGCTGGCGGCAGTGCCTGAACCGTTGTGGTGGCTGCTGGGGGTTGTCGTCTCTTTCTATTTTGGCGCGCGTCATCAGATCAAAAGCCAGGAGTTCCAGCGGAGTCTTGCGAAAGTCGCGGCGCGCATGCCGAAAGGCGTGGAAAGCTTTGCATCTTTGCAGGGTGGTGAGGCGCCGTCCGTTCAAGAAGCCCATTCTATGCAGCAGGAAGGACACTTGGCGGCGAGTGCGGTAGCCGAAAACCCGGCGCTGGCGGCATGGAAGCAAAGCCAGCTCAGGCTGTTGCAGGCCGACCCCGCAGAGTAAGCGCGCAATCGCCTCCTGCGGCGGCTGGACGCGCCAAATGCCATTGGCGCCGCCCCGGTGAAAGATTATAGACAGAAGTATGATTACAGAACTCGGTCACTTCGCCCTCATCCTCGCCTTTCTGGTTGCCATCGTGCAGATGGTCGTTCCCATGATCGGCGCCCATAAACGCTGGCCCGGCTGGATGGCCGTCGCCGAACCTGCGGCACAGGCGCAGTTCTTCTTTACCGCCTTTGCCTTTGCGGCGCTGGTCTGGGCCTTCGTGACTTCGGATTTCTCGCTCCGGCTGGTGACGCTCAACAGCCACTCGGCCAAGCCGATGCTTTACAAGATCTCGGGCACCTGGGGGAACCACGAAGGCTCCATGCTGCTCTGGGTGCTGATTGTCAGCCTGTTCGGCGCGGTGGCTTCGGTCTTTGGCGGCGGCTTGCCGCAGACGCTGAAGGCGCGGGTTCTGTCGGTGCAGGCGGCCATTGGCGTCGCCTTCTTTGCCTTCATCCTGTTCACATCGAACCCGTTCCTGCGGCTGGTGTCGCCGCCGTTTGACGGGCAGGATCTGAACCCGCTGCTGCAGGACCCGGGCCTCGCCTTTCACCCGCCATTCCTTTACCTCGGCTATGTTGGGCTTTCGATGGCGTTTTCCTTTGCCGTGGCTGCCCTGATCGAGGGGCGCATTGATGCCGCCTGGGGACGCTGGGTGCGGCCTTGGACGCTTGCCGCCTGGATTTTCCTGACCATCGGCATCGCGCTGGGATCCTGGTGGGCCTATTACGAGCTGGGTTGGGGCGGTTTCTGGTTCTGGGACCCGGTGGAAAACGCCAGCTTCATGCCCTGGCTGCTGGCGGCAGCGCTGCTGCATTCCGCCATCGTGGTGGAAAAACGCGAGTCACTCAAAAGCTGGACCATCCTGCTGGCCATCCTCGCCTTTGGCTTCTCGCTGATCGGGACCTTTATCGTTCGCTCGGGGCTGCTGACCTCGGTGCATGCCTTTGCCAACGATCCAGAACGCGGCGTATTCATCCTCTTTATCCTGGCCTTCTTTACCGGCGGGGCGCTGACGTTGTTCGCGGCGCGGGCCCAGCAGATGCAGGCCAAGGGCGTTTTTGGCATCGTCAGTCGCGAAGGCGCGCTGGTGGCCAACAACATCCTGCTGGCCGTGAGCTGCTTTGTGGTGTTCTTTGGCACGCTCTGGCCGATCGTGGCCGAAATGGCCTTTGCCCGCAAACTGAGCGTCGGGCCGCCCTTCTTCAACGCGGCCTTCACCCCCTTCATGGTGCTTTTGGGGATGATCCTGCCGGTTGGCGCCATGCTGCCGTGGAAACGCGGTAAGCTGGGCCAGACGATCTGGTACTTGCGCTATGTGCTGGTCCTGTCGGTTGCCTTGGGTGTGCTGGCCTGGGCCATGCAGACGGGCCGCTCCGGTCTGGGGCCCATCGGGTTGTTCATCGGCTCCTGGGTGGTCTTTGGCGCCGCTGCCGATCTGTGGTCGCGCACCGGCAAGGTCGGGCAGATTGGGCGCTTGCTGCGCCTGCCGCGCGCCGACTGGGGTAAGGCCGTGGCCCATGCAGGGCTGGGGATCACCATCTTTGCCATTGCCGGTCTGACGGCGTGGGAAGAGGAAGACATCCGCGTTGCCAAGATCGGAGAGCCCTTTACTGTCGGCGGGTACGAGCTGGTGCTGGATGCGGTCGATCGCGCGCGGGGGCCGAACTACTTCACCTCCATGGCCACCGTCAGCATCTTTAAGGATGGCGCGGATGTTGCTGTGCTGCATCCTGAAAAACGCACCTATCCGGTGGCGAAGATGCCGACGACAGAGGCCGCAATTGACTACCGGCTGTT
Source organism: Phaeobacter sp. SYSU ZJ3003 (assembly GCF_041300735.1). Classification (NCBI taxonomy): domain Bacteria; kingdom Pseudomonadati; phylum Pseudomonadota; class Alphaproteobacteria; order Rhodobacterales; family Roseobacteraceae; genus Phaeobacter; species Phaeobacter sp. SYSU ZJ3003. The sequence goes on along the minus strand of NZ_PXNU01000004.1, from coordinate 168,310 downwards.
GCGTGACCTTTACGTGGTGATCGGGGATCAGCAGGCAGATGGCGGCTGGACCGTGCGGACCTATATCAAACCGCTGGCCAACTGGATCTGGGGTGGCTGTCTGCTCATGGCGCTTGGCGGCATGCTGAGCCTCAGCGATCGACGATTCCGCGTGGCGGCAGGCGCTCGCAAGGGCGCTGGCGCGGCCAAGGTGCCCGCAGAATGAGGGGCGCGGCTATGCTCAATCGGTTTGCAAAGGTTCTGGTGATCACCCTCATGGGGGTGGTCGCGCTGCCTGCGACGCCTGTACTGGCCGTCCAACCGGATGAGGTCCTATCCGATCCGGTTTTGGAGGGACGCGCGCGCGAATTGTCCAAGGACCTGCGCTGCCTTGTCTGCCGCAACGAGAATATCGATGAATCCAACGCCGATCTGGCGCGGGATCTGCGGCTTCTGGTGCGCGAGCGCCTGGTGGCCGGGGACAGTGATACCGAGGTGATCGATTTCGTGGTCGACCGGTACGGCGAATACGTGCTGCTGCGGCCCACCACCACGGGAGCGAATTGGCTGCTTTGGGCGGCGGGTCCGCTGATGCTGTTGCTGGCCCTTGGTCTTGGCGCCGGGTATCTGCGTGGGCGGGCCAGGGCGCCCGGAACAGCAGAGGCCGGGCTGAGCCCCGAGGAAGAAGACCGGCTGCGGAAAATTATGGACGAGTGACGCCGGGTCCGGCTTTTCGACCGCAATGCTTTACGCCACCATGGCTGAAATCACATCCGCTCTGCGGCGCCACTGGGCCGCGGGGATCCGAGAGAAGACAGACGAGGCCCTCTGATGGACTATAAAGAAATCCAATATTCGCTTGAGATCGGATTGGCGATCCTGACGCTGAACCGCCCGTCGAAGATGAACGCGCTGACGGGTCAGATGCGGGCCGAACTGACCCATGCCCTGAAACAGGCCGCGAGCGAGGCACGTGCTGTGGTGCTCACCGGCGCTGGCAGCGCCTTTTGCTCGGGGCAGGATCTGAGCGATGCCTCTGGCTCTGGCGACCTGGATCTGGAGCGGACGCTGCGCGACGAATACACGCCGATGCTTGAGGCGCTTTATGATTGCCCGGTGCCGACCATGTCGGCGGTCAACGGTCCTGTGGCCGGGGCAGGGGCCAATCTGGCGCTGGCAGCCGATGTGGTGATCGCGACCGAGAGCGCCTATTTCCTGCAGGCCTTTGCCCGGATCGGCCTGATGCCGGATGCAGGCGGTACCTGGTTCCTGCCGCGCCAGATGGGGCTGGCCAAGGCAATGGGCGCGGCCCTGTTCGCTGACAAGATTACGGCCAAGCAGGCTAGCGACTGGGGCATGATCTGGGAAGCGGTGCCGGATGCAGAGTTCGACGCCCATTGGCGGGCGCGGGCTGCCTATCTGGCCGAGGGGCCGACCAAGGCCTTTGGCGCCATCAAGACCGCGATGCGCGGCAGCTATGACAAAAGCCTGCCCGAACAACTTTCGATTGAGGCGCAACTGCAGGGCGAATGCGGCAAGACCCGCGATTTCCTGGAAGGCGTCACTGCCTTCATGGAAAAACGCCCAGCCAAGTTCGAAGGGCGCTGAAGACAGCCTTATGCAACAGGAAGCCCCCGCCGGTTATTCCGGCGGGGGTTTTTCATTTCAGTTATCAGATCGTAGGTCTCGCGCTAGCGCCATCGGCAAACAGCCGGATATGGCGGTCTGGATCGAACTGTCCATCCTGATCCAGAACCCGTAGGACCTCGACCCCGTCTGCCAGGACGATAGCATCGCTACCCCCATCCTCATTCTCTTGATTGAAGACAGAAAACCGCGGTGGCGGGCCGTCTTCGGGATTGAAACCGTAAACGATCTGATCCTCGCCCGGCTCGAAATCAGTAATGGTGGCAGCCTCGGTGGTTTCCAGCCAACGACCGGCGAAAAATTCATCTGCGCCGTCGCCGCCAGTCACGGTATCATCGCGGCCAAAGAGGATAAGATCATCCCCGGCGCCGCCATTCACGGCATCGCCACCGGTATCGACATCGGCCCGGATGGCGCCGGAGGGATGCAGATCAAAACGGCTGACCCATAGGACGTCATCGCCTTCTCCCCCGTTGATGGTGTCGCTCCCTTGACCCTCAATGACTCCGTCATTTCCCTGACCACCAAATATGGTGTCATTGCCTTCGGCACCGGTCAGCAGATCGTTGCCGTCGCCGCCGGAGACCAAATCGTTGCCAAAGCCTCCCACCAACGTGTCACTGCCACTATCGCCAAACAGACGATCATTTCCCCCACGACCGTCGATTTCGTCATTTCCGGAGCGTCCCGCGATGGATTCACCTGCGTTAGTGCCTGTAAGCGAGTCATCCCCGCTGCTACCTTCGATCAATTCGCCCGGTGGGGTCGTGTTACCATTTCCTGGGGGGGAGGGCAGATCGCTGAGATCGTCATCGGGCAGGTTATCTCCATCATCGCTGGAGTCCATGATCAGCCCGGCAAAAAGCCCAAGAGAAACAAGCGCGAAAAGAGCAATCATAGGGTCGTCCTGAAATTATTTAATACAACTTATGGAAAATTAACCCCGAGAGGTGGGTGAGTCAATTTTTAATAGAAAACAAACTTTTACCACCGTTTCCCGTCGAGCGACAATGCTCATGTGGGCGCCTGAAATTCGCTGGAGCAGGAGTTTTTCGCCTTTGCACACGAAGGCCGGAGGTGACCGCCACGCCCAAAAAAAAACGCCCCGCACCCAGAAGGCGCGAGGCGTCCAATCAAGGCTGTTATGCCGATCAGCGGTTCTCGATATCCACGTAATCGCGGGCGGTTTCGCCGAGGTACAGCTGACGCGGACGACCGATTTTGTTCTGTGGGTCTGCGATCATCTCTTTCCACTGCGAGATCCAGCCGACGGTGCGCGACAGCGCGAAGATCGGCGTAAACATCGAGGTCGGGAAGCCCATCGCCTCCAGGATGATGCCCGAGTAGAAGTCGACGTTCGGGAACAGTTTCTTCTCGATGAAGTAAGGATCGTTGAGCGCGGTCTGTTCCAGCTCCTTGGCAACCTGCAGCAGCGGGTTGTCTTCGACGCCGAGCAGTTCCAGAACCTCATCCGCGGACTGTTTCAGAACCTTGGCGCGCGGGTCGGTGTTTTTGTACACGCGGTGACCAAAGCCCATCAGGCGGAACGGATCGTTCTTGTCCTTGGCGCGGGCGATGAACTCGGGGATCTTGTCGACGGTGCCGATTTCTTTCAGCATCTCGAGGCAAGCCTGGTTGGCGCCGCCATGGGCCGGACCCCAGAGGCAGGCGATACCAGCTGCGATACAAGCGAACGGGTTTGCACCGGAAGAGGACGCCAGACGCACGGTCGAGGTCGAAGCGTTCTGTTCGTGGTCCGCGTGCAGGATAAAGATCCGGTCCATGGCGCGGGCGAGGATCGGGTCGACGTGATATTCTTCGGCCGGAACCGAGAAACACATGTGCAGGAAGTTCGCGGCGTAATCCAGATCGTTGCGCGGATAGACGAAGGGCTGACCGATCGAATATTTATAGGCCATCGCGGCGATGGTCGGCAGTTTTGCGATCAGGCGGATCGAGGCGACCTCGCGCTGCCACGGATCGGCGATATCGGTGGAGTCGTGGTAGAAGGCGGACATCGCGCCAACCACACCAACCAGGGTCGCCATCGGGTGCGCATCGCGGCGGAAACCACGGAAGAAGTTGTGCATCTGCTCGTGCACCATGGTGTGACGGGTCACACGCGCTTCGAAATCTTCCAGCTGAGCAGCGGTCGGCAGCTCACCGTACAGCAGCAGGTAGCAGACTTCGAGGTGGTGCGAATTGGCTGCAAGTTGGTCGATCGGGTAGCCACGGTGCAGCAGCTCGCCCTTGCCACCATCGATGAAGGTGATGGTGCTGTCGCAGCTTGCGGTCGAGGTGAAGCCCGGATCGTACGTGAAGACACCGGCCTGCGCGTAGAGTTTGCGGATGTCGAGAACATCGGGCCCGGCTGTCGGAGAGAAGATGGGAAGCTCGTAAGTTTCGCCATTCAGGCTGAGCTGGGCTGTCTTATTGGTATCGGTCATAGATGTCCCTTCCTGTTACAGGCACGAAAACCCGGAGAAATCCGGGCTTCGTGCAGGCAGCACCTGCGCGTGGACTGCGCAGGTGAGGTCGTATCGAAGCAGACTTACCCAAGGGTTAAGAGGCGGGATCAGCCTGCAGCGTCGGTCAAACGGGCCAATGTTTCCTCACGGCCCAAAATCAGCATCATATCGAACACCGAAGGCGTTACCGCCCGGCCTGCCAGGGCCGCTCTCAGCGGGCCGGCCAGCTTGCCGAACTTGGTATCCTGTGCTTCCGCGAATTGGTTGAGAAGCGCCTCCAGATCGTCACGCGTCCAGCTAGCACTTTGCAACTGCGGCGTCAATTCATTCAGTATACTATCGGATACAGATGCCAGCGCCTTGGCCGCCTTTGCATCCGGTTCGATGGGGCGTGACGTCAGGATAAAATGCGCTTTCTCAAGAAGTTCAGGGAAAGTCTTGGCGCGATCTTTCAGGCAGTACATGGCCCGTTCAAGATCAGTTGACTGAACGTCAGTCAGGGCAGGCTCACCGGCTGCGGCAAGATAGGCTTCGATCTCTTGCCGCAGTGCAGCGTCATCGCTAACGGCGATATGCTGCCCGCAGAGGCTTTCCAGCTTTTTGGTATCGAACCGGGCCGGGCTTTTGCCGATTCCATCCAGATCGAACCATTCGCGTGCTTGCGCGTCGGTGAAGAACTCATCGTCGCCATGGCTCCAGCCGAGACGGGCCAGATAGTTGCGCATGCCGGCCGCGGGATATCCCATGGCCTGATACTCCTGCGCGCCAAGGGCGCCGTGGCGTTTCGACAGTTTCTTGCCGTCGGGGCCATGGATCAGCGGAATATGCGCCCAGACCGGAATTTCCCAGCCCATGGCCTCGTAGATCATCATCTGACGGGCGGCGTTGTTGAGATGGTCGTCGCCCCGGATCACATGGGTGACGCCCATGTCGTAATCGTCCACGACCACGGCCAGCATATAAACAGGCGTGCCATCGGACCGCAGCAGAATCATGTCGTCCAACTGGTCGTTGCGGATCGAGACATCGCCCTGCACCTGATCGCGAATGACCGATGTGCCCTCCTGCGGGGCCTTGATGCGCACCACGTAAGGCGCATCCGGATGAGTGGAGGCATCGGCATCGCGCCAGGGCGAGCGGTAGAGCGTCGATTTTCCCTCGGCCCGGGCGGCATCGCGGAAGGCGGCGATCTCTTCCTGGGTGGCAAAGCACTTGTAGGCCTTGCCTTCGGCCAGCAGCTGATGCGCAACCTCGGCGTGGCGGTCGGCGCGTTCGAACTGGCTGATCACATCACCGTCGTGATCCAGGCCCAGCCAGTCCAGCCCCTGCAGGATGGCGGCGGTGGCTTCGGGGGTGGAACGCTCCCGGTCGGTATCTTCGATTCTGAGCAGGAATTTACCGCCGCGTCCGCGCGCATACAGCCAGTTGAACAGCGCGGTGCGGGCGCCGCCGATATGCAGAAAGCCGGTGGGCGAGGGGGCGAAACGGGTGACGACCGGTTTGGACATGGAGGTGATTTACCTTTTGGAAACCATAAGAGGAGTAGCGTTTCTGCCTGTCTACCCACCCGAAGGGTCAGGAGCAAGCATGCGTATGATGCCTATCCTGGACCAGCTGCTACAGGTTCAAAGGGGACATTTGCTGGCCTGGGTGCCGGTGTTTCTGGGGCTTGGAATAGGGGTCTTTTTTGCGCTCCCGGTCGAGCCGGAGGCGGTGGCCTATCTTTGCGCTCTGGTTCTTGGTGGAGTGTGCGCTGCTTTCTCGTTGCGGGGCAGCGCCAGCGGATTGCTGGCACGGGCGGTTCTTCTTTGTGTTCTTGGGTTCATGGTTGCGGGGTGGCGGACCCATTCTGTGGCGGCTCCAGTACTCGGCTTTCGCTACTACGGCCCTGTGGAGGGGCGCGTCGCCACTATCGACCGCTCCGCGCGCGATATGCTGCGTCTTACGCTGGATCAGGTGCGGCTGAAGCAGGTATCGCCGAGTAGAACGCCTGCGCGGGTGCGTGTCTCGGTGCCGGTGGATAGCGGGTTGCCCGGTCCCGGCGCAAGGGTGGCCACCACCGCACATCTGATGCCGCCGCAGGGCCCAGCAGAGCCGGGCGGTTTCGACTTCCGGCGCCATGCCTGGTTTTTGCAACTGGGCGCGAATGGCTACACCCGCGTTGCCGTGCTGACGCTTGATCCCGGCCCGCCGGGGTCAACGCTGGCCGGGCTGCGGCGGGATCTGTCTTTGGCGCTGCGCCAGCGGCTGCCCGGTGAGACCGGCGCCATCGCCGCCGCCATCACCACCGGCGACCGCAGCGGCGTCAGTCAGTCAACGTTGCAGGATTTGCGAGCCAGCAATCTGGCGCATTTGCTGGCCATTTCCGGCCTTCATATGGGGCTGGTGGCCGGATTTGTCTTTGCATCTTTACGGTTTGCCCTGTGCATGGTGCCGCCCATCGCACTGCGACTGAACGTGAAGAAACTATCAGCGGCTGCGGCCTTGCTGGCGGCGGGGGCATATCTGGCGCTGTCCGGCGGGAATGTCGCGACCGAGCGGGCCTTTATCATGGTGGCGGTGATGTTTGTCGCGGTGCTGCTGGACCGGCGGGCGATATCCTTGCGCGCGGTTGCCATTGCTGCGGTTCTGGTTCTGTTGCGGCGCCCCGAAACGCTGCTCAGCCCCGGTTTCCAGATGAGCTTTGCTGCCACGGCCGCGCTGGTGGGGGTGTTTGGGGCGATCCGGGATGGCGGTCTTACCCTCGGGCCAAAATGGCTGCGCCCTGTGGCCGCCTTGGTTCTGTCCTCGCTGGTTGCTGGGCTGGCCACGGCGCCCTTTGGCGCGGCCCATTTCAACACCCTGTCGCACTATGGGCTGCTGGCCAACCTGCTCGCGGTGCCGGTGATGGGCCTTGTTGTGGTGCCCGCCGCAGTTCTGTCCTTTTGCCTGCTGCCCCTCGGTTTGGAGGGCTTCGGCCTGGCGGTGATGGGGGCGGGCATTGACTGGATCCTGACCGTCGCCCGCGCGGTTGCGGAGCTGCCGGGAGCAGAGGGCACGGTGATGCAGCCGGGGCAGTGGGTGTTGCCGTCGCTTTCGGTCGGCGGGGTGTTCCTATTGATCTGGCAGGGGCGTTTGCGCCTTCTCGGGGTGATGCCGATTGCCCTGGCCTTCGCGCTTTGGTCGCAAGACACGCGGCCGCTGGCGTTGATTTCATCGAATGGCGGCTTGGTCGGGGTAATGGGGCCAGAGGGCCGGGCCTTGTCCCGCAGCAAGGGGCAGGGCTTTGCGGCGCGGGTCTGGCTGGAAAATGACGGTGATCCCGTCAGACAGGTCATTGCAGCAAACCGCTGGCGGTCTCAAGGCAACGACCCGAGCCATCGCCGCGCCAGGATTGGTCCCTACAGTCTGGTGCATGCGGTAGGCAGCAGGGCTGCGGAGCGTTTGACCTCATGTGCTGAGGGGGAGGTTCTGGTGTCGACGGTCGATCTGAAGCCGGAGGGCGGCTGCATCATTTTGGGGCTACAGCAATTGCGGCGCATGGGCAGTATTGCAATCGATCAGCAAGGTAAATTGACCACGGCGAGGGACCTGTCAGGGCAGCGCATCTGGACCCGTTAGGGCCATTGACCGCGATTGGTACGGCTCATCCGAACCGGGCCGGTGTCCGCCGCATACGACAACTGGCCGACACTCCGCCCACCAAACAGCGGTGCGGGCGGTCAGTAGCTGCGGATCAAGCCAACCAGCCGCCCCTGTACCTCGACCTGATCGGAGGGGTAGGCGCGGGTTTCATAAGCCGGGTTGGCGGCCTCCAGTTCAATCGCGCCGTTGCGGCGATAGATCTTTTTCAGCGTGGCTTCATGCCCTTGAACCAATGCGACCACGATGTCGCCATCGTCCGCCGTGTCGGTTTCGCGGATCACCACGATATCGCCGTTGTTGATCCCCGCGTCGATCATCGAGTCGCCGCGCACCTCAAGGGCGTAGTGGCTGCCGGATGAGGTCAGCATCGAACTGGGCACGGTCACCTTGCTGGCCATCTGGCTGATTGCCTCGATCGGTACACCTGCAGCGATGCGCCCCATGACGGGCAAGTCCATTGCGGAGCCAATCGCTCGGTCGGTGTTGGCCGCAGCCGGTCCCGCATCTGCACTGGCGGAGCGATCCGTGCCCGTTTCGGTGGATCCGCCGCTGATACTGTCAGGGAGACGCAGGATTTCGATGGCGCGGGCGCGGTGGGCCAGGCGGCGGATGAAACCGCGTTCTTCCAAAGCAGTGATCAGGCGGTGGATGCCGGATTTCGACCGCAAATCCAGTGCGATCTTCATTTCATCAAAGCTGGGCGGGACACCGTCCTTTTGCAGACGCGTGTGAATGAATTCCAACAAATCCAATTGCTTCTTGGTCAGCATGTCCGCCCCTCTGCGCCCTATGACGCTTTGCCATGTTTCCCTTTGTTCTAGTCATGTTCCCGTTTTGTGTCAACGGACCCCATGCGAATTTCCCGGTGGCGTTGTGGCGACGCACCGAACGGCCGGGGTATCACAAGGGGCAAGGGGCGTGTGGCGTGCGGGCAGACCGCAGGAGCGGTCAACCTGAGAGACGGTTGGGATACGGCAGCCCTCCGGGCGCTGGAAACATCAGATCAAGCGCAGATAGGACATTGTTTCGCCGATCTGGCGGGGCGGATCATGCGGTGGGCGGATCAACAGGGCGTCGGCCTCTGCCAGTACCGTCAGCAGCGCACTGTCCTGCCGCTCGAACGCGCGGATCTGCCCGTCCTCCGTCAGGGTTGCGCGCATGTAATGCTCTCTCGGACCGTTCTGTCCCAGCGGTGCCGCCAGCGGCGCGGATAGAATAACCTCTTGCAAGGGCGGCAGCCCCAGCATCGCCCGCACCATCGGTGCCAGGAAGATATGGCCGCAGACCATGGCCGACACTGGATTACCTGGCAGTCCGGCCATGGCAGAGGTGCCAAGGCGGCCAGCCATCAGCGGTTTGCCGGGGCGCATCGCCACCTTGTAGAAACTCCGCTCCATGCCAAGGTCGGCGGCAACCTTGCCAACCAGATCATGATCGCCAACCGAGGCGCCACCAATGGTGACGATCAGATCAGCGCCCTCGGCCAGCGAAAAGGCGGTGCGCAGGGAGCTGTGGGTGTCCCGCGCGATGGGCAGGATCCGGACCTGTGCGCCCAGACCCTCCAGCATTGCCTTCAATCCAAATGTGTTGGAGGCGATGATCTGATCCGGTCCAGGGGCGCTGCCGGGCATCACCAATTCATCCCCGGTGGAGATCAGGGCGATATCGGGTTTGCGGGCAACAGGGACCTCGGCAATATTCATCGCAGCGAGAAGGGCGATGTCAGATGGTGTCAGCAGCCGCGGCGCCGAGATGGTCTGGCCATTTTTGAAATCACCACCGCGCGGGCGAACGTTGGGATTGTCGCCAGGTGCGTCGGTGATGGTGATCAGGGTGCCTTTTGCGGTGACGTCTTCCTGAATGACGACGAAATCGGCTCCGTCGGGGATCGGTGCGCCGGTGAAGATACGGACCGCCTGACCCGCGCCGACGGTGCCGTCAAATCCGTGGCCGGCGGCGGCTTCGCCGATCACCTTGAACATGGCGTGAAGTTCGACCTCGGCAGATTTTAGGGCGTACCCGTCCATCGCCGATGCGGCAAAGGGCGGCTGATCCCGGCGGGCGGCAACATCCTGTGCCAGAACCCGTCCGGCGGCTTCGGCCAGGGGCACCAGCTCGCTGCCAAGCGGGGAAACCAGCTCCAGAAGGTGCGCGCGCGCTTCGCTGACAGGGATCATTTAAGCCTCGTACCGTCCTGATTTCCCGCCATCTTTCAAAGTGACGCGGATGCCGCCGATTTCCATCGCCTTGTCCACGGCTTTGGCCATGTCATAGACGGTGAGCGCCGCGGTGGACACCGCGGTCAGGGCTTCCATCTCGACGCCGGTCTGGCCGGTGGTCTTGACGGTGCCTTCGATGCGCACGCCCGGAAGGTCGGGATCCAGGGTCAGCTCAACCGCGACCTTGGTCACCGGCAGCGGATGGCAGAGCGGGATCAGCTCGGGTGTTTTCTTGGCGCCCATGATCCCGGCCAGCCGGGCCACGCTCAGAACGTCGCCCTTTTTCGCGCGACCTTCGGAAATGATATCAAAGGTTTCCCGGGCCATGGTGATGTGACCTTCGGCGGTGGCGATACGCGCGGTTACGGCCTTGTCCGAGACATCAACCATATGGGCGTCACCCTTGCCGTCAAAATGCGTCAGGGGCATCACATCGCTCCCGGTGTCAGGGGATTGGCGAGTAAGTGGCGGGTTGCGGAGGCCACGTCCTCCTGACGCATCAGGGATTCCCCGATCAGGAAGCTGCGGGCGCCATAGCGGGCCATGTCCGACAGATCCTGCGGCGTGAACAAGCCGCTTTCGCAGACGATGGTGCGATCTGCGGGAACCATGCGCGACAGCTCACGCGTGGTGTCCAGAGTGGTCTCGAAGGTCTTGAGATTGCGGTTGTTTATTCCCATCAGGGGCGATTTAAGCGCGCAAGCGCGCTCGAGTTCTTCGGCATCATGCACCTCGAGAAGGACATCCATGCCCCATTCGGTGGCGCAGTCTTCCAGCTCGGCCGCCTGCGCGTCACTGACAGAGGCGAGAATGATCAGGATGCAATCGGCGCCAAGCGCGCGTGCCTCGGCCACCTGATAGGTGTCATACATGAAATCCTTGCGCAGCGCGGGCAGGCTGCAGGCGTCACGCGCCTCGGTCAAAAAGGATTTGGCGCCCTGAAAGCTGGGCGTATCGGTCAGTACGGACAGGCAGGTGGCGCCACCCTGTTCATAAGCCTCTGCCAGCGCTACGGGGTCGAAATCCTCGCGGATCAATCCCTTGGAGGGGCTGGCTTTCTTGATTTCCGCGATCAGGCCGTATCCTTCGCGGCTCGCCCCAAGCAGCGCATTTGCAAACCCGCGCACCGGAGACGCGTTGCGAGCCATGGCTTCAACCTCGGTTAGCGGAACGGCGGCCTTGTCGGCGGCGACTTCCTCCAGCTTGTAGGCCTTGATCTTGTCGAGCACGTTTTCTGTCATCGCGTTGCCTCCAGTCAGCTGGCCCAGTCGATGGGCGCTTCGCCGCGCGCGCGCAGCCATGTGTTTATTGCCGAAAACGGCCGGGATCCGAAGAAGCCGCGCCGCGCCGAAAGCGGCGAGGGATGCGCGGTCTTCAGGATCAGGTGATCGCCCGGATTCAGGTGTTTTTCAAGCCTTTGTGCCTGTTTTCCCCAAAACACATAGGCCGTGGGGCGCTGCGATGTGCGCTGCAGCACCTCTTCGATCAGGGATAGCCATCCCAGATCCTTGTGCCCGTTCGCGTCCCCCGCCGGTACGCTGAGCGCGGTATTGAGAAGCAGCACCCCTTGCCGTGCCCAGCTGCGCAGGTCACCGGTGGCGGGCACTGCACCAATATCGCTCTGCAACTCCTTGAAAATATTGCCAAGGGATCGGGGTAGGGGCGCAACATCCGGTTCCACGGAAAAGGCCAGCCCATGGGCATGGCCGAGGGTTGGATAGGGATCCTGCCCTAATATTACGACACGGGTGTCTGCAGGCTGGGTCAGCTCCAGCGCAGCAAAACGCTGCGCCGCAGGGGGCAGAACCGGCTGCGTCTCTGCCTTAAGCGCAGCCTCGATTGCGGGCCAGTCACGCTGAAAAAACGGCAGGTCGGACCAGGCGCCAAGACCATCGGGCAGGGGCATCAGCTGCCCCCGGATGTGATCCGCGCGACGGTTGCAATTTTGTCCCGTGCGGCGCCACTGTCGATGCTGTGGGCCGCCTTGGCGACGCCTTCGCGCAGGTCTTCGGCGTCTCCGGCGACCACCAGCGCGGCGGCGCTGTTGAGCAGGACGGCATCGCGATAGGCCGAAGGCTGCCCGTCCAGCAGCGCCCGGAAGGCAATCGCGTTCTCTTCCGGCGTGCCCCCGATGATATCGTCGAACGGGTGGACCGGCAGACCCGCGTCCTCGGGGTGCAGTTCCACATCGCGGATGCTGCCGTCTTCTTCCAGCGCGGACACCCAGCTAACGCCGGTAATGGTCAGCTCGTCGGTCCCGTCCGAGCCATGCACCAACCAGGCCCGTTCAGAGCCAAGCTGCCCAAGGGTTTCCGCCATGGGACGGATCAGATCGCGGGAGAAAGCCCCGGTCAGTTGGCGTTTAACGCCCGCAGGGTTGGTGAGCGGGCCGAGGATGTTGAAGATCGTTCGGGTGCCAAGCTCCTGCCGGGTGGGCATGACATGGGCGATCGCAGGGTGGTGCATGGGGGCCATCATGAAGCCAATTCCGGCCTCTTTCAGTGATTTTTCAACCACTTCTGCGCCGACCATAACCTGAATACCCATCTGCCCCAGCGCATCTGCCGCTCCGGATTTTGAGCTGAGATTGCGGTTGCCGTGTTTGGCGACAACCGTGCCTGCACCAGCGACCACGAATGCGGTCGCGGTCGAGATATTGAGCGTGCCCTTGCCGTCCCCGCCAGTGCCGACGATGTCGATAGCGCCCTCGGGCGCCTTCACCGGATTGCATTTTGACCGCATCACGGCGGCGGCAGCCGCATATTCATCGACGGTTTCGCCGCGGGTACGCAGGGCCATCAGCAGCCCGCCCATCTGGCTGGGGGTCGCTTCGCCTTCGAACAGCAGCTTGAATGCCTGCTCCGCCTCGGCCCGTGTCAGCGGGCGGTCGGCTGCGGCGTCGATCAGCGGCTTCATCTGGTCGCTCATGCGGGCACCTTCATTTCATTCAGGAAGTTCTTCAGCAGGGTATGGCCGTGCTCGGAGGCAATCGATTCCGGGTGGAATTGCACCCCGTGGATCGGCAGTTCCCGATGTTGCAGCCCCATGATGGTGCCGTCTTCGAGCTCTGCTGTGATCTCAAGGCAGTCGGGCAGGCTGTCGCGATCCACCACCAACGAATGATAGCGCGTTGCCTGGAACGGAGAAGGCACTCCGGCAAAGACGCCTTTGCCCTGATGATGCACTGCGCCCATCTTGCCATGCACGATTTCGTGGCAGCGCACGACCTTGCCGCCAAAGGCCTGTCCGATGGTCTGGTGGCCAAGGCAGACGCCCAACAGCGGAATACCGGCCTCTGCCGCAGCAAGGGTCAGCGGCAGGCAGATCCCGGCCTGATCCGGATCGCATGGGCCGGGGCTCAGCAGGATCCCGGCGGGGCGCAGGGCCAGAGCGGCCTCGACATCCAGCGCGTCGTTGCGGCGCACTTCCATCGAAGCCCCCAACTCGCCCAGATAATGCACAAGGTTGTAGGTAAAGGAATCGTAGTTGTCGATCAGCAGCAACATCTTGGCAGGCTCTTTTATGGGTGGCGGGCAGGGCTTGCGCCGCAGTATAGTTGTTGCGACATACATGTTCAGGCTTGCAAGGCAGCGTCAAGAGCGCGGCGCGTTTTTGAAGGCTCGGCGGGGCAGTGGCGACAGGGTGACGCCCCGCTGGTCCTGATGGCCAGGCCGGACACAAGGATAAAGGGCGAGCGGGCATGCGTGGCTTTCTGGGAGGCGTGAGTATCGGAGCTTTGGTGGCGGTGTGCGGCGCAGCCATGTGGTCGTTGTCGACCCCGCTGCCGCGGCAGGTCGACGTCAGCGCCACGGGACCGGAAAAGGCCACTGTGCCTCAATCGGGCGCGCTGGCGCCCATAGAGACGCCGCAACCCGACGCCGATCTGGTCGAGGCCGCGCCGGTAGCACCTGAAACGGCGCCTGCGGATGACCTCAATGACCTGACCTCTCTGGATACCGAACCGGCTGCCCGTCCCGAAGTCGGACCCGCGGGTGATGTGCGCGGCTCTGGCGATGCCGATCTGCCGGATGTGCCAGAGGCCCCGTCCGAGGCGGAAACAGCGGCTGGCGGCGCTGAGCCTGCAATGTTGCCCGAAACAGCAGAGAGCGACGACGGTGTCGAGGTGTCCATGACCCCGGCGCCGACACCCGAGGCGCCGGACACCACGGCAGAGGTGGGGAAGAGCCCGACCGACAGCCCGGCGCCTGGCACCGCGCCTGAAATGACGGCGCCGCAGGGCGCGCCCGAGACGGTTCAGCTGGAGCAAGGCGCTGCGGTGCCGGTGCCGCAATTGGGCAGCGCCCCGGATCCGACCGCGCCTCCGGTGATTGCCTTCTCCACCCCCGAACCCGCGCCTGAGCAGCCTGAGGTCGTCGAGGCGGAGCCGGAAGAAGACATGCCGCCCGCCGAGGAGGCCGAGACGGAGGATGCGCCGGAAAATGGTCGGATCGCAGCGCTGCCAACCGCAGACGGAAGCCGCGCGTCGCAATCGCCGCAGATCGGAACCCGCGTGGTGCCGCTGACCGAACGCGACAGCGAGGAGACCGCTGCGGCGGGCGCTGAAACCACGCAGCAGCCGTTTGATGCCTATTCCGAACCCTTCGCTGGCAGCGATGGGCGGCCCTTGATGTCGATTGTCCTCATCGATGATGAGACATCCGTCGGCGCTGAGGCGCTGGTCGATTTCCCCTATCCGCTCAGCTTTGCTATCGATCCCGAAGATCCTAGGGCAACTGAGAAAATGGCCGCGCGCCGGGCCGCGGGCTTTGAGGTGTTGATCCTGTCGGATCTGCCGCGCGAAGCCATGCCGCAGGACGCGGAGACTGCGATGGAGGTCTGGCTGGACCGGGTGCCGCAGGCGCTAGGAATTCTGGAAGGCGTCGAGACAGGCGTGCAGGGCAACAGGCCGCTGGCGGATCAGGTGTCCGATGTGGCGCGGACCGGGGGATACGGGCTGGTGCTGCAGAACAGCGGCCTTAATACCGTGCAGAAACTGGCGCTGCGCGACGGCGTGCCGTCCGGCGTGGTGTTCCGGGATTTCGATGGCGCCGGTCAGAACCCGCGTGCCATTCGCCGCTTTCTGGATCAGGCGGCCTTCCGGGCCGGTCAGGAAGGCGCAGTGATCATGCTGGGGCGGTTGCAGCCAGATACGATTTCAGCACTGTTGCTGTGGGGGCTGCAGGACCGGGCCAGCCGGGTGGCGCTGGCGCCGGTTTCGGCCAGTCTGCGCGCCAATCTGGCTGCAACGGCAGAATAACCCGTAATAGACACGCACGGGGCAGAGCCCGGGGGCATGGGGTCGCTTATGCTTCCCCGCGCCCCGGAGCGCTTTGATGTTATCAGCTGTTGCGGCTGCCGGTAAAACGCGCGGCATCCGCAGCAGCGCGGCGGATCGCGTTCGATTTATGCACGGTTTCCTGATACTCGGCCTCGGGGTCGCTGTCATAGACCACGCCGCCACCGGCCTGAATATAGAGCGTCTGATCCTGCACGATGGCCGTGCGCAGGGCGATACACATATCCATGTCGCCCCCGGCCGAGAAATAGCCGACGCCGCCGCCGTATACGCCGCGTTTTTCTGGCTCCAACTCGTCGATGATTTCCATCGCGCGTACCTTTGGCGCGCCGGACACCGTGCCCGCCGGCATGCCCGCAAAAAACGCATCCAGCGCGTCCTTGTCCTCGTCCAGCTCACCCACCACGTTCGATACGATATGCATCACGTGGCTGTAGCGTTCGATGATGAACTTTTCCGTCGGGCGCACAGTGCCGATCTTTGACACGCGGCCCGTATCGTTGCGGCCCAGATCCAGCAGCATCAGGTGTTCTGCCAGCTCTTTCTTGTCGGCCAGAAGATCGGCCTCCAGCGCCTTGTCCTCTTCCGGTGTTGCGCCGCGCGGGCGGGTGCCTGCGATGGGGCGGATGGTGACCTCTTTGCCAAAGACACGGACCAGAATTTCGGGGCTGGCGCCAATCACCTGAAAGCCACCGAAGTTGAAATAGAACATGAAGGGCGACGGGTTGGTTCGCCGCAAAGAGCGGTAAAGCGAGAACGGCGGTAGCGGGAAGTCCTGCTTCCAGCGCTGCGCCGGAACCACCTGAAAGATGTCGCCCGCCCGGATGTATTCCTTGGCCTTTTCCACCGCTTCCATATAGCCGGATTTGCTGAAGTTGCTGACCGGCGGGGCCACCTCGTGCGCATCGCCAAGATCGCGGGTTTCGGCGGGCATGGCGCGCTCCAGGTCGCGCACCGCGTCCATCACCCGTTCGGCGGCCTGCGCATAGGCGGCCTTGGCCGATTTCCCGTCTCCGGTCCAGGCCGGGGAGACCACGGTCACCTCGCCTTTGACGCCGTCCAGAACCGCGACCACCGAAGGGCGCATCATGACCGCGTCGGGCAGGCCAAGGGGGTCGGGATTGACGTCCGGCAGATGTTCGATCAGCCGGACCATGTCATAACCAAGATAGCCGAACAGCCCGGCCGCGGCCTGCGGCAGGTCGTCGGGCAGGTCGATGCGGCTTTCGGCGAGAAGCGCGCGTAGGTTGTCCAGCGGCGCACCCGGCTGCGCTTCGAAACCCTCGGGATCAAAGCGGGCCGAGCGGTTGATTTCGGATGTCGTGCCGCGGCAGCGCCAGACCAGATCGGGTTTCATGCCGATGATCGAGTAACGGCCGCGCACCTCGCCACCGGTCACTGATTCCAGCATGAAGGCGTCCTTCTGGGCGCCCGTCAGCTTGAGCATCAGCGACACGGGCGTGTCGAGGTCAGCCGCCAGCCGGGTATAGACCAGCTGGTTCTCTCCCGCCTCATAGGCGGCGGCGAAAGTGTCGAAATCCGGGGTCAGAGCCATCGTCAGGTGCCTTGATTGATCTATGCGCGCTTATTGGAAATTGGCCTGAACCGCGTTCAGGGCCTGTTGGTCAACACGCGGTGCGGCGCGCAGCTGTGCGTCCTGCGCGAAGGCTTCGAACAGCGCCTGCGACAATGCCTGATCCAGCTGGGTCTGCATCGCGTTGGCCAGCATCTGCATTTCCTCGCTGGTGTCCTCGGCAGGCAGAACCTCGTCCAAACGCAGCACCACGGTGGAGCCTTCACCGGACACGGTGCGCAGCTCGCCCGGGTTCATTTCGAAGACCTCGATCATCATCTCGACCGGGGTGGTGTCGATATAGGCGGTGCGGGTTTGCGCCGTCTCGGTCTGCACGTCGTAGCCTTCGGGGAAGGCTCCGTCTGCCTCGGTCTGTTTCAGCAGATCCTGTGCAAGGCTGTTTACGGCCTCTGCTGTCCGGTTTTCGTTCCAGGCGGCAAGTACCTTGTCCCGAGCGTCTTCGAAGGGCTCGGGGCGCGGGGGCAGGACTTCGTCGAGCCGCAGGGCAAAGAGGCTACCATCCTCAAGGAAGGCGACCGAGGGGAAATCATCAACCGTCACGGCCTCTGCGGCCTCGCGGAATCCGTCATATGCGGCGATGCCTTCGGCGTTGAGCCCGGTCCAGCCGAGGGTGTCAATCTGCATGTCTGTCTGATCCGGCAGTTCTTCCAGCGTGACGCCACCAGCGAGCATGTCCTCGATGGATTCGGCTTGCTGCTCAATCACTCGGCGGGCGCGGTCTGCCGCCAATTCGGCGCGCAGCTCGGCTTCGGCCTCTTCAAAGCTGGTTTCGCGGGCTTCGAGGCGGCCGTTCACCCGGTAGAGCGCGGGGCCAAGATCCGACGGCAGCGGGCCAACAACATCGCCGACCTCTGCAGCAAATACTTCAGCGCCTGCATTCGCGAGGTCAGCTTCGGTCACATCGCCCATATCCACGTCCGACAGGGCCAGACCGCGATCCTGCACCAGGACTTCAAAAGTCGTGCCGCTCACGTCAAGCTGTGCCTTGGCGCTTGCGGCACTGTCATTGTCCGCAAAGACAAGGCGTTCCACCAGACGGCGTTCCGGGATCAGGTATTGATCGGCGCGATCTTCATAAAGGCCACGCAGCGCCTCCTGATCGACCTCAACGGTGTCCAGCAGCATGTCGGGGCTGAGATGCGCGTAGGTCAGGGATTTGGTTTCGGGCAGGGTGAAATCCGCGATATTGTCGTCATAGAAGGCACGCAGCGCAGTGTCATCGGGCATCTCCTGCGTCAGCAGCACATCGTCGGATGACAGTTGCACGTAGGAAAAGCTGCGGCGCTCGCCGATATAGGACACCAGCGTGTCGCTCATCACTTCGGGCATCTTGGTGCCGGACATGATGGCGCCCTGGACCAGCGTGCGTGAGGCCTCGCGGCGAAGGTCGTCTTCGAACTCGGCTTCGGTGAAACCGGCGTTGTCGAGGGTAAAGCGGTAGGTCTCGCGGTCGAACTGGCCGCTGGAGTCCTGGAATGAGGAGACCTTGGTCAGTTCGGACAGCAGGTTTTCATCCCCGATGGAGATGCCCAGTTTGCTGACCTCATTGTCAATGGCGGCGAGGGTGATCAGTCGCCCGAGCACAACCTGATCCAAACCCATTGCGGTCAGCTGCGACATCGGCATTGCCTGACCGGTCTGGGCCTGCATGGCGCGTTGTTCGCGCTGCAACTCGCGCACATAGGCGTCGACGGTGACTTCTTCGTCGCCAACCAAGGCAACCGCGCTCATCGAGCCGGTGAAATTGACCGCACCAAAACCGGCAAGGCCGACGATCAGCATCCCCATCAGGATCCAAACAAAGGTTCTGGAAAGATTTTTCATGCCTGCGGCCATTGTGCCCTCATTCGTACCTGTTGCCCGCTCCCTTTGCGCCGGATAGGCGCTGCGGGCAGGGTGCCTGTGTCATAATCGTGTTCTGCATACGCTGCCGCCCGTACAGGAGCAAGATCTTGTGCCGGGCTTGTTGGTTTCGGATGGCGCAGCGTAGCGTTAGGGGTGAAACGCGCAAAGCCGGTCGAACAGGGAGACGATCCCGGCCCGGTCGACATTGGCAAAGGCGATGCGGAATTGCTTGCTTCCTGCCGGATCGCCTTCGGGCATGAACATCGTGCCCGGCAGCATCAGGACCGACGCGTCCTGCACCAGCTTTTTGGCCAGCTCGGACGAGGCTTCCTCGAAGGGGTGTTCCACATAAGCGAAATAGGCACCGCAGCCCAACAGCTTCCATCCCTTCTCGGCTAGGCGGGGGAATTCCTCTTCGATCGCCGCCTTGCGGTCCAGAATCTCCAACCGTTCCCCCGCGAGCCAGGACTTGAGGTTTTCAAGTCCCCAAAGCGCGCCGATCTGCCCAAGCTGTGCAGGGCAGATCGTTATCGTATCGAGAAACTTCTCCATTTCGAACAATTTCTCTTCAGAACTCGCGATCGCTCCAACCCGGTGACCGGTCAGCCGATAGGCCTTGGAGAAGGAGTACAGATGGATCAGCGTCTCGTCCCAGTTCGGCGTCTGGAACAGGTCGTGCGGCGCCCCTTCGCGGCTGTCAAAGTCGCGGTAGGTTTCATCCAGAATCAGTGCCAGCCCATGTTTGCGGGCCAGGTCAAAGAAGGCCTGCACGAGGCCCGAGGGGTATTCGGCGCCAGTGGGATTGTTGGGGGTTACAAGCGTGATGGCCCGCGTCTTGGGTGTGATCAACTGGGCCGCGGCCTGCGGATCCGGCATCATATCAGCACCTACCGGCAGCGGAACCGCTGTGACACCTGCCATATCAAGGCACATTTTGTGATTGAAATACCAAGGCACCGGGATGATCACCTCGTCCCCTTCGCCGCAAAGGGCGGCGATGGCAGCGGCAAAGGCCTGATTGCAGCCAGAGGTAATACCGACCTGCGCTGCGCCAACGGTGCCGTCATAATGCTCCGAGATCTGTGCTGCCAGTGCTGCACGCAGCTCGCTGCGGCCCAAAACGGCGCCATATAGATGCGCGTCGGTTTCATTCAGGGCCGCATCGGCGATGGCCTGCCGCAAGCCCGTGGGCGGCGGATCTGCCGGGGCGGCCTGACTGACGTTGATCAGGGGGCGCGACGGCGGAAAAGTGACCCCTTCGGTCCAGCGCCGGGACTCGACGATCGGAGAACAAAAGGTCGCTTCGGTGCGGGAGATATGCATGCAGTCATCCTATTGTCGCAAGGCCCTGCCAGGGCAGGCGTATTCGGGCCTTATCTGTGGCACGCCCTCGCGGCAGGCTCAAGAAAAAGCGCGCCTCCAACAGGGGCGCGCATTCATGGTGTTTTGAAAATCGGCTGCGGTCCGTCCCGCGCACGGGGCGGGGCGGCGTCAGTCCTTGCCGCGATAGGGCTCGACGTATTGCAGCGCCATATCCCAGGGGAAGAAGATCCAGGTGTCTTGGCTGACCTCGGTGATAAAGGTGTCCACCATCGGGCGGCCCTTGGGCTTTGCATAAACCGTGGCAAAATGCGCCTTGGGATACATCTGGCGCACCAGTTCAAGGGTTTTGCCGCTATCCACCAGATCATCGATGATCAGGATACCTTCGCCATCACCCATCAGCTCGGCGTCGGGTGCTTTCAGCACCACGGCCTCACCCTGATCCTGGTGGTGGTAGGATTTCACCGAGATCGTATCGACGGTGCGGATATCCAGCTCGCGGCTAACGATCATCGCGGGGGCCATGCCGCCACGGGTGATCGCGACCACGGCACGCCATGCGCCACCGTCAGGTCCCTGACCGTCCAGCCGCCAGGCCAGCGCGCGGCTGTCCCGGTGGATCTGATCCCAGCTGATGTGAAACCCTTTTTCGTGCGGCAGGCGGTCGGTCATCTTGCGATTTGCTCCGGCAATTGTAGCGTCTGATGCGGTGTCATGTGCCGGGCTGCAAAGCAGGCACGATACCAGTGTTGGTCTGACGAGTGCGTCGTTGATATAGCCCCGGGCGCACCATTCAAAATAAAAACAGCACAGGCCCGGGGCAGTTCGTTTATTTGGTAATGTCGGGGGCGTCCACGGCTTTCATGCCGACAACGTGATAACCAGCATCCACGTGCAGATTTTCCCCGGTCACGCCCGATCCGAGGTCCGACAAAAGATACAAAGCGGATTTACCGACGTCCTCGGTTGTAACATTTCGCCGCAGCGGCGAATTGTATTCGTTCCATTTCATAATGTAGCGGAAGTCGCCAATTCCGCTGGCGGCCAGCGTTTTGATCGGACCAGCGGAAATCGCATTTACCCGAATGCCGTCTTTTCCAAGATCTTCGGCCAGATATTTGACCGATGCTTCGAGCGCGGCCTTGGCAACGCCCATCACATTGTAGTGAGGCATAACCTGCTCGGCACCATAGTATGTCAGGGTGAGCATCGAGCCGCCCTCGGACATCAGTTTCTCGGCGCGGCGGGCAACAGCCGTAAAGGAGTAGACCGAGATATCCATGGTCATCTGGAAATTGTCACGGCTGGTATCGACGTAGCGGCCGCGCAGTTCGTTTTTGTCAGAAAAACCAATGGCGTGCACGACAAAGTCCAGCTTGCCCCATTCGTTTTCGAGGCTCTCAAACAGGGCGTCAATCGAGGCTTCGTCGGATACATCGCAGGGCAGAACGATGGAGCTGTTCAGCTGTTCGGCGAGCGGGCCAACGCGCTTTTTCAGGGCTTCGCCCTGGTAAGAAAAGGCAAGTTCGGCACCGGCATCGGCGCAGGCCTTGGCGATCCCCCATGCGATGGATTTGTCGTTGGCCAGGCCCATGATAAGGCCACGTTTGCCGGACAGCAGTTGACTGGGCATGCAGGTTCTCCGCCTGTAAAATATGAACTGAAGGACCTTTAATATGCTCGGGCCGCTGCATCAAGAGAGTACCGGTTGAGGCGCATTGTCAGTTTTGCGGCCCGTTTTGGATGTCGGCCTGCATGGCCGCACATATTTATACGCATAAATCCGCAGCCACCTTGGCTTGTATGCCCAACCAAGGCGGCATAGATTGGCGCGCACAGTTAAGAAGAGGTTTCCATGTCAGAGCGGTCGGGACTATTTGCGGGGGATAACCCCTTTGAACTTGCGCGGGCATGGCTCGCGGAGGCCGAAGAGACTGAGCTCAATGATCCGAATGCGATTGCGCTGTCGACGGTGGATGCTGATGGCATGCCGAATGTCCGCATGGTGCTGCTCAAGGAAATCGAAGATGGCGCTTTTGTCTTCTTCACTAACTACGAAAGCGCCAAGGGGCAGGAGCTGGAGCAGTCCGGCAAGGCCGCCTTCGTGCTGCATTGGAAGAGCCTGCGTCGCCAGATCCGTGTCCGTGGTCATGTGACACGCGAAGACGGTCCGCAGGCAGACGAGTATTACCACTCCCGGTCGCTGAAAAGCAGGCTCGGGGCGTGGGCTTCGCGGCAATCGCGCCCATTGCAGAGCCGTTCGGCCCTGATGGCAGAGGTTGCAAAAATCACGGCCACGAAAGGCCCGAACCCAGACCGGCCGCCATTCTGGGGCGGATTTCGCATCGTTCCGAGCGAAATTGAATTCTGGGCAGATGGGGCTTTCAGGCTGCATGACCGATTTGTCTGGCGCCGAAATACGCCGGATGACGAATGGAGTGTGGTGCGGCTAAACCCTTAATGGGTTAAGCACAAAATAGCATTTTCGTGATAATGGGGAATTTTTTTAACTTGAACTCATATGCGAAAATCGCGCATCAAGCATCGAGAAATCAAATACGACGCGGTGGACGAGATAAGTGGCAGACGATCAAAGCAGTCTCAGGCAAATCCAGGGCATAGTGAAGTGGTTTGACCCGACCAAAGGGTATGGCTTCGTTGTGTCCGACGAGGGTGGTCCCGACATCCTGTTGCACGTGAATGTCCTGCGTAACTTCGGGCAGAGCTCGGTGGCGGACGGGTCCAGCGTAACCGTTCTGACCCACGCGACGGAGCGCGGCGTTCAGGCTGTGGAGGTTGTCGCAATCGTGCCTCCGGCCCGGGATGACGCGCCGGTTCTCAGCGATTTCGTCGATATGGATATCGAGGAGCTGAAAACTCTTCCGTCGCGCCCGGCGCGTGTGAAGTGGTTCGACAAGGGCAAGGGCTTTGGCTTTGCCAACCTGTTCGGCTACGGAGATGACGTCTTCTTGCACGTCGAGGTGTTGCGCCAGTCGGGTCTTGCTGACCTCCAGCCGGGCGAGGCTATCGCGATGCGATCGATCAGCGGTCGGCGTGGCTGCATGGCGGTCGAGGTTCAGGCCTGGGAAGCGGCCATTTCCGAAACCGCATCCGAAGAAGAATAAGATCATGTCGGTGCGCGCCTCTGGAATTGTCCGCTGGGGTGCCGCCATAATGCTGTGCCTTGGTGCAGGTATTGCACAGGCACAGGAGACCTGTGCCCCGGATCGTGTCGATCTTCGCGGCGATTGGGGGCAGGCGTCCTTCTCTGTTGAGATTGCCGATACTGTCGACAGCCGTTCAATGGGGCTGATGCACCGTGAGGACCTGCCGCGGGGGGCGGGGATGCTGTTTGTTTACGAGCATCCTCAAAGGGCGGCTTTCTGGATGAAGAACACGCTGATCCCCCTGGATATCATTTTCCTCGATGAAACCGGCGTGGTGACGTCGGTGCATTCCAATGCCATTCCCCATGATCTGACCCCCATTCCAGGCGGCGACCGGGTGTTTGCGGTGCTGGAAATCAATGGTGGTTTGGCGCGCCGATATGGCATTGGGCCGGGCACCCAGATGCGGCACGAAGTTTTTTCTTCTAATGCGTCTGTTTGGCCCTGTTAGGGCTTTTCAAATCCGTTTCACACCGCTAGGAAAGCGCACGGTCCGGGGCGTGGCGCAGTCTGGTAGCGCACCTGTTTTGGGTACAGGGGGTCGTGAGTTCGAATCTCGCCGCCCCGACCACTTTCTACCTATAAAAATCCCAGCTCTGATCGGTTTGGCCCGGTCAGGGTGACGTCCTTTGGCGGTCAAGTCCAAGGCGGGCGTGCAAGCAGCCAGTTTCACTGAAAGGGCGATCAGGGATCCAGATCTCACTTAGATGTGATCGGGGCGAGGATTAGAATCGCGCAAAATGTGACCCCGAAATGTTGGTGGCCACCAAATCTTGTGTTAACCGATTATTAACCATGTGACGCGAACTGGCGCCACCTGCAGCTGGGTTTTGCCTAACTTGGCACACGATTTCAGCAGATAGACTGTGCGCTTCGTGCAACGTGGCAGGTCGGCGTAAAAAGTCCGCTGCCATGTCTCGGAAGTTGACCGCCCGCGGGTGTTAGTGGAGTCGCCGAGGAAGTGGTGGAGGGGCCGTGAGTAAGGTATTTGCGGCAAACCATTAGTGTTTCGCAAAAAAATACGAGGCTGCCGAAGTGGTGTTGGCAGCTCGGTCAGCCCGCGGGTGCAGTCGGTGAATCGATGAAGCGAACCACGGGCGTTTCCGATTTCACCGGTCAACCAAAAAAATGGTATCTAAGTGGTAAATTTTGCGTTGACCCTCACGGCGTGATTACGCCAAATTGTGGGTGCCAGTTGCTTCGCTACTAAATCTTGTATGTTCTTTGGGCGCTGCAACAAGACTAAACACTAGTAGAGATTCCAAGGACCGGGGCCGGTGTAGGGCTCCCTGGCACGCTTCTGACAGCAGTTGCCGCCTGTTTTCTGTGTTTCTTCATGGCAAGGCTGCGCCGCGACGTGGCCAACAAAAAGACGGGACAGAGCTAATGCGAAGGGGCAGAGCATGAAGATCGAACGGAAGTACACCAAATCTGGTCAGGACGCATATGCGGACCTCGATTTCATCTCGGCTACATCCGAAATTCGAAATCCTGACGGGACCATTGTCTTCCGACTCGAAAACATCGAAGTTCCGGCTGAATGGAGCCAGGTTGCCAGCGATGTCATAGCCCAGAAATACTTTCGCAAAGCCGGTGTTCCGTCCCGCCTGAAGAAAGTCCGGGAAAAGGGCGTGCCAGAATTCCTGTGGCGGTCGGTCCCCGATGGCGATCATGTTGAATTCGTTGGCGAAACCTCTTCCAAACAGGTCTTTGACCGTCTTGCCGGTGGCTGGGCATACTGGGGCTGGAAAGGCGGCTATTTCTCGACCGAGGAAGACGCCCGCGCCTATTACGACGAAATGCGCTATATGCTGGCGTCGCAGCGCGCGGCGCCGAATTCGCCGCAGTGGTTCAACACCGGGCTTCACTGGGCTTATGGCATCGATGGCCCCGCGCAAGGCCACCACTATGTCGATTACAAGACCGGCAAGCTGACCAAATCCGACAGCGCCTATGAACATCCGCAGCCGCACGCCTGTTTCATCCAGTCCGTGTCCGACGATCTGGTGAACGACGGCGGCATCATGGATCTTTGGGTGCGCGAGGCGCGCCTGTTCAAATACGGCTCCGGCACCGGCACCAACTTCAGCCATCTGCGCGGCGAAGGCGAGCCTCTGTCCGGCGGCGGCAAATCTTCGGGCCTGATGGGCTTCCTCAAGATCGGTGACCGGGCAGCTGGCGCGATCAAATCCGGTGGCACTACGCGCCGCGCGGCCAAGATGGTCATCGTCGATGCGGATCACCCCGATATCGAGGATTTCATCCAGTGGAAGGTGATCGAAGAGCAGAAGGTCGCCTCGATCGTTGCGGGTTCGAAGATGCACGAGCAGATGCTGAACGGCATCTTTGCGGCGATCCGCGAATGGGACGGTCTGGAGGCAGACGCCTATGAGCCGAGCAAGAACGAGGGGCTGAAGAAAGCCATTCGCGAAGCGAAAAAGGTCGCGATCCCGGAGACTTATATCAAACGGGTTCTGGATTACGCCAGGCAGGGCCACACTTCGATCGAATTCCCGACCTATGACACCGATTGGGACAGCGATGCCTATTCCTCGGTTTCGGGTCAAAACTCCAACAACTCGATCCGCGTCACCAATGCTTTCCTGCACGCGGTAGAGAAGGACGCCGATTGGGAGCTGATCAACCGCACGGATGGCCGCGTCGCCAAGACCGTCAAGGCGCGTGATCTGTGGGAGAAGGTCGGCCACGCCGCATGGGCCTGTGCCGATCCGGGCATCCAGTTCCATGACACAGTGAATGACTGGCACACATGCCCCGAAGATGGCGAGATCCGCGGATCGAACCCGTGCTCGGAGTATATGTTCCTGGATGACACCGCCTGTAACCTGGCCTCGCTGAACCTCCTGACCTTCCTCAAGGACGGTGAGTTCCAGGCCGAGGACTACATGCATGCCTGCCGCCTGTGGACCCTGACGCTGGAAATCAGCGTGATGATGGCGCAGTTCCCGTCCCAGGAAATTGCGCAGCGGTCTTATGACTTCCGCACGCTGGGTCTGGGATATGCCAATATCGGCGGTCTCTTGATGAACATGGGCTATGGCTATGACAGCGACGAAGGCCGCGCGCTCTGCGGCACGCTCACTGCCATCATGACCGGCGTCGCCTATGCCACTTCGGCCGAAATCTCCTCCGAGCTGGGCCCGTTCCCTGGTTTTGAAAAGAACCGCGACCACATGCTGCGGGTGATGCGCAACCACCGCACTGCCGCCCAGGGGAAGACAACCGGCTATGAAGGGCTGGCGGTGCCGCCGGTGCCGCTGGATCTGAAAAACTGCCCCGATGCACGCCTGACCGATCTGGCCGCGGGCGCCTGGGATGAGGCGCTGGAACTGGGCGAGAAGCACGGCTATCGCAACGCGCAGGCCACCGTGATTGCCCCGACCGGCACCATCGGCCTGGTGATGGATTGCGACACCACCGGGATCGAGCCCGACTTTGCCCTGGTGAAGTTCAAGAAACTGGCCGGTGGCGGCTATTTCAAGATTATCAACCGCTCGGTGCCTGCCGCGCTGGAAGGGCTCGGGTATACCTCGGCCCAGATCGAAGAAATCGTTGCTTATGCCGTCGGCCACGGCACCATCGGCAATGCGCCGGGGATCAACCATACCTCGCTGGCCGGTCACGGCTTTGGCCCCAACGAGCTGGCCAAGATCGACGCCGCGCTGGAAAGCGCCTTTGATGTGCGTTTCGTGTTCAACCAATGGACCCTTGGCGAAGAGTTCTGCACCGGTGTTCTGGGCATCCCGGCGACCAAGCTGAACGACCCGACCTTTGATCTGCTGCGTCACCTGGGCTTTACCAAGGCCGATATCGAGGCGACCAACGATCACGTCTGCGGCACCATGACCTTGGAGAACGCGCCGCACCTGAAGGAAGAGCACTATCACATCTTCGATTGCGCCAACCCCTGCGGCAAGAAGGGCAAGCGCTACCTGAGCGTTGACAGCCACATCCGCATGATGGCGGCGGCGCAAAGCTTTATCTCGGGCGCGATCTCCAAGACGATCAACATGCCCAACGATGCCACCATCGAAGACTGCCAGAAGGCCTATGAGCTGTCCTGGTCGCTGGGTGTGAAAGCAAACGCGCTCTATCGTGACGGGTCCAAGCTGAGCCAGCCGCTGGCGGCTGCGCTGGTCGAGGGCGACGATGAGGCGGCGGAGATCCTGGAAAGCGGTAGCCAGCAGGAAAAGGCCGTCACCCTGGCCGAGAAGATCGTCGAAAAAGTGGTCATCAAGGAAGTGGTGAAATCGCACCGCACCAAGATGCCCCAGCGCCGCAAAGGCTATACCCAGAAGGCGGTTGTCGGCGGGCACAAGGTCTACCTGCGCACCGGCGAGTATGAAGACGGCAACCTTGGCGAGATCTTCATCGACATGCACAAGGAAGGCGCTGGCTTCCGGGCGATGATGAACAACTTTGCCATCGCCGTCTCTGTTGGCCTGCAATACGGCGTGCCGCTGGAAGAGTTCGTCGATGCCTTCACCTTCACCAAGTTCGAACCGGCGGGCATGGTGCAGGGCAACGACAGCATCAAGAACGCAACCTCGATCCTCGACTATGTTTTCCGCGAACTGGCGGTCAGCTACCTGGATCGCACCGACCTCGCGCATGTGAAACCCGAAGGCCCCGCATTCGATGATATCGGTCGCGGTGAGGAAGAGGGCGTCTCCA
Organism: Phaeobacter sp. SYSU ZJ3003; assembly: GCF_041300735.1. Lineage (NCBI taxonomy): Bacteria > Pseudomonadati > Pseudomonadota > Alphaproteobacteria > Rhodobacterales > Roseobacteraceae > Phaeobacter > Phaeobacter sp. SYSU ZJ3003. The sequence continues at coordinate 140,453 of NZ_PXNU01000004.1, read as the reverse complement.
ACGTCACCGAGCTGAGCGAAAGCGCCGCAACCCGTTCGCTGGAGGTGCTGAAGCAGATCTCCTCGACCGGGTACTTGCGCAAGCGTCTGCCGCAGGAACTTGTGGTGCTGAACGGCGGGCAGACCGTGCTGGACGGGATCGCGCCGCTTGGCACCGGTGCTGACCCGGTGACTGCGCTGCAAACACTGGTGCCGGAGGTGACTGAAAGCGCAACGGTGACGGAAACGGCTTCGGTTACGGTGACCGGCATGGACGCCCGCACCAAGGCCAAGATGCAGGGCTACGAGGGCGAGGCCTGCGGTGAATGCGGCAACTACACGCTGGTGCGCAACGGCACCTGCATGAAATGCAACACCTGCGGCGCCACTTCGGGCTGCAGCTGAGACCAGATCGGGGGCGAGTGCGCTCGCCCTGGACGCCAAGAAGGCCCAGGCAAAAAAACGCGGGCGGTACACTAATGAGCCTGATTGGCGAAACTCGCCCCCTCCGCATCGGAGGGGGCTTTTTCCTGTTGGGTATCCGTTTCCCCGTTCTGCCGCTTGGCCTTGGCGCGGCTCTTTGCTAGGCCAAGAGCGCAGTCCACCAAGCCCCGGAGAAACGCCATGCCTGCCATAAGTATCTGCATTCCGGCCTATGGCATGGGGGGCAAGGGTGCAGAGTATCTGGCTCAGTCGCTGGAGATCCTGACAGGGCAAAGCTTTCGTGATTTCGAGGTTGTCGTTTCGGACCAATCCGATGACACGGCGGTGGCAGATGTCTGCGCCGCTTTCTCGGATCGTCTGACCATACGCCACATCTGGAACCACGATGCACCACGGCAGGCATCGGCCAATGTGAACAATGCCCTGGATCACGCATCCGGTGATATCGTCAAAGTGCTTTTTCAGGACGATTTCCTGAATGGAAGCCGTGCCTTGGGTGATATTGTTGAAGCGATGGATGCGGGGGGCGACTGGCTGTTGTGTGGCTCGGGTATCAGCCGCAATAGCGGGTCGGTTGAACGCCCCATGGTGCCGCGACTGACTGAGAAGTTGCAGTTTGGCAAAAACACCGTCTCAAGCCCATCGGTGCTGGCAATGCGGCGCAGCCGTATGCAGCGGTTTGATGAAAACCTGATCTGGCTGATGGATGTGGACCTCTACAAACGGCTGTGGGATGCGCTTGGCGATCCGGTGATCCTGCCGCAGACCCTGGTGGTGAACCGGATACACGAGGGGCAGGTCAGCGCCAGCGTCTCAAAATCGCTGCGCCAAAAAGAACTGCGCTATGTCCGCCAGAAATTCGCCGCCTCCACATCCCTTTCAGGTTATCTTGAATACCTGCGCCAAAGGATCAAGGCTCTCTAGAGTTTCGGGCCAGTAGTTGGTGCAGACGCCCGGTATCCTTTTTGAAATCCTGTGTTTCGTGGGAGTTCATCTGGAAATGCTGCAAAACCTCACGGTCGTACAGGTTGTGCCTTCCTGTCAAAATGCAAAACAATTTGATGGCACGCTCGAACGCATGCCCGGACGGGCGGCTGTTTCCCATCGCAAGGCCAAGCGGCGTAAACCAACGCACGAAATCGGACAGCGTATCGCGGCGCATAGCCACGTTGTTTGTGGCAGGCCAGTTCTTGTCGGTTGCTGAGGCCATGTGGCTGCGCAGGATCGGTTTGATGTCAAACCCATACACCTTCTTCACGGCCTCACGCAGGGGCGCGTAACCCATGTTGTCACGGATAAAATTCCGATCTGCCATGGGGACAGGGCTATATCCCAGCACCGCGTCTGGATCGGTTTGAAGCTGGGACAGCGTGGCGCTGGAGAAACTTTCGCTTACGGTTACATCGTATTGAATCAGCGCGACAAATTCCGTCAGGGGGACAGCGTTATTGATGCAGGCGTACCAAGACGTGAAGTCTACTAGGAATTTGAAATCCTCAATATTGTCAGCCTGTTCCCGGGCAATGATGACGCGATCCATGGCGCGAACCTTGTCTACCGGCCCTTTGCCTACGAACATATAGGTGACAGGGCACCCAATCGTTTGGAATTTGTTCTCAGCTTCATACTGCAGAAGAAGGTCCTGATCGTGGATGGTCACGATTGCGGATAATTGGGAGGGAGGTGTCATCGTATGCTCCAACAGGGCGCTGCTTTCTCCGCAGCGGACGCTCCCCTATATGGACCATTCGACAGCCCAACACTAGGTGCGAGCACCGGAATGCCTGAGACACTCAGGTGCTCGCGCTGTGTCAACTGGGCAAATGGATGGGGAACCGCTCCCTTATGACCCGGTCCAGATCCAGGGGAAGGCGCGCCGGGCTTCGGCGTGACAGGATCTCCTCCTTCCGCTCCCGTGCCTTGCGCAACAGATCCGGCTTCCCCTTTTCCTCCCACTCCTTGGGGGAGGTGCGATCCCCAAGGGTTGGATAGACATGGTCGGCTTGCATCCGTGACAGGGTTTGCGCCGTTCCAAGGTAGTGACCACTGCCGCCAAGGCAAACCTCGGCGATTTGATCAAGCGCCAGGGTTTCATCTGTCACCTCGATCCCCCGCACGCAGCGCAGGGCCTGACCGATCAGATCATCGCCAAGGATCAGGGATTCGTGGCAGAACCCCAGCAGAGATGCGTGCATTCCGGCGGCCTCATATACCATGTTGAGGCCGGAAAGACCGGCCATGACGTTGGAGCACATCTGCTCCCATCCCGCCTGCATGTCGGGCAATTTTGCATCCGCGATCCCCGCCGCCGCGCCGCCGGGCAGGCCGTAAAAACGGTGCATCTGCGCACAGCCCGCCGTCAGCAACGCCTGTTCACCCGATCCGCCGGTCATAGCGCCGGTGCGCAGGTCGAGTCCGAATGGCCAGGTGCCAAAAATTGCAGGATGTCGGGGGCTTACGGCGTTGACGTAAACCAGGCCTGCCAGGCATTCGGCCACTGCCTGCACGATGGCACCAGCCACGGTTGATGGCGCAGTGGCCCCGGCCATTCCCGCCGACAGCAGCAAGACAGGAACGCCATGGCGAATGCATTCCTCCATCACCAGACAGCTTTCAGTGGCGAATTTCATCGGCGGCACCACAAAGCAGTTGGAATTGGAGACAAAGGGGCGTTCGCGCCATTTCTCCTCGCCACCTGCGATCATGTGCAGCATTTCCACGGCGGGCGCGACAAAACTCGCGTCGGTGAATGAGGTGCCGATGTGTTTGAAGGTACCAGAACAGCAAGCGTAGATGGTGTTAAGGTCAAGTTCGCGGCTGTCAGTGATGTCCCGGGCCACCATGGGGCGCTGTACGAAATGGATATTGTCAAGCGCGTCGCAGATCCGGGCGGCGTCATGCAGGTCCTGCAAGGTGGACTCGCGATAGGCGCGGCCGTCGACGTCAACCATATGGACCGCTGCGCCCGCCGTTCCGTAGTGCACCCGGGTGCCGGAGAGGTTTAGGTCGGTCTGCCCGTCGCGGCTGAACAGGGTGACGGATCGGTTGGCGCGGGCCAGGGTATCTTCGACCAAGGCGCGGGGAAAGCGCAGGCGCCCGTCGCTGCCCAGCGTGCAGCCCGCAGCGGTCAGGTAATTAATTCCACTTTGTGGGGCGTCGGCAAGGCCGATCCGCTCCAGCGCGTCCAGCGCAGCGTGGTGGATTTTCTCCACATCGGCCTGTGACAGGGGCGAATAGGCGCCGCCGGACATACCGGGGCGGATGGGACGGAGGGCGCGGTCCAGCGGCGCGGCGCGCGCGGCGCGGCGCGCCGCACGCCCACCGCTGCGTAAATTGGTGCGGATTGTCGGATCAGAAGTCATGGAAAATCCTGTGGATAGATAGGGTTACCTTCTTTTGTTAAGCGGATAACCCGATCTTGGCCGACCGCGCGCCGCAAGACCCCGCGCGGCGCCGATGGTGCGCCAGACCAGACTGACCAAGCATTGCTCCTCCTGCATCCGTGCGCCCTCCTTTCACGGTTTCAGGATGGCAGCGCGACAAGGCAAAACTATCGTGTTTGCGACCGATGTGAAAAAAACGTCATCTATTTCACGAGCGCGCTCGGACGATGGAGGGGTGCGCGGGGGCGCCGCGCAAGGGCTGGGGAATGTTCTGGAAATTTTACGGTGGGAAAGTAGCGCGCTTTCAAAACGTTATAACGAGGCGGTGATTTTGCGGGGGAATGGCCACAGCACACGCGATACGGGAACAAAGTGTTAAGAGATTTTTGACAAGCTGGATCACGGGGATGCCGCGCCATCACTGGCGTAAAATACCGCACCGATACGGGTGCGAAAACAGGACCGAAACAATGTCAGGGGTTTTCCAGCTTCATCATTTCAGCACCAGTGTCATCGGGGCGATGACCGGGCTTGCGCTGGCCATTCCCGCAGCGGCGGGGGATTGGTCCACCTCCTTTGTGGCACGCTCTCTGGGGCAGGCGGGATCAGGCGGTATTGGTGCATATGTCTCTCGGTCGGGGCTGCAGTCAAACGGGGCTGCCACGCTGCAGGCTGGGTTCGATCATGACTATGGTGAGCTTGTCCTTGGTGGCACGGTCCGGCAGGGCGGCGGTCTGGATATTACCGGTCTTGGCGGTCAGTCGGACAGTCAGCAGCTGCATCTGCGGGCCGGATATGATTTTGGCGATGCCCTTGGCTATGTCACGCTGGGCGAGGTTCAGCACGGTGCGTCCTCTGGTCTGGCGCCGAGCCAGGTCTTTGGTCTCGGGTTGCGGGTCTCGGTGAACCGTGTGTTGCAGATGACCGGCGAATTTCTGCACCATGATGTTGATCCTGCGGCCGCGCAGGCGGGAAAGGGCGGCGATATCCTTTCGGTGCGGGCCGCCTTCCGGTTTTGAAGGCGGCACCGGGTCTCCAAAGGGTTGGCGAGACCATGGGCAGAAAGAGCTAGCATAGCATTGCGAAATGCTTGGCGGCGGGGCCGGGGCGTGCTAACAGCCATCCCATGACCAGAACCGCCGCGCCTATCTCCATTAGCTGCTGCATTACCTGCTGCATAACCTGCTGAATTTCACAGCGGGCTGGTTTCTGTCGTTCCCTTCCAACTGACAACTTGCTAAGCCCGCGCTGCGCCCCCGTGCGCCTGGCCTTGAGCCCTACACGCCCGTGCCTGTCAAAGGAGCTGTCATGACGACGACCGATACAGTGACCCAACCGGTGATCAAACTGCACAACACGAAGACCCGCAAGAAAGAGGTCTTCACTCCGATCGATCCGGAAAACGTGCGGATGTATGTCTGTGGTCCCACGGTCTATGATCGGGCGCATCTGGGCAACGCACGGCCTGTCGTAGTGTTCGACGTGCTCTACCGGCTGCTGCGGTACGTCTATGGCGCCGATCACGTGACCTATGCGCGCAATTTCACCGACGTGGATGACAAGATCAACGCCCGCGCTGCCGAAAGCGGTCGTGCGATCAGTGAGATCACCGCCGAGACGACCCAGTGGTTCCTGGATGACATGGGCGCCCTTGGCGCGCTGGAGCCGAACCACATGCCGCGGGCAACGGAATATATTCCCCAGATGGTCGCAATGATCGAGGATCTAATCGCCAAGGGCCACGCCTATGCCGCCGAAGGGCATGTGCTTTTCGCCGTCGACAGCTGGCGCGAGGGCTACGGCAAACTGTCTGGCCGTTCGGTCGACGACATGATCGCGGGCGCCCGGGTGGAGGTTGCACCTTACAAGAAGAACCCGATGGATTTCGTTCTGTGGAAACCGTCAACCGATGATCTGCCCGGTTGGGACAGCCCCTGGGGCCGCGGACGCCCCGGCTGGCATATCGAATGCTCGGCTATGGCTGACGATCTTTTGTGGAAACGGCCCCTTGAAGAGGGGAAGTTGTCAGAAAACGCGTTGAAGTTCCCACATGTGATCGACATTCACGGCGGCGGCAACGATCTGATGTTCCCGCATCATGAGAACGAGATCGCACAAAGCTGCTGTGCGCATGGCAATGAAGTTTTTGCGCACTACTGGCTGCACAATGAGATGCTGCAGGTCGAGGGCAAGAAGATGTCGAAATCGCTCGGTAACTTCTTCACCGTGCATGATCTGCTGGAGCAGGGCATTCCGGGTGAGGTGATCCGGTTTGTCTTCCTGTCGACCCACTATCGCAAACCGATGGACTGGACCGAGAAGAAGGCAAAGGAAGCTGAGAAGACCTTGCGCAAGTGGTACGCTCAGGCGGCAGAGGCCCTTCCCGGCAGGCAGCCGGAACTGCATGTCGTTGAGCTCCTTGCGGATGATATCAACACCCATGGCGTTCTGGCGGAGTGCCACCAATATTCACAGGCCGGAGATGTGGCTGCGCTACGCTCTAGCATGGAACTGCTTGGATTGCTGGGCGATAATGTTCCGGACTGGGTGAAGGCACCTGACGTGGATCTGTCTGCGCATGAGACGCGGCTGTTCGAGGCCCGTCAAACTGCCATGGAAAGCAAGGACTTCTCTGAAGTGGATCGTCTGAAAAGTGCCTATACGGGCGCAGGACTAGAAGTCCGGATGAGCAAGACAGGCGTCGAACTGGTACCGGGGCCGGGGTTTGATCCGGCCAAGCTGGACGAGATCTGATCCGACCCGCCCGGAGCCGCGCTCCGGGCAGCGCCCGACCCGCCCCATGGGCGGGCGCTTTACGCCCACCCCGGGCCGGGCGCCGCCCGGTGAACACAACGAGGCAGGAATGAGCAAAGAACGTCTCTACCTTTACGACACCACGCTGCGCGATGGGCAGCAGACGCAGGGCGTGCAGTTCTCGACCGCGGAAAAACAACAGATCGCCAAGGCGCTGGATGATCTGGGGATCGATTACATTGAGGGAGGCTGGCCCGGCGCCAATCCGACCGACAGTGCCTTTTTCGAGGTGGCGCCGAAAACCCGCGCGCGACTGGCGGCCTTTGGAATGACGAAACGGGCAGGGCGCTCGGCTGCCAATGACGATGTTCTGGCGGCAGTGATGAACGCGGGAACCGATACGGTCTGCCTGGTGGGCAAATCGCATGACTACCACGTGACGGCCGCGCTTGGCATCACGCTGGAGGAGAACCTTGAGAATATCGGCGCCTCGGTGGCGCATATCGTGGCCGAGGGACGCGAGGCGCTGTTTGACGCCGAACATTTCTTTGATGGCTACAAGGATAATGCGGAGTATGCGCTGGCCGCCTGCCGTGCCGCGCTGGATGCGGGGGCGCGCTGGGTGGTTCTGTGCGACACTAACGGCGGTACCATGCCCGCCGAGGTCTATCGCATCGTGACCGAGGTGATCGCGGCAGGCATTCCCGGGGAGCGCCTTGGCATCCATACGCACAACGACACGGAAAACGCGGTGGCCTGTTCGCTGGCGGCCGTGGATGCGGGCGTGCGGCAGGTGCAGGGCACGCTGAATGGGCTGGGCGAACGCTGTGGCAATGCCAATCTGACGACGCTGATCCCCTCGCTGCTGCTAAAGGACCCCTACGCCAGCCAGTTCGAGACCGGCGTCAGCCTTGAGGCGCTGACCGGCCTCACGCAACAAAGCCGGATGCTGGATGATATCCTCAACCGGGTGCCGATGAAGCAGGCGCCCTATGTCGGGGCCTCGGCCTTTGCCCATAAGGCGGGTCTGCACGCCAGCGCGATCCTGAAGGATCCGTCGACCTATGAGCATATCCAGCCTGAACTGGTGGGCAACGCGCGCATCATTCCCATGTCCAATCAGGCCGGTCAGTCGAACCTGCGCAAGCGGCTGACCGACGCCGGGCTGAACGTGGAAAAGGGCGATCCGGCACTGGCACGGATCCTTGACCGGATCAAGGCGCGCGAGGATGAAGGATACTCCTACGATACGGCGCAGGCCTCGTTCGAGCTGCTGGCGCGCGAGGAGCTGGGGCAACTGCCGACGTTTTTTGAGGTGAAGCGCTACAAGGTCACGGTTGAGCGGCGCAAGAACAAGTACAACAAGATGGTGAGCCTCTCAGAGGCGGTCGTTGTCGTTAAGGTGGATGGCGAAAAACGCCTGTCGGTCAGCGAATCCATGGATGAAACCGGCAGCGACCGCGGCCCGGTGAACGCGCTGGCGAAGGCGCTGGCCAAGGATCTGGGGCGTTACTCCGAGGTGATCGACGATATGCGTCTGGTGGACTTCAAGGTGCGCATCACTCAGGGCGGCACCGAAGCGGTGACGCGTGTGGTGATCGACAGCGCCGACAATCAGGGCCGCCGCTGGTCCACGGTCGGCGTCAGCCCGAACATCATCGACGCCTCTTTCGAGGCGCTGCTGGATGCGATCCGCTGGAAGCTGATACGCGACTGCGCGCCGGAAGCATGATGGAAGCGCTGATCCGGGCGGCGGCTATCGGTCTGGCCATCACGGCGGTGCTGCCCTTTGCTTTGATCCTGTCGCAGAGGCCTGCAGATATGCTGCCTGCGGCGCAGGAAAAGGGGCTGGATTTCTCTGCGGTCTCTGCGGGGCCGGACATGCCAGAGCCGGAGACCGTTCCGATGCGGGATGGCTATCCGCTGCAGGTGCGCAGCTTCGACAACGGCGTCGGGCCGCTGGTAGTCATGGTGCATGGTTCCGGCTGGAATGGGCTGCAATATGCCACGCTTGCACCGCAGATCGCAGGACATGTTCTGGTGCCGGATCTGCGCGGGCACGGAGCCGCCCCCGGGCGGCGCGGCGATGTGGAGTATATTGGCCAGCTGGAGGATGACCTTGCGGACCTGATCGCAGCCCGCGTGCAACCGCGGCAGAAAGTTGTTCTGCTCGGGCATTCCTCGGGCGGCGGGCTGGTGGTGCGCTTTGCCGGGGGGCAACATGGGGGCATGGTGGACCGCGCCGTTCTTCTGGCGCCGTTCCTGAAGTATGACGCCCCGACAACCCGCAAGAATTCGGGCGGATGGGCGCAGCCGCTGACGCGCCGGATCATCGGGCTTTCGATGCTGAATGCCTTGGGGATCACGTGGTTCAATCACCTGACCGTAATCCAGTTCGCGATGCCGAAACAGGTTCTGGACGGACCGCTGGGGCATCTGGCGACGACGGAATATTCCTATCGGCTCAACACCTCATACGCACCGCGAAGCGACTATCTGGCGGACATTAGGGCTCTTCCGGAGTTCTTTGTAATGGCAGGGGAAAAGGATGAAGCCTTTGTCGCGGAGGGCTATGAGCCACTGATGGCGCCAGTGACGCACCGGGGGAGCTATCGCATCATTCCGGGTGTCGGCCATCTTGGCATCGTCGATGCGCCGGAAACTGCAATGGCCGTGAAGGAGTTCCTAGATGGAGTTTGACGACGATCTGAAAGGCTGCGCCGAGTTGGTCCGGCAGGGCGATCCGGACCGCTTCATGGCGACCATGGCGGCGCCCGTTGCAGCGCGTCCGCTTCTGTTCGCGCTTTATGCCTTCAATCTTGAACTCTCCCGCGCGCCCTGGGCCAGCCAGGAAAGCATGATCGCCGAGATGCGGGTGCAGTGGTGGCGCGATGTCGGCGCCGAAATCGCGGAAGCGAAGCCGGTACGCCGTCACTATGTGGCGACCCCGCTGGGGCGGCTGCTGCGGCCCGACCTGGCGAAAGAGATCGACGCCATGGCCGAGGCGCGGCGCTGGGACATTTATCGCGATCCGTTCGAGGACGAGGCGGCGTTCGATACCTATATCGATGCCACTTCGGGCAGCCTGTTGTGGATGGCGGCGGCCTCATTGGGGGATGCGGAGGAAGAAACCGTGCGCGCCTTTGGGCGCGGGATGGGCATTGCCAACTGGCTGCGCGCGATCCCCGAGCTGGAGAAACAAAAGCGCGTGCCGCTGCTGGACGGCACACCAAAGGGCGTGCAGCAGCTGGCGGAAAAGGGATACCAATACCTTGAGCAAGCGCGGCGGTCGCGTGGTAGCGTGTCGGGTGCAGCGGCGCCGGCGATGCTGGCGGGCTGGCAGGCGCGCAGCATTCTGAAACAGGCAATGCGCGAGCCGGAGCGGGTGGCTGCAGGTGCGCTTGGCACCAGCGAGTTCCGCCGCCGTAGCGGGTTGATGATGCGGGCCGCGCTGGGGCGCTGGTAGACGGGCGCGTTTGAGGCGGTAGGTCTTTGTAATCGAACAAAAAAAGCCGCCCACTGGGCGGCTTTTGTGTTTTTGGTTGGGCAGCGCCGTCAGACCCGCTTGGGCCGCAGAGCGAGCCAGACCAGTGCGCCACCTGCCAGCACCAGGAAGGGGGCCATTGCCATGTTGACCGCGCTCCAGCCATCCACCGGCGAGCCGCCCGAACAGTTCATCAGACCGCCCGAGGCGAGCGAAGCCATGGTGACACCGCCAAAGACTAAAAGGTCGTTCAGACCCTGCATCCGGCCACGTTCGTGCGGCTCATGCGCGCCTGCCAGCATGGTGGTCGCGCCGATAAAGCCGAAGTTCCAGCCGACACCAAGCAGGACAAGCGCGATGAAGAAGTTGCCGAGGTCGACGCCTTGCAGCGCCACAGCGCCCGCGCCGGCCAGAATGACCAGACCGGCGGCAACGATCTTTTCCACGCCGAAACGCGCGATCAGGTGACCGGTAAAGAAGGAGGGCACATACATCGCCAGGACGTGAGAGGTCACCACATCGGCGGCGTTGCCTTCGGTATAGCCGCAGCCAACCACGGCCAGCGGGGTCGAGGTCATCACGAGGTTCATCAGCGCGTAGGAAACCATTGCACAGATCACCGCCACCGCGATCACCGGGGTTTTCAGCAGCTCGATACGGCTGCGGCCCTTGGGGGCGTCATGGCTGGGGACCGGCGGTTTCGGGATGTTCAGGAACAGAAACAGCGCCGCGCCCACAACGTTGACCGCTATCACCGCCATATAGGTGCCGAAGAAGGGGATGACGAAGGCCTGGCTGGTCGCCTTGACCAGCTGTGGGCCGATGATGGCCGACAAAAGCCCGCCCGCCATCACGTAGGAAATCGCCTTGGGACGGAACTCTTCGGACGCGGTATCGGCGGCGGCAAAGCGGTAGAAACCATGCGCGCTCATGTAGACGCCGGTCAGAAGGCTGCCGAGCAGGAACACAGGGAATGAGCCGAGATAGAGACCATAGGCGCCAACGATGCCGCCAAGCGCTCCGAACAGCGCTCCGGTAAAGAAGCCCGCGCGGCGGCCCCAGCGTTGCATGATCGCCGAAATCGGCGTTGCTGCCATCATCGACCCGGCGACGATCAGTGAGATCGGCAAAGTGGCGAAACAGGGGTTGGAGGCCAGCGACTGCCCCGCGAGGCCGCCAATGGTAAAGATCATCGGCATCTGAGCGCCGAGGAAGGCCTGCGCCATCACGAGAATGGCAACATTCTTCTTGGCGACTCTGTCGTCGGTGGGGGTGGTCATGGTCTGTGTCATGTGGGATGCGTAACCCTGAATGTGAGCGGGAACAAGACGCCAGGCGCGCCTCATCGGGCGTCCGTCGGCAGTTTTGTGAAAATTAACAGATGAAGGAAACGTGACGTGGCGTCACACACAGATACAGAGAGCCGTGTAGTCACGGATAACGGGGTTGGACGGATCATTCACAGCGATGCATGCGTTACCGAAGGCGCGGAATGGCTGGCGGCGCAGCACCCACGCTTTGCCGATGCGTTGGCCCAGATCGAAACTTTGCCACTGCGGCGCCATCCTGATGGTTTTGCGGAGTTGTTGAATGCCATCGTGGGCCAGCAGCTCAGCATTGCTTCGGCGGCCTCGATCTGGACCCGGATGTCCAATGCGGGGCTGACCGAACCGGATGCGATCATCGCGGCCAGCGACGAGGAAATGCGCGCAGCCGGGCTTAGCCGTCAAAAGGTCCGATATGCGCGGGCTTTGGCGGAGGCCTCTATCGATTTCAATGCCTTGCGGAGTAAACCGGATGCGGAAGTCGTGGCGATCCTGACCGAAGTTTCCGGCATCGGGGTCTGGACTGCGGAAATCTATGCAATGTTTGCGCTAGGGCGGGCGGATGTCTTCGCGCCCGGCGATCTGGCCTTGCAGGAGGGCGCGCGGCTGTTGTTCGATCTGCCGGAACGTCCCAAGGAACGCGCCTTGCGCAAAATGGCCGAAGACTGGTCGCCCTGGCGCGCGGTTGCGGCACGGGTTCTCTGGGCCTATTACCATGTGAAGAAGGACAGGGAAGGGATCCGATGACTCGTGTATTGACTGCTGGCCGCAAAGAGCCGCTTTCCGGCTCAACCCGCTCGGTTGTGGTGTTTCTGCATGGCTATGGCGCCAATGGAGCCGACCTGCTGGGGCTGGCTGATCCGCTGGCCGAGCACCTGCCGGACACGCTGTTCGTGGCGCCTGATGCGCCCGAAAACTGCGCCGGGGCGCCGATGGGCTATCAGTGGTTCCCGATCCCCTGGATCGATGGCTCCTCCGAAGAAGAAAGCATGCGCGGCATGCAGGCCGCCGTCGAGGATCTGAATGCCTTCCTCGACGCGCTGATGGTGGATGAGGACGTACTGCCCGAGCAGGTGGTGCTGTTCGGCTTCTCGCAAGGCACCATGATGAGCCTGCACGTGGCACCGCGCCGCGAGGATCCGGTGGCCGGGATCGTTGCCTTCTCTGGCCGTCTGCTGAGCCCGGATACCTTCAAGGACGAGGTGGTCAGCCGGATGCCGGTGCTGCTGGTGCATGGTGATGCGGATGACGTGGTCCCTGTGCAATCCCTGCCCGAGGCCGCCGAGGCGCTGCAGGAAGCCGGGTTTCAGGATGTGTTTGCCCATATTCAAAAGGGCACCGGCCATGGCATTGCCCCCGACGGGCTGAGCGTCGCGCTGGCCTTCATGCGGGACAAGCTGAGCCTCTGACCGGCGCGGACGCCGAACAGGAAGAATTCAGTACGGGCGGCGAGGCTTTCGGGGCTTGCCGCCCGTTTTCTTTTGATCGGTGTCTTTGGCTTTTTCCTTGGCCCGTCTCGCCTGCGCCCGGCGGTTGGGTAGCTGCGCCGGTTTGGGCCGCCCCGGCACCTTTGGCGGTTCCAGATCTTCCCATTTGGCCTGCGCCAGCCCATCCAGGGTCCAGGCGCCAATGGCATAACGGATCAGCCGCAAGGTGGGGTGACCGACCCCAGCGGTCATCCGGCGGACCTGCCGGTTGCGCCCCTCGGTAATGGTCAGCTCGATCCATGTATCGGGCACCGATTTGCGCACCCGGATCGGGGGAGTGCGTGCCCAGAGGCCCGCAGGTTCATCAATCCGCCGCGCCTTGGCGGGTTTGGTCAACCCGTCTTTCAACTCCACCCCCTGCCGCAGGGCCTGCAGCGCGGCCTCATCCGGCGTGCCTTCGACCTGCACCCAATAGATCTTTGCCATCTTGTTGCGCGGATCGCTGATCCAGGCCTGAAGGCGGCCATTGTCGGTCAGCAGCATCAATCCCTCGCTGTCGCGATCCAGACGGCCAGCGGGGTAAACGCCGGGGCAATCGATGAATTCGCTCAGCGTCTTGCGGGGCCCCCCTTCGGTGCTGCGGTCGGTGAACTGCGGCAGAACGTCAAAGGGTTTGTTAAAGCGGATAAGTCGGGTCATGGCGCCGCAATAGGCCTCGCGTTTGAAAGGCGCAAGTTTCTTGAGCAGGCCCGTCACCTGCCTGTCACGGAATCGGCCTATGCCTGCCTTCGAGATGTTGTAGCGCGCAAGGGGCTTGCCAGCTTTCTACCGCGATATATAGTTAATCTCAGACTGGGGCGGGTTCCCCGCTCTGGTGTCAGGTAACGGGCAGGCAGGGCGAGGAAGACGTTTAGAATGGACGGCGATTTCAGAACAGACTTTGTACGGGACCCCGGGGCGCTGAAACAGCACCCGGCCTTGGTACTGAATGCGGACTACCGGCCGCTTTCCTATTATCCGCTGTCCCTGTGGCCGTGGCAGGATGCGGTCAAGGCAGCCTGGCTGGACCGGGTGGCGATCGTGGCAGAGTATGACACCGTGGTGCATAGCCCGAGCACGCAGATCCGAATACCGTCGGTTGTCGTCCTCAAAGATTATGTCAAACCTCAAAAGCGCGTGGCCTTCACGCGCTTTAATTTATTTCTGCGGGACGAATTCTGCTGTCAGTACTGTGGCGCGCGGGGGGATCTGACCTTCGACCATGTGGTGCCCCGCGCCGCGGGTGGCGTGACCAGCTGGGAAAACGTTGTCGCGGCCTGTTCTAGATGCAACCTGCGCAAGGGGTCAAAATCGCTGCACCGGGCCGGGATGCACTTGCGCAAGGCGCCCAAACGCCCCGGCGCCGAGGAGTTGCGCAACATCGGGCGCAAGTTCCCACCCAACCATCTGCACGACAGCTGGATGGACTTCCTATATTGGGATTCCGAACTCGAAGCCTGAGCTGCCGTTTATGCGGGGTGCGCGGTTCCGGCCCGTTGCAGCATGCCGAACAGATCGCGCGGATCGTCCGGGTCTGCCAGCATGTCGAGTTCGATGAAGAATTCGCTGCCCTTGATCTGGTCGCGGATATACCGCAGGGCACTGAAATCCTCGATGGCGAAACCGACGCTGTCGAACAGGGTAATCTGCCGGTCGTCCCGGCGTCCTTGCTTTTGGCCGGTGATCACCTGCCACATTTCGGTGACTTCGAAATCCTCGGGCATTTGCTGGATCTCGCCTTCGATGCGGGTTTGCGGTGGGAATTCCACAAAGACATCCGACCGGGACAGGATACCAGCCGCCAGTTCCGTCTTGCCGGGGCAGTCACCGCCGATGGCGTTGATGTGTACGCCGGGGCCGACCATATTGTCGCTGAGGATAGTGGCGTATTGTTTGTCCGCGGTGCAGGTGGTGAGGATCTGCGCGCCTTCGATGGCCTCTTCGGGGGTTTTGCATTTCACCACTTCAAGACCGCAGCCCGCCAGATTACGGGCGCATTTTTCGGTGGCATTGGGATCCTGATCATAAAGGCGCACGGATTTCAGGCCGCAGATCGCCTTCATCGCCAGGGTCTGGAATTCCGACTGGGCGCCATTGCCGATCATCGCCATGGTGTGAGCGTCCTTTGGTGCCAGGTATTTCGCCACCATGGCCGAGGTCGCCGCCGTGCGCAGTGCCGTCAGCATCGTCATTTCCGTCAGGAGCACCGGATAGCCGGTATAGACATCCGCCAAGAGCCCAAAGGCGGTCACGGTCTGCAGCCCCTCCGAGGTGTTCTTGGGGTGGCCATTGACGTATTTGAATCCGTATGCCTCCCCATCCGAGGTGGGCATCAGCTCGATCACACCCACGTCCGAATGGCTTGCCACGCGCGGGGTCTTGTCGAACAGCTCCCAGCGGCGGAAGTCCTCTTCGACATAGGCGGCAAGGTCGCGCAGCATGTTTTCCACGCCGGTGTGATGGATCAGGCGCATCATGTTGTCGACGCTGACAAAAGGCACCATGGCTTTGGCGGAAGGATTGAGGTTGGTCATTGGTAGCTCCGTGTGGGGCGGTCAAAGACGCGGCGGCCCAGGGCCGAGGCGCAGAGATCGACCATCAGATGCGCGGTGCGGCCGCGTTCATCGAGGAAAGGGTTGAGTTCGACAAGGTCGAGCGAGGTCATCAACCCGGAATCATGCAGCATTTCGCAGATGAGATGCGCTTCGCGCACCGTGGCGCCGCCGGGCACCGTGGTGCCCACCGCCGGGGCGACAGAGGGGTCGAGGAAATCCACATCCAGAGACACGTGCAGCATGCCGTTCTGGGCTGCCACATGGTCCAGAAACGCGGCCAAGGGGCCGGTGATACCGTTTTCGTCAATGTCGCGCATGTCGTGGCGCCGGATCTGGCTGCCTTCCAAAGCCTGCCGCTCGGACGTATCAACAGACCGCAGGCCGAACATGCAGACGTTCTCCTCGGGCACCGGGTTCTTTACAGCTGGAAACCCGTCAAAGCCTTCGCGACCGGTGAAATAGCCAACCGGCGTGCCGTGCAGATTGCCACTGTCGGTGGTTTGCGGTGTGTGGAAATCGGTATGTGCATCCAGCCACAGCACGAATTGCGGCCGGTTCTGCCGGGCGGCGTAATTGGCCACACCGATGACCGAGCCAAGGGACAGCGCGTGATCACCGCCAAGGAAAATTGGCAAGCCTTGCTCCATTGCGGATGCAGCAGCATCGCGGAGCGCGCTGGTCCAACCGATGGTCTGGTTCAGCGAGAACAGCCGCGAGTTCGCCTCGTCCGGCGGGTGCGCTGCGGGTGTCACCGTGCCAAGGTCCGTCACCTGATGGCCCAGATCGGTCAAGGCCGTGGACAATCCGGCGGTGCGATAGGCATCGGGTCCCATCAGGCAGCCGGCGCGACGTTTTCCACTGTCTACCGGCGCGCCGATCAGAATGCAGTTCTGTGTGCTCACGGGGGAAGGATCTCCATCACGATTGTGTCGAGCCTTCAGGGGAGCTCCAATTCGGGGTGGATTGAAGTCAGTATTTTGACCATAATGCGTAGCAATTTCACGTAATGGAGGTAAGTTTGGACAAAACGGATGAACGGCTGATCGCGGCGCTGCGCCACAATGCACGGGCGTCCCTGTCCGATCTTGCGCTGGAGCTGAACCTGTCACGCACCACGGTGCGGGCGCGCATCGAACGGCTACAGACGCGGGGGGACATCCTGGGGTTTACCGTTGTCCTGAAGGAGGACGTGCTGCGGGATCCGGTGCGCGGCTTGATGATGATCGGGATCGAGGGACGCGGTGCCAGCCGGATCACGCGGCAACTGCATGGTCTGCCAGAGGTGCGTGCAATCCACACAACAAATGGGCGTTGGGACCTGATCGTGGAACTTGGCACGGAAACGCTGGAGACGCTCGACTCTGCTCTTGCGAAGATCCGTAACTTTGATGGGGTGTCGACCAGCGAAACCAATCTGTTGCTGGCCACCAAGAAAGAGACCTGAGTGGGGCAGGGCGGGGGCGCCACCCGTTGCCGTTTCGTCCTGCTCAGCGACGCTGCCGCGCGGCCGCGATCCAGATCAGCATCAGCCCGGCAGAAATCACCGCGTTCCAGCCGGCCATCGACAGGCCAAACATCTCCCACGGGATTTCATCGCAGCGTACCATCGGCGCGGCCATGATCTGCTCCATCAACTGATCAGGTGTCAGCCCGGTAATCGATCCCGAGGTGCAGGCGCTCGGTCCTTCCCACCAGCCCTGTTCGACACCGGCGTGATAGGCCCCGATGGTTGAGGTCGCCAGCGCTGCCAACGCGCCGAGGTAGGGGAAGAATGCACCTGGGATCAGGATTGCCAGCGCCCCGATGCCAACGGCGGCGGCATGCGGATAACGCTGCCAGTAGCACATTTTGCACGGCGGCATTTCACCGATGTACTGAAAGCCAAAGGCCCCCAGCAAAAGGGCAGCGGATCCGCCTGCTGCAATCAGGATCAGGAAAGTTCTGAACGTCATAGGTATCTCACCACAAGAAAGCCGCAGAAAAGAAGCACGACAAAGGCCGTGAAAACAAGACCGAGCCGCCGCTCGATAAAGGCGCGTACCGGCGCGCCGAACAGGCGCAGCAGCGCCGCAACCGCGAAAAACCGCAGCGATCGCGCGAGGATAGAGGTTGCAACGAAGGTCACCAGCGGCATGCCGGTCCAGCCGGACATGATGGTGATCACCTTGAACGGGAATGGCGTGATGCCCGCGCCCAGAACCGCCCAGAAGCCAAAGTCGTTGAACCGGGAGTTAAAGGCCTCCATGGCATCCGCCTTACCCATCATCTCAAGGATGGGCTGACCGATGCCTTCGTAGAAGAAGGCACCGATGGCATAGCCCAGAAGCCCGCCCAGAACCGAAGAGACCAGCGCCACCAGGGCAATCAACCAGGCCCGCGAGGGGCGCGCCAGAATCATCGGGATCATCAGCACATCTGGCGGGATCGGAAAGACCGAACTTTCGGCAAAAGAAACGATGGCCAGCCACCACAGCGCCCGCGGATGATCCGCCAGCGCCATCGTGCGATCATATAGCCTGCGTAACATTGACCATCCGCCGTTATCCCCTGTGGCGCCGAGGTTGCACGCAGGCGCGGCAAGGTCAACATGCGGGTGGGGACTGAGAGGCGTTTGCACAGAATTATGCCATGGGGCCGCGTTTGGCTCTGGACCTCATCTGCCGCCTTGGGTAACAACAGCCCCGAGGCCCAAGTGGCGGAATGGTAGACGCAGGGGATTCAAAATCCCCCGCCTTAACGGGCGTGCCGGTTCGAGTCCGGCCTTGGGTACCAGCCTCAACCCCATCCAAATTTATGAATTCACAAGTGCTGCCACATCGGGGTTATCCGGTGCTTTCGCTGTTGTGACATGGTTTCAATAGCTTGACGTCTGTTCTTGCTCCACACTTCACGGGTCGGAAATGAAATGAGGCGCCCGGTTGGGGCGCCTCTGGTCTCAGTGATAGGATGGTCCGCAGATCACCCAAGCAACTCTTTTGCCTTTGCAACGGTGGCCGCTGCGGTGATGCCGAATTTCTCGAACAGCTCACCTGCAGGTGCGGAGGCTCCGAAGCGGTCCATGCCCACGAATGCGGCTTTCTTCTCCTGGCCACGCTCTCCCAGCAGCCAGCGGTCCCAGCCACCGGCGCGCACGGCGGCCTCGATACCAACACGCACGGGGCCTGCGGGCAGGACCTTGCGGCGGTAGGCTTCGTCTTGCTGAGCGAAGAGCTCCATGCAGGGCATGGAGACGACGCGGGTGCCGATACCTTCGGCTTCCAGCTTGGCCTTGGCTTCCATCGCCAGCGAAACCTCAGAACCGGTGGCGATCAGGATCACCTGACGCTTGCCCTCAGCCTCGGCCAGGACATAGGCGCCCTTTTCGGTGAGGTTGCTCAGCTTGTGCTCGGTGCGCACGGTGGGCAGGTTCTGACGCGTCAGCACCATGACCGACGGCGTTTCCTTGGCGGTAACCGCGATTTCCCATGCTTCTGCAGCCTCCACCGTATCGGCGGGGCGGAACACATAGGTGTTCGGGGTTGCGCGGCAGATCGCCAGGTGTTCGACCGGCTGGTGGGTCGGGCCATCTTCGCCAACACCGATGGAATCGTGGGTCATGACAAAGACGGTCGGGGTCTTCATCAGCGCCGCCAGACGCATCGACGGACGCGCGTAATCGGTGAAGCAGAAGAAGGTACCGCCATAGGGGCGCATGCCGCCGTGCAGGGTCATGCCGTTCATCGCAGCGGCCATGCCGTGCTCACGGATACCCCAATAGACGTAGCGGCCTTTGCGGTTGTCGGTGTCAAAGACGCCGAGGTCGCCGGTCTTGGTGTTGTTGGAGCCGGTAAGGTCAGCCGAGCCGCCCACGGTTTCAGGCATCAAGGGGTTGATCACCGCCAGCGCCATTTCGCTGGATTTGCGGGTGGCGACCTTGGGCTGCTCTTCGCTAATCTGCTTTTTCAGGGCCTTGATGGCAGCAGAGAGCTTTTTCGGCGCTTCCAGTGCGTAGGCGCGGTTGAATCGCTCCTGTTTCTGCTTGGACAGCTCGGCAAAGCGCGCCTCCCAGGCCGCGCGGTCAGCGGCGCCACGGGTGCCGATGGCTTCCCACTGGGCTTTGACGTCGGCGGGGACCTCAAAGGCGCCGAGCGGAGCGCCATAGGCCTCTTTGGCGGCTTTCAGCTGCTCGGCATCGGTCAGCGCGCCGTGACCCTTGGAGGTGTCCTGCGCGGCGTGGCCAAGGGCGATATGCGTCTTGCAGGCGATCATCGAGGGTTTCTGCGCCTTCTTCGCGGCGGTGATGGCCGCGTCGATGGCTTCGGGATCATGACCATCGATTTCCTGCACGTGCCAGCCGGAGGCCTTGAAGCGCTGGATCTGGTTGGTGCGGTCAGAGAGTTCAACCGAGCCGTCGATGGTGATGTTGTTGTTGTCCCACAGCACGATCAGCTTGCCCAGTTTCTGACGACCGGCAATGCCGATGGCCTCCTGGCTGATGCCCTCCATCAGGCAGCCGTCGCCTGCGATTACATAGGTGTTGTGATCGACGACCTTCTTGCCGTAATGGGCGCGCTGCATTTCTTCGGCCATGGCAAAGCCGACGGCGTTGGCGATGCCCTGACCCAGCGGACCAGTGGTGGTTTCCACCGCATCGATCAGGAAGTTTTCCGGATGGCCCGCGGTCAGCGCACCCATCTGACGGAAGTTCTTGATCTGATCCAGCGTCACCTGCTCGTCGCCCATGAGATAGAGAAGCGAATAGATCAGCATGGAGCCGTGGCCTGCCGACAGGATGAACCGGTCACGGTCGGCCCATTTTGGGGCCTTTACGTCGAATTTTAGATGCTTTTCAAACAGGACGGTGGCCACATCGGCCATGCCAATCGGCATGCCGGAGTGGCCGGAGTTTGCGGCAGCGACGGCATCAAGGGTCAGGGCGCGAATGGCGGCGGCCTTGTTCCAATGCTCGGGATTTGCGGTGCGCAGGGCTGTCAGATCCACTGAACTGTTCCTTTAGGTTGGCAGGCTGATGAGCCGCTGAATACCAGTGATGGGGCAAAGATCAAGCGTTGGCAGGCGTTTCTGTGTTTCGAACGCGAAGGACCGCTTGCAAGTGCTTGAAAGCAAAGAGGCGGTGTTTTACTCCTGCAAGGGTGAAGCTGCGCGTATGATCGGCAGGCATGTGCGATTCGCACAGCGGTGCAAAGCAGAGGTGCAAACCGGCACGGCAGGAGGCAGCGCGAAGATCGCGCCAGCGAGATGGACGGGTGAGGGACAGGCATGAAGCAGATTGAAGACTTGCAGGGCCGGATCCTGGCCGCAATGGACCGGATCGGGACGGGTGTCGGCGCACTTGAACAAGCGCGCAGCTCGGCCGAGGCCAAGGCCGTTGCGGCGGCCGATACCAGCGCGCTGGAACAGGCGCTGGACGAAGAACGGGTCGCCAATGCCCAGTTGACCGAACGGGTCAAGGTCCTGCGCGGGCGGTTGAAAGAGCTGGAAGAGCAGGCACCGGCGGCGTCCGCGGCAGATGCCTCGGGTGATATCGCTGCAATGCAGGCCGAGCTCGAGCTATTGCGGAATGAGGCTGCAAATGCCCAGCAGGCCGAAGCCTTGAAACAGGAAGTGGCGCGGCTGAAGGCGCAGATGGAAGGCGCAGCCAATTCGGCGGCCACCGAGAAAGAAAGCCTTGAGGACCGGATTGAACAGCTCGAGGCCGCCAATACGGAACTCACGGCTCAGCTGGCTGAATCCGGATCCGTTCAGGAAACGTCCACTTCCGAAACTGCTGATGGTGAAAGCGGCGGCACTGACGAGGAGGTGCTGCAGCGATTGGACACGGAATTGCAGCAATTGCGCCTGGCCAACGAACAGCTCCGTACATCCAACGCTGCCCTGCGCGAAGCCAATGCCGAAGGGCTGGGCGATGCAGGGCTAATTAATGCGGCGATGGCAGCAGAGATCGACGGTCTGCGCGCGGCGCAGGCGAATGACAAGGCGCAGGTGAACGCGGTTCTGGCCCGGCTTGAACCGCTGCTGGCGGCAGCGCCCAACCTGCCCGAAGGAGAGGAAATTTGATGCCCGAAGTGACCATTCATATTGGCGGCCGCGGTTTCGAGGTCTCCTGCCAGGAAGGCGAGGAGAGTTATCTGCATTCTGCCGCCAAGATGCTGGATGACGAGGCGCAGGTGCTGTCGGACCAGATTGGCCGTATGCCTGAAGCGCGCATGCTGCTGATGGCGGGGCTGATGCTGGCGGACAAGACCGCAGCGGTCGAGGACCGGATCAAAGAGGTCGAGGCGGTCCTGGCTGAGCGCGAGGCGGAACTGGCCGCGCTGAAGGCACAGCCCGCGCCGGAGCCGGAGCGGATTGAAGTACCTGTCGTGCCCCCTCAGGTGGCTGAAACCCTGGCCGAACTGGCCGCCCGCGCCGAATCCATGGCGCAGGAGATCGAAGAAAAAGCCTCTGCCGCGCAATAGACGGCGGGGCGCTGCGCTGACGGGGGCGATCGGTTTTCGATGTCGCTCGCCGAATGTGCGAATCCGAAACGTAAAAAAGGCCTGTCACGCGTGCTGCGGACAGGCCTTTTTCATGTTGTCTGGTCGTGCGGCTTAACCGTTGGCTTCGCGGATCTTATCCGCCGCGGCCTTGTCAAAGCTGACGCCGTTCTGTTCGAACATGCCGTCGAGCTCACCGGACAGGGTCATTTCGGTGATGATGTCGCAGCCGCCGACGAATTCACCTTTGACATAAAGCTGCGGAATGGTCGGCCAGTCCGAGTAATCCTTGATCCCGGCGCGGATCTCTTCGTCGGCCAGCACGTTGACGTCGGTATAGTCAACGCCGATGTAGTTCAGAACACCGGCCACGCGGGAAGAGAAGCCGCACTGCGGCATGTCCTTGGTGCCTTTCATGTAAAGCACCACGTCGTTGGATTTGACGGTTTCATCGATGCGGGTTTTTGCGTCGCTCATGTTGCGTTTCCTTCTGGCGGATGTGCCGTTGTTCTGCTGCCCGAGATATAGGGAACAAAGTGGAGAATTCCAATCCGGGCCGGGGAACGGATGTGTGAGGCTCTGCGCGCTCAGCTCTTGTCTTTGGGAACAAAGAGGCGGGCATATTCCTGCGGGTCCTTGGGGACCTTCCAGGTCCTGACAGATCCGCCGCCCATGCCGGACTGATAGTCCGAGCGCAGCGTGTGATAGTCCGGGTCGCTGTCGTCCTCTTCCGTTGGTGCGCGTCGTTGACCGATGACGGCAACAACTGCCGTCATCACAATAACGCCGACCACCAGAAAGGACATGAACAGCGACATGTGTGCTACTCCGGCGCTTTGGTGGTCAGGGCAAGGGCGTGCAACTCACCATTGGCGCCGTCCATTTTGCCTTTGAGGGCCGCGTAAACGGCGCGCTGCTGCTGCACACGGTTCTTGCCGCGAAAGCTTTCATCGACGACCATCGCGGACATATGCACGCCGTCGGTGCCACCGACCTGGATTTGGGCATCGGGAAAGGATGCGCGCAGAAGCTCTTCGATTTCATGGGCCTGCATGGGCATTGCGTGGGATCCTCGTGGTTCTGTTCGCTAAAAATGTAGGCCCGACGGAGAGGCAGTTCAAGCAGGGAGATGCTCCCGCCGCGCAAGACCTGATTGAAAATCAGACCGTGCGAGTTGGGCCCGGCAGCGCGCGATGCGCGCTGCCGGGCCCAAGGCCGTAAAGGGGGGCTTGCCATAGGCAAGGGCACCTGCGGGCGCGGGAGGGCGCCCGTTTGTGTTTGTTATCAGGCGACGGCCTCGGCAAAGCTGCTGCGGAAAATCTGCGACAGCTCTTCCAGCGGCGCTTCGCTGCCACCGATTTTTACCGTGTCACCGGTGAAACGGCCCACGGTGGTGACGCTGACACCGGCCTGACCGGCTGCCAGCATCAGACCTTCGGCCTGATCAAAGTTGCAGGCGACCAGATAACGGGCCTGGTCTTCGCCAAACAGGGTCGGGGTGTCACCGGCATCGATCTGCACGCCAACGCCAGCGCCCTCGGCCAGTTCAAAGGCCGCCAGCGCCAGACCGCCATCCGCCAGATCGGTGCAGGCCTTGATCAGCTCGCGGTTGGCGCGGATGAATTCGCCGTTACGCTTTTCCGCTTCCAGATCCACCGTCGGCGCATCTCCGTCCTCGCGGTTGAAGACTTCCGCCAGAAGGGCCGACTGACCCAGGTGGCCAGTGGTTTCACCGATCAGCAGGGCGATATGGCCTTCGCGCACTTCACCGGTGATCGCCTCTTCGCCCTCGGCGATCAGACCCACGGCACCGATGGTTGGGGTGGGCAGGATGCCCTGTCCGTCGGTCTCGTTATAAAGCGAGACGTTGCCCGAAACGATCGGCATGTTGAGCGCTGCAACAGCTTCGCCGATGCCTTTGATGGCGCCGACGAATTGGCCCATGATCTCGGGCTTTTCCGGGTTGCCGAAGTTGAGGTTGTCGGTCGTCGCCAGAGGCAGGGCGCCCACGGCAGAGAGGTTTCGGTAAGCCTCGGCTACCGCCTGTTTGCCACCCTCAAAGGGGTTCGCTTTGACGTAGCGCGGCGTCACATCGCTGGTAAAGGCCAACTGTTTGCCGGTGCCATGCACCCGGACGATGCCGGAGCCCGCGCCGGGGCGGCGGGCGGTGTCGCCCATCACGGTGGTGTCGTACTGTTCATAGACCCACTGTTTGCCTGCGTAGTTCGGTGAGGCGATCAGCGCCTTCAGGCCGTCGATCGGATCGATAGTGGGCACATCCGCGTCGGTCAGCGGTTCTGCGGCGGGCGTTTCGACCCAGGGACGGTCGTATTCAGGCGCAGAGGACGCCAGTTTCGACAGCGGCAGGTCGGCCATCACCACGTTGTTGTGCTGGATCAGGAAACGGTCCTCGGCGATTGTTTCGCCGACGATGGCGAAATCGAGGTCCCATTTCTCGAACACTGCCTTGGCTTCGGCCTCTTTCTCGGGCTTCAGCACCATCAGCATCCGCTCCTGGGATTCCGACAGCATCATTTCATAGGCGGTCATGCCTTCTTCACGCTGGGGTACGTCTTCGAGGTTCAGCTTGATGCCAAGCTCACCCTTGTCGCCCATTTCCACCGCCGAACAAGTGAGACCAGCTGCGCCCATGTCCTGGATCGAGATCACCGCGCCGGTCTGCATCAGCTCCAGCGTCGCTTCCATCAGGCGTTTTTCGGTGAAGGGGTCGCCAACCTGAACGGTGGGGCGTTTTTCCTCGATGGTGTCGTCGAATTCGGCCGAGGCCATGGTGGCGCCGCCGACGCCGTCACGTCCGGTCTTGGCGCCCAGATACACCACCGGCATGCCGACACCGGATGCGGCGGAGTAGAAGATGCTGTCGGTTTTTGCGAGACCCGCAGCGAATGCATTCACTAGGCAGTTGCCGTTATAGGCAGAGTGGAAACGAACCTCGCCGCCTGCGCAGGGCACACCGAAACAGTTGCCGTAGCCGCCGATGCCTTCGACCACACCGTTGACCAACTGCCGGGTCTTGGGGTGGGACGGCTCACCAAAGGACAGCGAGTTCATCGAGGCGATTGGCCGCGCGCCCATGGTAAAGACGTCCCGCAGGATGCCGCCAACCCCGGTTGCCGCACCCTGATAGGGTTCGATGTAAGAAGGGTGGTTGTGGCTTTCCATCTTGAAGACTACCGCATCGCCATCGCCGATATCGACGATACCGGCATTTTCACCCGGACCGCAGATGACCTGGGGCCCCTCGGTCGGCAGGGTGCGGAGCCATTTCTTGGACGACTTGTAAGAGCAGTGCTCGTTCCACATCGCCGAGAAGATGCCCAGCTCGGTAAAGGTGGGTTCCCGTCCGATGATTTCGAGGATCAGTTGATATTCCTCGGAGTTCAGTCCGTGGTTTTCAATCAGTTCGGGCGTGATTGCTGGTTCCTGCATCCGTGTCGTTTCCCCAGTGGCTGCGGTTGCGCGCCTTTTAGGGCAAGGAAGCGGACGGGGGAAGGGCAAAGCGTATGTATCATTGAAGGCAGGGCGTTTCGTCGCTGCGAGAAGGTCCGGCTTGGGGAGGGGGGTCATGCTCGAATTGCCTGAAAAATGTGCAGACCGTCATTGGGGGCCGGAAAATGCCGTCATTATCCGTGCACGTGAGAAAACTGGGCAATGATCACCGGGGAAAGGGTTGCAGCTGGCGGTGTGGATGCGAGACGTTGAATGTGTCCGGCGCTTCCGAGTGGCGTGTGACCTGATTGAAAGCCTCAGGAGCTGGACCAAATGGCCAAAAAAAAGGCCGAGCACTAAGCTCGGCCGAAGTCCAACAGGGAGGTATGAAGTGCGCCTTGGCGCCGTCTTCATGAGGGTCATTTAGGGATAGAGCTTCTCTGCTTCAAGAATTTTCCGTCTCAAATTGCGTCATTTCTGGTATGCATGTTGTGCATAGCTTAACGCCTGCTGACCTAAGGTCAGAGTTTCCCCATCTCTTTCATATGTTTGCGGTGCGCCATGATCTCGGTTTGCACGAAATCGCGGAAAGCTGACACCCGCTGCGAGTGACGCAATTCTTCCGGATAGGCCAGGTAGACAGGCACACCACTGGTGTCCTCATGCGGCAGAACCTGTACCAGATCGGGGAAATCCTCGGTGACATAGTCAGGCAGGATGCCGATTCCCAGATCGTGAAGCACGCCCTGCAGGACCCCGAAGTAGTTGTTGACCGACAGCATCGAGCCGGGACCGTGGGTGATCAGCTTCTGGACCAGCACAGCGGCAGAACCGACCTGTGCCGAATTCTGGTTCTGGCAGATCAGACGGTGGTTCTTGATATCTTCGGCGGTCTGCGGCGTGCCGTTGCGGTCCAGATATGCGCGAGACGCATAAAGTCGCATCTGAACCGTCATCAGTCGCTTGCGCACCAGGTCCGCCTGGCTCGGCTCTTTCATCCGGATCGCAACGTCGGCTTCGCGCATGGGCAAATCCAGAACCCGCTCTTCCAGCATCAGGTCGATTTTCAGATTGGGATATTGTTCAAAGAGCTTCGTCAGCCTGGGCGCCAGCCACAGTGTGCCAAAGCCGAATGTCGTGGTGACGCGCAATTCGCCGAACACTTCGTCTTCGCTGTCGCGGATCCGGGCCGAAGCCGCTTCGAGCCGTTTGGACATGGATTTGGTCGCGTCAAACAGCAGCTCGCCCTGTTCGGTCAGGATCAGCCCGCGCGCGTGACGGTGAAACAACGTCGCGTTCAGGCTTTCCTCAAGCGCACGAATCTGGCGGCTGACCGCGGATTGCGACAGGTTAAGCTTGTCCCCGGCGTGGGTCAGGCTGCCGACATCTGCCACGGCGTGAAAAATTCTAAGCTTGTCCCAGTCCATATCCGTTACTTTCGTTGTGCCCATATCAGCCTATATGAAACCTGACACTTGGATCAATTTCCGAATGCAGAAGCGCGCTTCCGGAGGGGGATATTGACAACAGTGGGTATACAGGTCAGTATTTGTGACCTAATATCGATGGAAATTATTGCAAGCCAGTTGTGGTTGGGAGGACCGGATGAGCACGCAAAAGATCTCGTTGAATGACAAATATGATCTGAGCAAATCGCCTGTCATGCTGAACGGCACGCAGGCGCTTGTGCGCCTGATGCTGATGCAGAAGGCGCGGGACACGGCTGCCGGTCTCAACACTGCTGGGCTTGTTACCGGCTATCGCGGATCGCCGCTTGGCGCTGTAGACATGCAGATGAGCCGGGCCGAAAAGCAGCTGAAAGAGGCCGATGTCACCTTTCAGTATGGTTTGAACGAGGATCTGGCCGTCACCGCCCTATGGGGTGCGCAACAGGCCGAAATCCGTGGTGAAGGCAAATTCGACGGCGTATTCGGCCTTTGGTATGGCAAGGGGCCGGGCGTTGACCGCGCCGGCGATGCCTTCCGCCACGCCAATATGGCCGGCAGCTCCAAAAATGGCGGCGTGCTGGTGGCGATGGGCGACGACCACACCGGCGAAAGCTCCACCGTGCTGCACCAGTCCGAATGGGCGCTGATGGATGCCTACCTCCCGATCCTCAGCCCCGCTGGTGTGCAAGAAATCCTGGATTTCGGGCTTTATGGCTACGCGCTCAGCCGGTTTTCCGGTCTCTGGGTCGGCCTCAAGACGATGAAGGACACCATCGAGGTAACCTCGGTCGTGGATGCGAGCCCGGATCGGGTGAAACTGGTTACCCCCGATTTTACCATGCCGCAGGATGGGCTGAATATCCGCCTGGTGGATGATCGTTTCCAGCAGGAAGACCGGATCATCGACCAGAAACGCTTTGCTGCCGAGGCATTCAGCCACGCCAACAAGATGGACAAACGCATCTGGGGCAAACCCGGTGCCAAGATCGGTTTCGTGGCCGCGGGCAAGAACTGGCTGGATCTGGTCCACGCCATGTCTCTGTTGAATATCGATGAGGCGATGGCCGAACGTCTGGGCATCACCACATACAAGGTCGGTCAGGTCTGGCCGCTGGACATGAAGGGCTTCCACGATTGGGCCGAAGGTCTGGATCTGATCGTCGTGGTCGAGGAGAAGCGCAAGCTGATCGAGGTGCAGATCAAGGAGGCGATCTTTGACGACCGCCGTGGTCGCCGGGTTTACGGCTGGCACAAGGGCGGCGGAGCGGGCTCCATGCACGGGCCGGAACTCTTCCCGACGCGCTATGCGCTCGACCCCATCATGATCGCCGAGAAGCTGGGCGAGATTCTGATCGAAGAGGGCCGCGACACCGAAGCAATCCGCGCCGGGCTGGCCAGCCTGGACGAGGCGCGCCGCGCCGACAACGCCGAAGAAATCGCCGCGCGCCTGCCTTACTTCTGCTCGGGTTGTCCGCACAATTCTTCGACCAAGATCCCTGAGGGCAGCCGTGCCTATGCCGGGATCGGTTGTCACTTCATGGTGCAGTGGATGGACCGCGAGACCATGGGCTTCACCCATATGGGCGGCGAAGGCGCCAACTGGATCGGCGAGGCGCCGTTTTCCAAGCGCAAGCATGTGTTCCAGAACCTTGGCGATGGCACCTATAACCACTCCGGTGTGCAGGCGATCCGTGCTGCGCTGGCCGAAGGCACCAATATTACCTACAAGATCCTCTATAACGATGCGGTGGCCATGACTGGCGGTCAGGGTAACGAAGGTGGTCTCAGCGCTTATCGCATCGCGCATGAGCTGAAGGCGATGGGGGTGGAGCATCTCGCCATCGTTTATGACGAGAAAGAAGAGATCGATTTCAAGCAGTTCCCAGCCGGGGTTCCCACCCATGAGCGGGCCGAGCTAATGAACGTGCAAAAGCAGATGGAAGAGGTCGAAGGCGTTTCTGCCATCATCTATGTCCAGACCTGCGCCGCCGAGAAACGCCGCCGTCGCAAGCGGGGCCTGTTCCCCGATCCCGATCAGCGCGTGTTCATCAACTCGGACGTCTGCGAAGGATGCGGCGACTGCGGGGTGCAATCCAACTGCGTTTCCATCGTTCCCAAGGAGACCGAACTGGGACGCAAGCGGGCGATTGATCAGTCCTCCTGTAACAAGGATTTCTCCTGTCTCAACGGCTTCTGCCCGTCCTTCCTGACCATCGAAGGCGCCAAGATCCGGAAGGAGGCCACGGCCGAGCTGAAGCTGCCCGATCTGCCGATGCCCGACCTGCCCAAGATCGACGGTACCCATAACGTGGTGATCACCGGCGTCGGCGGCACAGGCGTTGTGACCATCGGCGCGGTGCTGGCGCAGGCAGCACAGATCGACGGCAAAGGTGCCGGCATGATGGAGATGGCAGGCCTCGCACAAAAGGGCGGCGCAGTGCATATCCACTGCCGCATTGCCGAAACGCCTGATGACATCAGCGCCATCCGCGTCGCCACCGGTGAGGCGCACGCGCTGATCGGTGGCGATCTGGTGGTGAGTGCGGGCGCCAAGACCATTGGGTTGATGCGCACAGGTCAGACCGGCGGTGTGGTGAACAGCCACGAGATCATCACCGGGGATTTCACCCGCGACACCAACTTCCAACTGCCCACCGACCGGCTTGAGGTGGCGCTGGAGGCACGCCTGCGCGAGCGGCTCGATATGTTCGACGCATCGCAGCTGGCGCAGGCCACCATGGGAGATTCGATCTTCTCCAACATGATGGTCTTTGGCGGGGCTTTCCAACGCGGTCTGATCCCGGTCAGCCTTGAGGCAATCACCCAGGCGATCGAGCTGAACGGCGCTGCGGTGGAAAAGAACCTGCGTGCCTTTGAAATCGGTCGCTGGGCGGTGCTGCACCCCGAAGAGGTCGCCAAGCTCATCAAACCCGCCAACGTGGTGGAACTGCCCAAGACGCTGGATGAAAAGATCGCCTATCGGCAGGATCATCTGACCGCCTATCAGGGCAAGGGGCTGGCCAAACGCTATATGAAGATGCTGGATGGCATCGACGATGCGCGCCTGAAGGAAGCCGTCGCCAAGGGCTATCACAAGCTGCTGGCCTATAAGGACGAATACGAGGTGGCGCGTCTGTTGTTGAGCAGCCGCGAAAAGGCCGAGGCGCAGTTTGAGGGCGATCTGAAGATCTCTTACAATCTGGCGCCGCCGATCCTGGGCGGGGTTGACGCCAACGGACGCCCGAAAAAGCGCCGTTTCGGCCCAAGCATGGAGCGCGGTCTGAAGCTGCTGGCGAAGTTCAAAGGTCTGCGCGGCACGCCGCTCGATATCTTTGGCTATACCGCCGAGCGCAAGATGGAACGGGCGCTGATCAAGCAATACGAGCGCGACATGAAGGAATGGCTGGCAAAAGCCTCGCCTGAGATCATGGACCCGCTGGTCGCTCTGGCCGAACTGCCGCTGCAGATCCGTGGCTTTGGTCCGGTGAAGATGGAAAGCGAGCAGAAGGCGGCGAAACGACGCGAAGAACTGCTGGCGGTTCTGCGTCAGGGCGGTGCTCCGATGAAGAAAGCGGCCGAATAAGCCGCAGGGGTGTTCTCCCGCCCGGCAGGTGACAGCCGGACGGCTGCCTCTTGCCCGTTGGGCCCGGCGCCGCGCATTTGCGCGGCGCTGCTGCGTTCTGGGTCAGGGCGCGGGATCCTGCCGTAGACCGGTCATGAGTCTGTTACGGGGATCTGAGATGCTGTTATGCCTAACCGGTCACCTTGGTGATTCCGTCCAGAAAGACCCAGCCCATGTCCGAGATGCAGCAACTGTCCGGCAAAACCCAATCAAGAAAATCCCGTCCTGGAAAAATCCGGTCCAGCGCGCGCCAGATCGCGCGGGAGATCTCTTATGCGCATTCGGCGCAGACCCGTTCGGGGCGTCTGGTGATCCGAATGATGGAGAATACCACGGGCCGTCTGAAACTGATCCGGCGCGCACGGGGGTATGAACAGGAGGTCGCGGGTGGCCGCAGTTTCTGGAGCGTCATCGCCGAACGCTATGGTCTGTCGCTGGAGATCATCGGCGGCGCGCTGTTCAATATTCCGCGCGACAAGCCGGTCGTTCTGATCGCCAATCATCCCTATGGGATCCTTGATGGGCTGATGATGGGGCACATCCTTGCCGAAACGCGCGGGGATTTCCGCATTCTGGCGCATCAGGTATTCGGCAAGGCAGAGGACCTGAATCGCGTCATTCTGCCGATTGATTTTGCCGAAACAAAGGAGGCGCTGCGCACCAACCTAGAGACCCGCAAAACGGCGCTCAGCTATCTGGGGCAGGGCGGCGCCATCGGGATCTTTCCTGGCGGGACGGTTTCCACGGCGGCAACGCCTTTTGCCCGGCCGATGGATCCGGGCTGGCGCAGCTTTACCGCGCGGATGATTGCCAAATCCGATGCGGTTGTGGTGCCGGTCTATTTTGACGGCCACACTTCGCGCTTGTTTCAGATCGCCAGCCATCTGCACGCTACGTTGCGCATGGGGCTCTTGATCAAGGAGTTCCACAAGCGGGTCGATACGCCGGTGCGGGTGGTGATCGGCGAGGCGATCGGGCGCGACAAACTTGACCCTTTGACCGGGGATGCCAAAGGAATGATGGATTTCCTGCGCAAAGCGACGTATGAGCTGTCTCCGACTCCTCTCGATGCGGGCTTGCGCGGGTTCGAGTTTGAAGAGAAACATCGCGCCTGAACGTGGCATCCGCGAAAGAAGAACATGGCAGTAGGCATTTTTGATTCTGGTCTGGGCGGTCTGACCGTGCTCGACGCTGTGCAGCGGCGTCTGCCGGAGGTTGACCTTATCTATTACGGCGACAGTGCTCACGCCCCCTATGGCGTACGCGATGCCGAGGATGTCTATCAGCTGACCAAGGCCGCCGTGGAAGATATGTGGGACAAGGGCTGCGATCTGGTGATCCTGGCCTGTAACACCGCTTCGGCGGCGGCGCTGCGGCGCATGCAGGAGGGCGGGCTGCCCAAGGGCAAGCGCGTGCTTGGCGTCTTTGTGCCGCTGATCGAAGCACTGACCGAGCGCCAGTGGGGCGATAATTCGCCGCCGCGCGAGGTTGCGGTGAAGCATGTGGCGCTGTTCGCAACGCCCGCGACCGTATCCAGCCGGGCGTTTCAGCGGGAACTGGCCTTTCGCGCCATTGGTGTCGATGTGGAAGCGCAGGCCTGTGGCGGTGTTGTCGACGCCATCGAGGAAGGCGACATGATCCTGGCTGAGGCGCTGGTGCGCAGCCATGTGGATGCGCTCTTGCGCAAGATGCCGCATCCCGAGGCTGCCATCTTGGGCTGCACCCATTATCCGTTGATGGAAAAGACCTTTCAGGAGGCGCTTGGCCCACAGGTCAAAGTGTTCAGCCAGGGCGATCTGGTCGCCGACAGTCTGGCTGATTACCTTGAGCGGCACCCGGATATGTACGGCACCGGCAAGGCAGGGTTCTACACCACTGGCGATCCGGCGCGGGTCAGCACCCATGCGACCCAGTTCTTGCGACGACAAATCACCTTTGAAGCAGCCTGATCCGGCGCTTCCACGGGGGCGGCTTTCAGTCGTCCTTTTGGGCGGATCGCCTGTCGGCTGCGGCAGTTTTCCCTATTCTCACCGCCTGTTGCTGCGGTACAAATCACCTAAATTCAAAAGACGAGGTCTGACATGACCCACAAAGTGGCTATCCTTGGCGCCAGCGGTTACACCGGCGCGGAACTGGTGCGGCTGATTTCCCAGCACCCGAGCATTGAAATCGCGGCGCTCGCTGCCGAGCGCAAGGCGGGGCTGTCCATGGCCGAGGTGTTCCCGCACCTGCGCCATCTGGATCTGCCGACCCTGTGCAAGATCAGCGAGATCGACTTTTCACAGATCGACCTGTGCTTCTGCGCTCTGCCGCATAAAACCAGCCAGGAAGTGATCGCTGCCCTGCCGAAGGATCTGAAGATCGTCGATCTGTCGGCGGATTTCCGGCTGCGCGATCCGGCGGAGTACGAGAAATGGTACGGCAACCCCCATGCTGCGCTGGAGCAGCAGAAAGAGGCTGTTTACGGCCTTACCGAATTCTACCGGGATGAGATCCGGGGCGCGCGGCTGGTGGCCGGCACTGGCTGTAACGCGGCCACCGGGCAGTTCGCGCTGCGGCCGCTGATCACCTCTGGCCTGATTGATCTGGATGAAATCATCCTCGATCTGAAATGCGCCGTCTCTGGTGCGGGTCGGGCCCTGAAGGAAAACCTGCTGCATGCGGAGCTGAGCGAGGGTTACAATGCGTATGCCATCGGTGGCACGCACCGGCATCTGGGTGAATTCGACCAGGAATTCTCGAAACTGGCCGGGCGTCCGGTCAAGGTGCAGTTCACCCCGCATCTGGTTCCCGCCAACCGGGGTATTCTGGCGACGACCTATGTGAAAGGCGACGCCGAGGCGATCCATGCGGCCTTTGTTTCGGCCTATGCCGATGAACCCTTTGTCGAGGTTCTGCCCTTTGGCGCGGCGCCAAGCACCCACCACGTGCGCGGCTCCAACTTCTGTCATATCGGCGTGACCGCTGACCGGATCGAAGGGCGGGCCATTGTCATTGCGGCGCTGGATAACCTGACAAAAGGTAGCAGCGGACAGGCCTTGCAGAACGCCAATCTGATGTTAGGTGAAGACGAAACTGCGGGTCTGATGATGGCGCCGCTGTTCCCCTAGGGCGCCAGACCCGGACGAGCACAGGACGGTAACGATATGAAAAACCTCAAAAAGCAGCGCCGCATTCAGGTGATCGCATTGGCGACCGTTGCCTTGATCGTGTCGACGGCTTTGATCGGCTATGCGATGCGGGATGGGATCAACTACTTCCGTTCGCCTAGTCAGGTGATGGCCGAGCCGCCGGTGCCGACAGAGGTGTTCCGTATTGGCGGTCTGGTCGAAGATGGTAGTCTGGTGCGCGGTCAGGGCGAAACCGTGCGGTTCTCTGTGACCGATGGCGGCGCAACCGTGCCGGTGACCTACGCGGGTGTGCTGCCGGATCTGTTCGAGGAAAATCAAGGCATGGTCGGCACAGGCCGTTACGTCAACGGTGTGTTCGAAGCCTCTGAAATTCTGGCGAAACATGACGAGACCTACATGCCCAAGGAAGTCGTGGACGCGCTGAAAGAACAGGGTGTCTATCAGGAGCCGGACGCCTGAGGTTCGGAACATTCCCAAACAGCACTAAATGAAAACGGGGGCCATTGGCCCCCGTTTTGTTTCAGCAGATCCTGCGCATGGCGCAGGTCTTATGGGAAGAGTTTCTTCACATAGCCGGGCAGGGCGAAAGCCGCCTTGTGCACCTCGGGCGTGTAGTAATCGGTTTCAATCCCGGCAGCGGCAAAGCGTTTTTCCAGATCGGCCAGCGACACGGTGCGCGCGGATTTGGAGTGGCTGCCCCAGCCAAAGGCCATCGGACCACCCGCATAGGTCGGGATCGTCGCCAGATAGCAGCTGTGATCGGCAAACAGCGTCTTGAAGGCGCGCATGGTGCCGGTCAGCTCGTCCCCTTGCATGAAAGGCACGCCGTTCTGGGTGACGATGATACCGTCATCGGTCAGCGCACGGGCGGCGTGGCCGTAGAAGGTATTGGTGAACAGCACCTCGCCCGGGCCGATCGGATCGGTGGAATCGACCACGATCACGTCGAATTTCTGATCTGTTTCACGCATGAAGGCGGCGCCATCGTTGATCACCAGATTAAGCCGTGGATCGTCAAAGGCGCCCTGGCTCAGCATCGGCAGGTATTCCTTTGAGAAATCCACCACACCGGCGTCGATCTCGACCATGGTGACATGTTCGACCGAGGCGTGGCGCAGTGCTTCGCGCGCCATGCCGCCATCGCCGCCGCCGATGATCAGCACACGTTTTGCGGCCCCATGCGCCAGGATCGGCACATGGGTCAGCATCTCGTGGTAGATGAAATTGTCGCCTTCGGTGGTCTGCACCACGTCATCCAGCGTCAGGATGCGGCCGAACGTACCGTTCTGAAAGACCTTCAGGCGCTGATGCTCGGTCTTGCTGTCATAGAGCATCTCATCCACGCGCAGGCTCTGCGCGTAGTGATCGTGCAGGCGTTCGGTGATCCAGGTCTCGCTCATGCCGCGACCTCCTTGGCGATCAGCTCCTCCCCGCGCAGAAGCTCCCGGACCTCCACGTGATCGGTGGAAAAGGCCTCTTTCAGCACGCCGACAGCGCGCCAGGGTTCGGCATCGCCGCACATGAAGACGTCAAAGGCGCCATAGCCGATTTCCGGCCAGGTGTGCACCGAGATGTGGCTTTCGGCCAGCACGGCCACGCCCGACACGCCTTGCGGCGAGAATTTATGGGTGTGGATGTGCAGCAGCGTGGCGCCGCAAACTTCGACGCATTTGCGGAAGGCGTTCTGAATGCGGGTCTCGCAATCAAGGCCCGTGCCGTTCATGACTTCGATGATCAGATGGGTTCCGGCGAATACTTTTCCATCGCGGCGGATGAAATGGTCTTCGCGGTCGCTGTCCACAACGGTTTCGATGATCGCAGCGGGTACACTGCGGGCGGTATCTTCCTCTTGGGCGCCTGTCTCCAGACCGATCCCCAGTTGGAAGAGGTTGGCGTCTTTCATGACACTCCCCTTCGTTCCAGTAGATGACAATCCAGCCGGCCCTTAGCGCCCCCCCGGATAAGGGTCCGGGGTTGGGATCGGTGCCGAAAGTGAGGCGCATCTAGGCCCCATGGCAGATTCGATCAAGGAAAAATTTACCAGGGGCTTTGAAATGATTGAAAAGAAAAAAGGCCGGGGAACTGGCCCCGGCCGTCAGGTGGTTCCGGTACCCGGGGATCAGGGGCGCCAGAACGGAAGAGTGGCTTCATAATGGGCGTCCTCGCGGGAGAGCCCGATGTCTTGCAATTGTTCCGGGGTCAGGTGGCGGAGCTGTTTACGGCTGCGCTGTCGGACGGACCATTTCGTCATCAGAACCGCGAACGTCACCGCGACCTGAGCCAGCACCGGCAGGGTGGGCTGATTGGTCAGAAAGGTGATGCTGGAATGTGCAGGGGTCGCGTGCTGTGTCATGGTCAAATCCTTTATTGTATTGATACAATCCTGTGTTGTTGGTACGATCATTTGATACAAAGTTCCGACTCAGCTGTCTAAGGAAGCATTGTAATGGGTACAATTTGGGCGCCGAGCCTTGGTGATAAGCCTGGACCGAAGTATCAGCGGGTGGCCGATACAATCCGCGCGGCGGTGGAAAACGATACATTGCGTGTTGGTACAAAGTTGCCGCCGGTGCGCGATCTGGCCTATCAGCTGGGCATTACCCCCGGCACGGTGGCGCGGGCCTATTCCACCCTCACGGACGAAGGACTTCTGCAGGCGGAGGTCGGGCGCGGTACATTTGTCGCTGAGCGGCAGACCAAGGTCATGGATGATGTCTGGTCCCGCGAATTGCACCTTCGGGAGGAAAGCGATCCCAACCATGTCAGCCTGTTCAGCCCGCGTCTTGCCGATGTGGGGCAGGTGGCTGCGATCCGGGAGGCGATGAAGAAGGTCGCCGCCGCCGATCCACTGATGTTCCTGAACTACCCGACCCGAGACGCCTACCGCCCGGTGCGCGAAGCGGTGGTGGACTGGCTGTCAGATCAGCCGCTGGGGCCGCTGGATGAAAACCAGGTGGTCCTGACTCATGGCGGTCAGAACGGCATCCTAACAGTGCTGCAGGCGGTCCTGAAGGACGCGCAGCCCACGCTGTTGGTCGAGGATCTTTCTTATGCCGGCTTTCGTCGTGCGTCTGAACTGCTCCGGGCCAAGGTTGTCGGGGTGGGGATGGACGAACACGGGATTCGTCCGGATTCGCTGGAGCTTGCCATCCGCAAGACGGGCGCGACGGTTCTCTGTACCAGCCCCGAGGTGCACAATCCGACCGGTCTTTTTACGCCGCAAAAACGGCGCGAGGAGATCATCAAGGTCGCGCGGCGGCATGAGCTGCAGATCATCGAAGATGATTGCTATCGCATGGGGGAGGCCGGCGCGCCCAGCTATCGCGCTCTGGCGCCCGATATCACCTGGCACGTCTGTTCGATCTCCAAGGTTTTGACGCCGGCGCTGCGCGTCGGTTTTGCCCTCGCGCCCAAAGGCCACGAACAGGATCTGCGCCGGTCGGCGGAATACAGCTTTTTTGGCCTGTCGCAGCCGCTGGCCGAGCTGATCCGCGTCTTGCTTTCGGACCCGCGCAGCAAGGAGCTGGCCAAAGAGGTGCGCAAGGAAATGGCCAAATATGTGCGTGTGGCGGTGAATGCCCTTGGTGCGTTTGAGTTGACATGGAAAGACGAGGTCCCGTTCCTCTGGCTGAAACTGCCTGCAGGCTGGCGCTCCGCTGCCTTTACTCGCGCGGCAGAAGCTGCAGGTGTGCAGATCAGGTCAGCCGATGAATTCGCCCTGAGGGATGGCCGCGCGCCCAATGCCGTGCGCATCACCATCAATGGGCAGGTTTCTTTGGCTAAGTTCGAAGACGCGATGCTGCGTTTGCGCAGCCTTTTGGACAACCCGCCCGAGCAAATCAGCGTCTAGGGGTGGGGTATTTTGATACCTATTTTTTAACACGCTGATTTTGCGTGATAAATTGTTGTTTTGCTGTGTTGACGCAGTGCGGAGATCCCCGTAAACCCCGTCCATCGAATTCAGGTGAGTTGTATTCCGGCTCATCTTCACGACAAACAGGATAGACCTGCCATGAAAACCTTCTCTGCTACTCCGGCAGATATCGAGAAGAACTGGATCCTGATCGACGCCGAAGGCGTTGTTCTGGGCCGTCTTGCCTCGATCGTTGCCATGCGCCTGCGCGGTAAGCACAAAGCGTCGTTCACGCCGAACATGGACATGGGCGACAACGTCATCATCATCAACGCCGACAAGGTACAGATGACCGGCAAGAAGCGCGACGAGCACTTCTACTGGCACACTGGCCACCCGGGCGGCATCAAGTCCCGCACCAAGCAACAGATCCTGGAAGGCGCGCACCCCGAGCGTGTTGTCTATCAGGCTGTGAAGCGCATGCTGCCGGGCAACCGTCTGGCGCGCCAGCAGATGAGCAACCTGCGTATCTATGCTGGTGCCGCGCACCCGCATGAGGCCCAGGCCCCCGAGGTTCTGGATGTCAAATCCATGAACAAGAAAAACACGCGGAGCTGAGACCGATGGCTGATCAGATCAACACTCTCGAAGAGCTGGGCGCCGTTGCAGGCGTTGAAGCTGTCGCTGAAGAAACCATTTCCCGTGAGCCCGTCCGTGACGAGCTGGGTCGTGCCTATGCAACCGGTAAGCGGAAAGACGCAGTCGCACGCGTCTGGATCAAGCCGGGTTCCGGCAAGGTCGAAGTGAACGGCAAAGAGCTGAACAAATACTTCGCCCGTCCGGTGCTGCAGATGATCCTGCGCCAGCCGTTCACCGTTGCCGGTGTCGAGGACCAGTTCGACGTCTACGCAACCGTCAAAGGCGGTGGTCTTTCCGGTCAGGCCGGTGCGGTCAAGCACGGCATCTCCAAAGCTCTGCAGCTTTATGATCCCGCCCTGCGCGGCGCCCTGAAAGCTGCTGGCTTCCTGACCCGTGACAGCCGTGTTGTTGAACGTAAGAAATTCGGCCGCCGCAAAGCGCGTCGTTCGTTCCAGTTCTCCAAGCGTTAATCGCTGGACAGCAGAACAGAGAAAGGCCGCAGAGAAATCTGCGGCCTTTTTTGTGGTTTGTCTGTGTGGTTGAAACGGGGGATTGGACCGCCCTGGAACCTGCGTACAAAGGCGCAGCCGCGGTGCCTATTTGTCGGGTTCAATCAGGCCCAGACCGCGCAGATAGATCATGATCCCGCTTTCGAGCAGATCCTCGGGCGAGAAGGGCGAGGTGGCACCGGGCGTGTTGCGGGCATAAAGCTCCACAACCCCGTGGCTCAGCGCCATGATATGGGCGGAAAACATCGCTGCGGGCGGGCGTTTTTCGGCCGGGATGTGCTGGCTCAGATCCGCAGCAGCCTTTTCCAGGATGCCCCGTGCGCGGGCAGCGGCATCTGCCAGTTCGGGCGTACGGTTGACGGAAATACCGCTTTCGAACATCGCGATGTAATGGCCGGGATGTTTGCGGGCAAAGGCGAGATAGGCCCGTCCCGT
The DNA here is from genome assembly GCF_041300735.1 of Phaeobacter sp. SYSU ZJ3003. Taxonomy (NCBI): domain Bacteria; kingdom Pseudomonadati; phylum Pseudomonadota; class Alphaproteobacteria; order Rhodobacterales; family Roseobacteraceae; genus Phaeobacter; species Phaeobacter sp. SYSU ZJ3003. The sequence goes on along the minus strand of NZ_PXNU01000004.1, from coordinate 101,501 downwards.
TGCCTCAAATGCCGCTAGGGCCGAGGGCTGATATTTTTCATAGGCGTGCTGCATCAGATCGGCGAACATCGCAAAACCCTGTTTTGCGGCCTCTGCGATCAGATCCTCGCGGCCTTCGAAATGGCGATAGACTGCCGCCGGGGTGACGCCCGCCTGTTTTGCCGCCTCGGACAGGGTAAAGCCGGTCGGGCCTTTTGCCTCGATCAGACCCAGCGCAGATTCCACAAGGGCCTGACGCAGGTTGCCGTGATGATAGCCGCGTTTACGCATTCCAGATGTCCGGTCCGCCACAGATGAGGGGATCTACGTCCCCGAGTGCCTCGGCGTTTTTGTTGTCATAATCCAGTCCATGTAGGACCGAACGGATGGCAGCCAGTCGCGCGCGACGCTTGTCGTCCGAGCGGACGACGGTCCAGGGGGCCACCTTGGTGTGGCTGCGGCGGAAGGTTTCGCCGATGGCATCTGTATAGGCGTCCCAGCGTTCCAGCCCTTTTACGTCGATGGTGCTGAGCTTCCAATGCTTCAGCGGATCAGATTCGCGCGCTAGAAACCGATCGAGCTGCTCGGCCCGGCCAACGTTCAGCCAGATCTTGAACAGGTGAATGCCGTCCTCGACCAGAGCCTCCTCGAACCCTGTAACCTGATGGAAGAAGCGCTCGCGCTGCGTGTCGGTGCAAAAGCCAAAGACCTTTTCGACGACGCCGCGATTGTACCAGCTGCGGTCGAAAAATACGATTTCACCGCCCGAGGGCAGATGGTCGATATAGCGCTGGAAATACCATTGGGTCTGCTCAGCCTCGGTTGGTTTCTGCAGCGCCACAACCCGCGCGCCGCGAGGGTTAAGGTTTTCGCGGAAGCGTTTGATTGTGCCACCTTTTCCTGCGGCATCTCGGCCTTCGAACACCACGGCGACACGGGCGCCAGAGGCTTTGACCCAGGATTGCAGTTTCACCAGCTCGATCTGCAGCGCGTCCATGGATTGCTCATAGGACTTTTTCTTCATCCGCGCGGCATGCGGATAGTCTGAATCCAATATCGCCTTCTTTCCCGCATCGGCGATAGCCTTGCGGATGTCAGAAGGCGCGCCGGTCTCGAAATAGCGGCTGATGGCGCCGTCAAATGGCAATGTCATGGGCAAAACCTTCCTGTCCTCAACTCTTTATAGGGCATTGCGCAGTGCAATGTGACTCCGATTTACCTAAAGCCCGGCGCGGGCGGCGGCGCGGTCCACGGCGTCTGTCACATCCCCGGTGGCCACATGGTGTGGCATGTGGCCAATCCCGTCGAGTAGGGTCAGCCGGGCCTGCGGCACGTCCTTGACCAGTCTTGCGGCGTGCAGATGAACCCCAACGGTGGTGTCGGCGTCGCCATGCACAAGCTCGACCGGTACCTTGATGCGGTCATACTGCGGTGCCTGCGCCTTGATATCGCGCAGAAGGTTGGCCCGGTGCAGGGCATTGGCCCGGAGCGATCCGCGCCTGAGGGTCAGTCCGGGACCAAAATGCTCGGCGTATCCTTCTGGCACTGGTTGGGGGGCAAAGACATCCTCCAGCGCGCGGGTCACGGTGCGTTCCGGCACATAGGAAGTGATCAGCGGCACCACCAGACGGCTACCCAGCGGCGAGGCTGTCACTTTGTAGAATGGATCGAGCGAGCCATCCCAAGGGTGCGACACGCCAGAGACCGAGATCAGCGCCGAGAGATCATCCGGATGGTAGACAGCCCAGGCGAGCGCCACGGCCCCGCCATAGCTTTGCCCCAGCACGATGGGACGTTCGGCGCCAAGGCTGGCCGCGGCCTGTTGCAGCAGGGCCGCCTGATCCCGCAGCGTTGCATTGCCAGCCTTTGGCGCTGCGGTATAGCCGAGACCGGGGCGATCGAACATCAGTACGCGGAAACGGTCGGCCAACGCAGGGGCGAGGCGAAAGCTCATATCGCGGGTGCTGCCGTTGGAGCCGTGGATCAGCACCAGATCTGGCGCCGAGCCCTGCGGCTGGCCCATCTCGACCGCGTGCACGCGGGCATCACCAACCTCAATGAACCGGCCTTCAGGCGGGTGGCTGGCCCTGGCGCGGGCCTCCCGCCGGGATCCTTGCAGGGCGGTGATGCCGACGCCTGCAGCCATGGCAAAGGCAAGCGATAACAATGCGCTATTGACCGATGTTGTTCAGATCGAAGGGCGTGCTTTGGTAGATTTGGTTGATCCAGTTGCCATAAAGCAGATGCGCATGGCTGCGCCAGCGGTTCTGCGGCGTGCGGCTGGGATCATCATCCGGGTAGTAGTTGATCGGCACGTTGATCTCGGTGCCATTGGCAACGTCTCGGTCGTATTCTTGCTTCAGCGTATCACTGTCGTATTCGAAGTGATTGAAGATATAGAGCGCGCGATGGTTCGGATCCTCGACCAGACAGGGGCCAACCTCATCACTTCCCAGAAGGGTGATGAGCTCTGGATGACTGTCGATTTCATCCTGTTTCATCTCGGTCCAGCGCGAGACGGGAATGACGCAATCGTCTGAAAACCCGCGTAGGTAGGGCGAGGCAGGCGCGAGGTTCTTATGTCGGAAGCAGCCGAAGGCCTTGTGATCCAGCATGTGTTTCTTGACGCCGTGGAAATAGTTGATCATCGCCATGCCGCCCCAACAGACGCCAAAGGTGGAGTGCACATTGGTCTGCGTCCACTCAAACACCTCGCGCAGCTCATCCCAATAGGTGACGTTGTCGAAATTCAGATGTTCGATTGGGGCGCCGGTGATGATCAACCCGTCAAAGCGCTCGTCCTTCACCTCCTGAAAGGGGCGATAGAATTCGGCCATATGCTCAGCCGCGGTGTTGCGGGTCTGGTGCTCGGTCATCCGGATCAGAGACAGTTCGATCTGGAGCGGCGTCGCGCCGATCAGCCTGGCGAACTGGTTCTCCGTCTGGATCTTCTTCGGCATCAGATTAAGCAGGCCGATGCGCAGCGGGCGGATATCCTGACGCGCCGCCTGATCCGGCGACATGACCATCACGCCTTCGTTCGTCAGAACGTCATAGGCGGGCAGGTCAGAAGGGATCTTGATAGGCATGTCAGGTCCTTGCGGTTCATGTGTTAGGCTGAGGGCAAGAGATAAGCTGCCTAGGCGGCACTCTCAAGTGCGCTGGCGATCAAGTCCTCGAAACCAGCCTCGTCGCGCACGGCGCTGATCTGGTCAGCGGTGACGGTCACACCCCAGTTCTGCGCCATCGCCTCATAGCGCGGCTGACGGTGCGCCAGCGCCTGCGCGTAGGTCCAGCGAATGAAGGCATCGGGGTCAACATCTGCCTCTGATACATTGTTTTTGCTAAGATAGTCTTCCCAGACCCTGCTCAGGAACTCAGGCTGATAAGACATCGGTTTGGGCGCGCGATCAAAGCGGCGAATCAACTCTTCGGTATGGGCCTCGTCACCTTTGATCCAGACCATCAGCGTGTGTTTGGACAGTTCGGTCAGGACCGGATCGTTCGGATCCTCGGCATCCACCCATTCACAGATCGACCCACCAGTGTCGCAGATGAAATGCGGATAGCCATAAAGCCGCTCGGCCCGGTCGATGAAATATTCGGTATCCAGCAGGGCGTGGATTTCGGCCAGGCGGAACTGTTCCTGACGGCGACGGTATTCGCTCATCGGAAGGCCACCCATGGCCGGGCTGCCCGGTTTGCCGAGGTAGGAGGAGACCGGTGTCAGGTTGTCGAAGGTAATATTCGATCCGATGTAGATCGAATCTGACAGCAGCAGATCACGCAGGAAGGGGACCTTCATCGCCTCGGCCTTGGCGTTGTCGGCGATGTATTCGCCCATGTAGCGGGTGCCGATACGGTAGTCGATCGAGTAGTGGAACCAGCCCCCCGCGCCGCGTAGGATGTTGCTGATGTAGGTCTTGCCGAGTCCCGACATGCCAAAGAACAGCACGCGTTTGCTGGGGGCGTCGCGCCACGCCTGAGCGGAAGAATAAAGCATTGGCATTCCAGATCCTTGATCACTTGGCGCCTTGCTAGCCAGTGTCTGCGGCCGGGTCAATTCCGCCGAAGGCGTCGGGGCAGGGGAATGCGCCCCTGAATGATCAGCAGGCCAAGCGCCAGAAGCGCAAATCCGGGGTAGGCATGGGGCGGAAGGGCCTCGCCCAGCACCACGGCGCCCAGAAGGATGGCAACGGGCGGGATCATCAGCGTCACCAGCATCAGGTTGCTGCTGCCCGCCATCGCCAGCACCCGGTAGTACAGAAGATATGCCCCCGCCGTAGCAAAGACCGCATAGTAGAAAATCGCGAGCCAGGTGACTGGCATCAGATCAAGGCGCGGCACCCCATCCACAACCAGCGTGAGGGGCAGCAGGATCAGGGCGGAGCCTGTCAACATTCCAGCAGCGGCCACTTGCGGCTTCAGGCCAGCGAGGTGCTGTTTTGCCCAGACCGCTGCAGACGCGTAAGAGAGCGTGCCGGTCAAAACTGCCAGCTGCGCCGCGCTGCGCGGATCGAAATCTGCAAAACTGCTGAGGCCAATGGCCGTCGATACACCCAGAAACCCCAAGGCGACTCCGATGGCTCGCCGCGCCGTGATCCTTTCATCGGCAAAGAACAGCGCGGCCACCAGAACTCCGAATATTGCCGTTGTGGCATTCAGGATCGAGGTCAGCCCGGTTTCGATATGGAGCTGTCCCCAGGCCATCAGCACGAAGGGGATCACGTTGTTGAGCAGCCCCATCACCAGAAAACTCCCCCAGACCTGGCGCGCGCGCGGCAGCGGCAGACGCAGGAGGAGTACCGCAACCCAAAGGACCACGGCGCCGCCCGCGCAACGGTAGAATACCGAGGTCAGTACCGGCACTTCGTTGAGTGTGATGCGGATCGACAGAAAGGAGGCGCCCCAGAGGCAGGCCAAGAGGCTCAGCTCGACCCAAGCGCGGGGGGATATGGAATGCTGAGTTGTCATGCCGCTTTTCTGCGCCGAAAGGGATGCTGCCGCGATCCGTTTCCTGCGGCTTCATCTGCCGTTTGGGCAGAAAGCCCTAGCCGATGCGCGCACCGCGCGGGCGCAGCCTGCCGGACGCATCCAGAATGTTGATGTAGTTCGCAGCGAAAATCACCACAGCGCCGAGCAGGGTCCAGATCACCACCTCTTCGCCGTAAAGGATCATCGCCAGAATCGCGATGGCGGGCAGACGGGTGAAATCGATCGGCATCACCACGGTGGCCGGGGCCAGCGACAGGGCGTTGGTCAGGCAGAAATGCGCGGTAAGGCCAGCAAGGCCAATCAGTACCAGCCAGGGCAGGGTGGTAGCATCCGGCACCGCTACATCGCCATCCCAGCCTGCCATGGCAAAGCCGAACACCAGTTGCATGGAGGTGAGCCAGAACAGGATAGAGGCGATGCTTTCGTGGCGGGTCAGGCGCTTGGTGAAAATCGCCGTCAGGGCAAAGAAAATCGCGCAGCCAGCCGCCGCCAGAACACCGGCGTTTATCGTTTCCGGCGAGGGGCGCGCGACGATCAGAATGCCGATGAAGCCCAGCATTGCCGCGCCCGCCCGCACCCGCGTCATGCGCTCGCCTAGCATCAGGGGGGACAGGATGATCACCCAGATGGGGGAGGTGAATTCAAGAGAGAAGACCTGAGCCAGCGGAATGACCGTTACGGCGAAGAACCATAGGTTCTGGCCGGTAAAATGCGCCAGATTGCGCACCAGGTGCAGCCCCATGCGCTCGCGGCTGACCTGATGCCATTTGCCGGTCAATGTCAGGATCGCCACCACCACGATCACGCCCACCACGCTGCGGTAGGCCATGATCTCAAAGGTATCGAGCGTCAGCCCCGCCTCGCGCCCGGCGATGGCCATGGAGGAGAACGAGACGATCGAGCCGGTCATCCACAGTGCCGCCTTGGCGATCTGTATTGGCTGCTCTTGCATTGTGTCGTCCCCCGCATGGCTTGGGCAGCAAGAAGGCCCAATTGCATGGAAGGGTCAAGAGGAGGCAGCGACCTGGGGCTGTTTCTTGTGTGACTGATCCAGGTTAAACCCCGCATCCAGGTACTGGGCCACCAGCGCTTGGGCGTCGAAACCGGTTTTCGACAGAAAAGTGTCGATCTCATCGATCAGCCCAACGTCAGGAGGCGCCACATTCGCATTGGCCTTTGGAGGAAGCGTTGCGGCTTGGTCTCGGCCAAGATCTGCAAGCAGCTTGCGGGCGCCCTCAGGCGTGATGACGTCTTCCAGCTGAGCATGCACAAATCTGACGCGGTCGCCGTAAACTTGTTCATAATAATGCTGACGGCATTCCATTTCGAGCGTGTACCAAAGCGCGGTCCCGACGACGCCCATTTTCAGGAAGGACTCGGGTTTCAGGATGACATTGCGATAATTGGGGGCCAGGTACCATTGCCACAATAGCGTCATGTTCCCGCAATCATTGCGCTGGATGTAGCTGGCGCATTGCTTAGCCAGGTTCCGACGCAGGATGATGACTGTCGTATCGTCGCAGCGCGGATGATCGATCAAAGTTTCGACCAGACCACATTTGCCGAGCGTGTGGTTGGTTTCCGCATAGGGCTTGTCTTTTGGCAGGCTGGCCATCTTTCGGCCCCAGAACCCGCGGACCACGTCATCCATCCCGCGCATATTGAAGGAGCGCATGGTGCGAATATCCGGCATGGTATTGCCAAAATCGTCAATGCCGAACGGTTCGTGCACGGTTGGAAAGCCTAGGTTCGCTTCCAAAAACTTGGCAAGCCAGGCGCTGCCAGACCGGCCTGCTGCGAGGGAGAATATGAGCTCAGACATGGAGTTTGTCCTTTGTTTGTGCTGCTTGGGGGGGCGCATGTGACAATGGATTCTGATAGCCAAAAAAGGCGATTTCTTCCTTGCACTCTTCTGCGATGATCTCTGCCGCGGCAGGGAACATGGAATATGTTTCCGCGACAGATGTGCCCCATTTGGGGCGGATATTGCTCTTGGCGTTCAACGCCTGGAACAGCTCTTTCAGGCCGGGCACCTGAAGCGACTCCATGTCATCCGCAAGGCATTCATACCGCAGATAGCTGTCGAGAGCGGCTTCTCCTGTAAGGGGTGCGATCCGGGCATTGTCGTGCAGGAAGCTCCGGTGACGGTCGATAAACTCGTCAAAATGCATCCCGGTTGCGGTGCCGCCCACCCAGAAATAGCGCGAAATTGCCACATCGAAGGGATTACGCCAGATGGTAATCTTGCGATATCCGTCCCAGACGTCGGGTGGAGTAAGGGCCTTAGCCCTTGGGGCCGGGATGTGGTTGACGAAATCTCCTGAACTTCTCCAGTATTCTTCGCCATCAGCGTTGCGCCAGACCGGAGCGATATAATTCTGCGGGCCGGGAATCCCCAGCCTGCGGCGCAAAGCCTCATCATCCAGAGCAATGGGGGTGATGACGCTGTCGCCATCGCACAGACTCGACAGGGCGATCTCGAACGACGTTCCCCCGACCTTCATCGTCTTGATGAAAATGAGCCTGAGAGGGTGGCAAATGATCACGGGTCAGCCTTTGCGTACTGGAGCAACGCCAAGCAAACTAGGAAGGATGTGTTAAAAATATGTATGCTTAAGTTGAAAAAAAGAGGTTCGGACCCGTTCGGAAATCTTCGCAAGTGTCAGACCCAAATTATCCGGTCGTTAAAATACTAAAGGCGGACGGGATAGCTATCGAAAATCGGCAACACCATATTGCTAGATTGTATTGCCTCAGCGCATCACTGTTGCGTACAGGAGTGAAGTTAAAATGTATTCCGTCGCCGCTTGCTAAATAAATAGTGCGGTGTGGAGCGGATGTTTAAGGAGCCGTTTTGAAGTATTTTCAGAGCATTCATCAACGCTCCGTTTTCAACAATATTTTGATCCAATAAGGTCTCAGGTCGAACAATCCTTTGAGTGCATCAAAGAACCTCGTTCAACCCCGGAAGCGCTGCGTCTTTTTCGCTGATAATAGGGTTTTGTACCAGCCATTGAAATCCGAATGAAACAAAATGAATTCCGGTGTCAGAAGCCGCGTCAAAATGAATTGTCTGATGATAAGCAACTACGGCCTCTTCGCTAAGAACCAGAAAGCCGTGCGCGTATCCAGCCGGAATAAATGGGCTTTTCCGGTTGCTGTCGGATAGGTGAACGGAGAAAACTATGCCTTTGTTTCGTTCGTTTGATGCTCCGCCCACTCCAATAATAACGTCAATAATCTCGCCTTTGACAACGCTTACAATTTTTGCGCAGCCATAAGGGGCAGTCTGGTAATGCATTCCGCATAGATCGTTCTTTTTCGAAATCCGGAATGTATATTCCTGGACTTTAATGGCTTCTCCTAGTTTTAACTTATCGAGTGTCTTGTAGTTATATGTTTTTTCAAATAGCTCGCGTTCTCCTGTGTGTGTAAAACGTTTTAGGGCAAAAACATCATCCAGTGTAGTAGATGTTTTTCGAACTGGTTAGGCATTTTTTGTCTCGTTTCGAATTTTGATGTTGTCATAGGTTTTGCAGTTGGGGGCGTAGTCAAGATTTTGTGCAGTGTTTGCGAGAAACTCTCTTTTCTCCCGCAGTCATAGGGTAATAATCGAGTGCCGGGGTGTGCAGTAAATATACGAGGTTTTGGTCACCGAAACCGGTGACATCATTCCCGTGCAAAAGAGACAGTCCGTACGTGCGCCGCTGGGGAAGGGCCTATTTTTTTCTAAGGGAGAGCGCAGACCACAGCATGGTTTGGCGCGGTCAGGGCTTCGTTGCCGAGGTGATTGGGGGGGCATTGATTGGCCAGTCGTTACGGCAGAGTTGCACGCCATCCGTACCAGCCGAGGCACGTGTTTCAAAAAGACGTCGCAAGAAAATGGCATGCGGGACGTCATCACTCGAAACCCGAGCCGCACTCCCCATTCTTAGAGTTGGAGGTCTGAACCTCGGAAAATCAATGTGTGGTCTGAGCGCCCAAGGAAAATGTGTAAGCCGTCAATCTAAAGTATCAACGACTTACACGCGAGGGATCACTCCCACTCGATGGTGCCCGGAGGCTTGGAGGTGATGTCATAGGTACAGCGGTTGATGCCCTTGACCTCGTTGATGATCCGGGTCGCCGTCTCGCCGAGGAACTCGTGGCTGAAGGGGTAGTAATCCGCAGTCATACCATCGACCGAAGTCACCGCGCGCAGGGCGCAGGCGTAGTCATAGGTACGCCCATCTCCCATTACGCCGACGGTACGCACCGGCAGGATCGCGACAAATGCCTGCCAGATTTCGTCGTAAAGGCCATGCTTGCGGATCTGGTCGATATATACCGCGTCGGCCTCGCGCAGGATGTCCAGCTTTTCACGGGTGATCTCGCCGGGGCAGCGGATGGCAAGACCCGGCCCGGGGAACGGGTGACGCCCAATAAAGCTTTGCGGCAGGCCCAGCTCGCGGCCCAGCGCACGGACCTCGTCCTTGAACAGCTCGCGCAGGGGTTCGACCAGTTTCAGACCCATCTTCTCAGGCAGGCCGCCCACGTTGTGGTGGGATTTGATCGTGACCGAAGGTCCGCCCGAGAAGGACACGGACTCAATTACATCAGGGTAGAGCGTACCCTGAGCGAGGAATTCGGCGCCTTCGATGGTGTCGGCGTGTTTCTGGAACACGTCGATGAACAGCTTGCCGATGATCTTGCGCTTGGTTTCCGGGTCGGACTGGCCTTCCAGTTCCCCCAGAAACAGGTCCTGCTCGTCCGCGTGGATCAGGCGCATGTTGTAATTGTCGCGGAACATGGTGACGACCTCTTCGGCCTCACCTTTGCGCAGCAGACCGTGGTCAACAAAGACGCAGGTCAGCTGATCGCCGATCGCCTCGTGGATCAGCACGGCCGCAACCGAGCTGTCGACGCCGCCGGACAGACCACAGATCACCTGCTTGTCGCCGACCTGATCGCGGATCGCCTGGATTGCCTGTTCGCGGTATGCGCCCATGGTCCAGTCGCCGCTGAACCCGGCCAGTTTCACGAAGTTCTCATAGAGTTTGGCGCCGTTCGGCGTGTGATGCACCTCGGGGTGGAATTGCACCGCGTAGAAATTGCGGCTCACATCTGCGGTGATTGCAAAGGGGGCGTTGGGCGATGTTCCGTAGACCTTGAATCCCGGTGCGATTTCACTGACGTGGTCTCCATGCGACATCCAGACCTGTTCGCGGTCGCTGTCGTCCTGGAACCATCCGTTCAGCAGCGGCAGGGAGTCGACGGTCGGGGTCACATAGGCGCGGCCGAATTCGGCGGTGCCGTGGCCCGACAGCACCTTGCCGCCTAGCTGGTGCATCATCACCTGCTGGCCGTAGCAGATGCCAAGGATCGGCACGCCATAGTCAAAAATCTCTTGCGGCACGCGGGGGGATCCCTCGCGGGTCACACTGTCCGGACCCCCGGAGAAGATCACGGCCTTGGGCGCCATTTCGCGCACAAAGTCCATCGTGACATTCTGATAGGGGTGGATTTCGCAATAGACGTTCAGCTCGCGCAGGCGACGCGCAATAAGCTGCGTGACCTGGCTGCCAAAGTCGATAATCAGGAGGCGGTCATGGGATGTCTGGCTCATGTCTGGCTCATAGGGGCAGACAGGGCGGCTGGCAAGAGGGCAGATGGCCTGAAACCTGTCTCCGCAAGGATTTGCGCCCCTAAGGTGCGGCTTTGATGGCTAATCATAGATTCAAGGCCCAGCTGGACGGCATCGTCATCGCAGACGGAGCAATACTGTACAGATGTGCCCAGAAATTTTGCCGCGAATATGTCGGTTTTCAACCTGATTGGCCGTTATCCTTCGGCGCCGCGCCGGGGCAAGGGCGTAGACACGAGGTCAATGACACGGCTTTGGTGAGGAAAAACAATGACTGAAGCAGCACCGCGCCGGCGCAGCCGGGGGGGCGGAGGCGCCGCCCGTCGCGCCGAACGTTCGAGCATCAAGATCGAAACCGCCAAGTACATTGAGCGGAACATTCCGAACTTTGAAGTTCTGACTGAGGAAGCCATAGAGATTATCGAGACCAACGCCGAGACCATCCTCGAAGAGGTCGGCGTCAACTTCGTCGATAATCCTGCGGCACTGGAGCGCTGGAAGGCCGCTGGTGCGGATGTTCAGGGCGAACGGGTCCGTATTCCCCGTGGTCTGGCCCGCAAACTGTGCGAAACCGCGCCCAGCACCTTCACCCAGCACGCGCGCAACCCGGAAAAAAGCGTCGAAATCGGTGGCAAGAACCTGGTGCTGGCGCCGATCTATGGACCGCCCTTCGTGCGCGATGCCAAAGGTGGCCGTCGTTATGCGACGCTGGAGGATTTCCAGAAGTTCGTGAAACTGGGCTATATGTCCAAATGGCTGCACCATTCGGGTGGTACCGTGTGTGAACCGACCGACGTGCCCGTCAACAAGCGTCACCTCGACATGCTGCTGGCGCATATGACGCTGAGCGACAAGCCCTTCATGGGATCGGTCACCGAACCCAGCCGCGCGCAGGATTCGGTTGATATGTGCGGCGTCTTGTTCGGCAAGGAGTTCGTGCAGGACAACACCGTGATGACCTCGCTTATCAACATCAACTCGCCGATGACATTCGATGATGTGATGATGGGCGCGCTGGAAGTCTATGCCAAGAACAATCAGGCCTGCATCATTTCGCCCTTTATCGTTGGCGGTGCCATGGCGCCGGTGTCGGTGGCGGGCACGCTGACGCAGGTTCTGGCCGAGGTTCTGGCTGGTGTGGCCTATAGCCAGTTGATCCGTCCTGGCGCTCCGGTCATCTTCGGCGCCTTCGTGTCTTCCATCGACATGAACTCCGGCGCACCGACCTTTGGCACGCCCGAAGCCTCGCTGGTGACCTATGGTGCGGGCCAACTGGCGCGCCGTCTGGGGCTGCCGTTCCGTTCGGCCGGGTCGTTCTGCGGCTCGAAACTGCCCGATGCGCAAGCCGCCTATGAAACGGCAAACTCGCTCAACATGGGGCTGATGTCTGGCGTCAACTTCATGCTGCACTCCTGTGGCTGGCTCGAAGGCGGTCTGGTGGCCGATTTCGAAAAATTCGTGATGGATGCAGATCAGCTGGGCGTGCTGCATGGGTTGGCCAAGGGCGTCACCGTCAGCGAAGACGATCAGGCGATGGATGCCATCCGCGAAGTAGGTCCCGGCGGCCATTATCTGGGCTGCGCCCATACGCAGGCGAACTTTAAAACGGCGTTCTGGAAATCTGATCTACTGGATTACAAGCCCTTTGAAACCTGGGAAGAGGAAGGCGCACGCGACACCTATGCGCTTGCCTCTGCGCGGGTTGATCACCTGCTGGCGACCTATCAGCCGCCTGCGCTGGACCCGGCGATCAAGGATGCATTGGAAGCCTACGTGGCCGAGAAAAAGGCATCCATGCCGGATTCCTTCCTGTAAGCCTCGGAAAGCTGTGGGCTGTCCGGCATGGGCGGCCCTGTAAGGCGGTGGCCATGCGGCTGCCGCCTTTTTCTGTTCTGTCGAATGAGTAACGCCCCGAGAGGATTATGTTTCCTTACTGCTCCGCAGGAGATTTGCCTCTCCCATCAGCGCGATCAGCACCTCGATATGGCGGCGCAGGTCATACCCCGTATCGCGCAGCAGGCGGCATGCGTTGAGCTCATACTCCATGTCCAACAGTTTCAGGATCGCTGCCGACGGGCTGGGCCGGGCGCCATATCCCAGCAATCGGTTCAGGCTCTTCTCCCGCAGGTAGCTGCTGGCGCCAATTCTGGCGGTGCGGACAAGAAGGCGGGGTCGGTGCAACGCCGCTAGGCGGCTAAGAGCATCTTGCATCGCGCGGGTCCTTTCTGTGACGACGGGCGGCGATGTCATAACACAACTAGAACGGGTGTTGCGGCGCAGGGCATACTGGCGCGCGCTGTATTGTCGGTTGATTGATATAAATTTGAAATGAATGATGGTCGGACGCGAAGTTTTGTTTAAAAACAGGTGAGTAGGACGCGATCCCCTTGTGGGTAACCATGGGGGTGCCCCGTGGGTTATTCCCTGAACAACAGTCGGGGATCTGATATCATGGTTACACTATCTGTTTCGAAGCTGCCAGACTGGCTTCCCGAGGATGCGCAAAGGTATCTGCAGCATACGGAAACGGGGCAATCGATCCGGCAACTGGCCCGTCAGGCGGGCTGTCACCCGTCTACGGTGCTGCGGCAGGTGCGCCGGATTGAGACCCGGCGCGACGACCCGTTGATCGATAGCATTCTGACTGCGCTGGCGTGTTGGCATTCTGGGGCTGAGGAAAGCGGGGCGCTGCCGCCTTCGCAAACTGCCCTGCTTGAAGCCCGTTCTGTTGAAATCCTCACGCGTCTTGCGCAACCCGGCGCTGTTCTGGCGGTGGCCGAGGGTATGGAAACCGCTGTGGTGGTCCGGCAGGGCGATCCGGTCGAGGCGCAGCTGTCGGTGAGCCGCGGGCCGGCCGGGGCGATGGCGCTTTTGACCTGGATTGATTGCACCCGGTCCGGACGGCTCAGCCGCTTCCAGATCGCCAGTGCCGGGCGTAACCTTCTGACCCGGCTGGTCGCCGAACGCGAGAACAAGGCGCGTAGCCGCGCCGAAAACGGAGGCGCGCCTCTTGCCGGGTGCCCCAGCGGCCACAAAGGACGGTCACCACGCCCCCGGCGCACGCGTTATGGCGGCGGGGAGACACCGATGGATATGTTGGCGCGGCTTATCGACAAGAACGGTGAGCCCTTCCTGCCGCCCGACCTGGTTCAGGTCGGCAAACGTCTGCGCGAGGATTTCGAAGTGGCCCAGATCGGTAATCACCTGATGCAGGAGGCGGCTTATTTCGGCGGTGAGTCCTGTGCCCGACCTGAACCAACCCCGATGCCAAGCGCAACAGCCCGGGCGGCCCGGGACCGGGCGCGGCGGGCACTGGCGGCCCTTGGCGCCGGGCTCAGCGATATCGCCCTGCGCTGTTGTTGCTACCTTGAAGGGCTTGAGGCGGCAGAGCGGCAGCTTGGCTGGTCGGCGCGATCTGGAAAGATCGTGCTGCGCATCGCCCTGCAGCAGCTGCAATCCCACTACGAATCCTGCGGACAGGAGGGAGAGCAGGAAAGACTGATCGGCTGATAACTATGGCTTGTGGTTTTGATTGGTCGGGATAAATAGAGGCTATGAACTTTACACTGCGACAACTGACCTATTTTCAGGCGCTATGCGCCCACAGGAACTTTGGCCGTGCGGCCGAGGCCTGCCATGTCTCCCAACCGGCGCTGTCGGTTCAGATCCGCGCGCTTGAGGACGTGATGGGTGGCCCGCTGGTGGAACGCCGGGCCCGCGATGTGGTGCTAACCCCGCTGGGGCGGCAGGTGCTGGCGCAGGCCGACGCGGTGCTTCAGGCGGCCGAGACCCTGGCCCGCACGGCCCGGGATCAAAGCAGCGGACGACGTAGTCTTGTCCTCGGGGTGATTCCCACCGTTGCGCCCTATCTACTACCCGGAACGCTGGCGCAGCTGCGCGCGGTTGATTTGCAGTTGGCGATTCAAGTGCGCGAGGCCACGACAGAGCGGCTGCTGGCACTGTTACAGGCCGGGGAGCTGGATGCAGCGGTGCTGGCCTTGCCCAGTGGCGGTAATGGTCTGGTCGAGGTTGAATTGTTTCGCGACCGGTTCCTGCTGGCGGGCTCCTGCAACCGTCTGGAGCAGATCAATGCCCATGGTCCCGGCATTCGCCCGCAGGATCTGCGATCAGAGCAGCTGATGCTGCTAGAGGATGGCCATTGCCTGACCGATCAGGCGCTCGATATCTGCGGGATGCAACGTACCGCGCCGGAAATCAATATGGGGGCGGGATCGCTGGCCACCCTGTCACGACTGGTTGCGGCAGGATTCGGCCTGACCCTGATGCCGGAAATTGCCGCGCAGGCAGAATGCGGCGGTGCAGAAGGATTGCGGGTTCAGAGGTTCCCCGAGCCGCAGCCATATAGGCGTATCGGGCTGGTGCGACGCGATTCAACCGACGGCGAAGGCTGGTTCGAACAACTGGCCGAGGTCGTCAGATCGGTGGGGGAAGGGATTGTCAGCCAGTGCAGGCAGGACAGCGGGCACGCGCCGGGCGCGCCCGCTGAAGATCATGAGGCCTGAAGATCAGGCTGCAACTTCCGCCTTGGCGGTTTTCAGGTGGTTCAGCACGGTTTCGGGCGAGGAAACGCCATAGGGATCTTCGGCGTGGTTGTCGGACAGGCCGGGCTCTTCGAACCAGGCTTCGATCACACCGTCGTTGACGATGGCGGCATAACGCCAGCTGCGCGCGCCAAAGCCGAGGTTGTCCTTGGCCACCAGCATGCCCATCTTGCGGGTGAATTCGCCAGAACCGTCCGGGATAACCTGAACGTTTTCAAGGTTCTGCGATTCCGCCCATTTGTTCATCACAAAGCTGTCGTTGACCGACATGCAGTAGATCGCATCGATACCTTCGGCTTTGAAATCGGCAAAGCCGTTTTCGAAACCGGGAAGCTGGTAGGTGGAGCATGTCGGGGTGAAGGCGCCCGGCAGCGAGAACAGCACAACGCGCTTGCCCGCGAAATAGTCGGCGGTGGTTTTGTCTTCCCAGCGGAACGGGTTCGGGCCTTCGATCGCCTCGTCGCGAACGCGGGTGTGGAAGGTTACCTCGGGCAGTTTGACGCCAGCTTTCATGTCGGTCTCCATATGGTGAAAATCGGTTCTGGGCGCTGGCTTAATAAACTTGCGCAAACGCTGCAATGGGGAATGCTGCACAAGCAATGTTCAGCGCCGCATTGCAGAGATGGATGATCACAAGACTGGCACGATGCCGCTGAAGGCGCGGTTCGGCGGCGGTTGCGAAAGGGTGAAACCAGGGTTGCAGAAATGGCCGTGTCATTGCTCTGCGGCTGTGATACATCAGCGGATGAACAGTTGCCGCAAGGGAAAAACCCGTGAGAGACCTGAAAATCCCCGCGCAGCGCCACCCGGAAAAGGCGCACCGCCCCGATAACGAACAGCCGAAGAAACCCAGCTGGATTCGCGTGAAGGCGCCCGGTGGAAAAGGCTATGCCGACACCCACAAGATCATGCGGGAAAACAATCTTGTGACCGTTTGTGAAGAGGCCGGCTGCCCCAATGTGGGCGAATGCTGGAGCCAGGGCCACGCCACGATGATGATCATGGGCGAGGTCTGCACCCGGGCCTGCACCTTCTGCAACATTGCCACCGGCAAGCCGCCCGAGGAACTGGACGCCTTTGAGCCGGGCCGGGTCGCCCATGCGGTGGAAAAACTGGGGCTCAACCACGTTGTGATCACATCCGTTGACCGCGACGATATTGATGACGGCGGCGCCGAGCATTTCGCTCAGACGATCCGGGCCGTCCGCCACCGGAGCCCGAAGACCACGATCGAGATCCTGACCCCGGATTTCATCAAATGTGCGCCGGAAGTGCTGGAAACCGTGGTCGAGGCTCGTCCGGATGTGTTCAACCACAATCTGGAAACGGTGCCGGGTCTGTACCCCGAGGTACGTCCGGGCGCGCGGTATTTCCATTCGCTGCGCCTTTTGCAGCGCGTGAAGGAGCTGGATCCGTCGATGTTCACCAAATCGGGCATCATGGTTGGCCTCGGCGAGGACGCGCAGGCGGTGAAGCAGGTGATGGACGACATGCGCGCTGCGGATATCGATTTCCTGACCATCGGCCAGTATCTGCAGCCGACCCCAAAACACCACGCAGTGGATCGTTTTGTGACGCCCGAGGAATTCGCCTCTTACGAAAAGGCGGCCTACGGCAAGGGCTTCCTGATGGTCTCGGCCACGCCGTTGACCCGGTCGTCCTATCACGCAGGGGATGACTTTGCCCGGCTGCGCGAGGCGCGGAATGCAAGGCTGGGGCGGGCATGACGCCTGAGCGTCTGGCGCAGCTGACCGCGCTGCGCCACAGGCTTCACACAACCCCGGAAGTCTCTGGCAATGAAGAAAAAACCGCCGATGTGGTCGCGGAGTATTTGCGCCAACACGCGCCGGATGAATTGTTGACCGGGCTGGGCGGACACGGCGTTGCGGCCGTCTATCGTGGCGCTGCCGAGGGTCCGACGGTGCTGATCCGTTGTGAGCTGGATGGGTTGCCGATCGAGGAAGTGTCGGGGGCCGACTATCGCTCGACCCATGCGGGGCGCGGGCATCTTTGCGGTCATGACGGTCATATGGTGATGGTTGCCGCCCTAGCGGAGGATCTGTCGCGCACCCGTCCGCAAACGGGCCGGGTGGTGCTGCTGTTCCAACCCGCCGAGGAAACCGGTAAGGGCGCTGCGGCTGTTATTGCAGATCCGCAATTTGAACGCATCCAACCGGACTATGCCTTTGCACTTCACAACTATCCGGGTCTCGCCGCCGGTGCGGTGGCCCTGTGTCAAGGACCCGCAAATTGCGCGTCGCGCGGCATGCGGATCCGGCTCATGGGCAAGACCTCCCATGCAGCGGCGCCGCAGGACGGGGTATCCCCAGCCGGGGCATTGACCAAGTTGATGCCGGGACTGGTGGCACTGGGGCCGGGCGGAGAGATGTCCGCCGATTTCGCCCGCGTAACCCTGACCCACGCCTGGCTGGGGGAGCCGACATTCGGCATCGCGCCGGGAGAGGCGGAAATCTGGGTCACCCTGCGGACCGTGACCGATTCCCGGATGGAGCAGTTGACGGAGGAGGCCAACGCGGTTCTTGCAGAGGTCTGCGCGGCAGAGGGGCTGGAATACACCGTTTCCTATGACGATGTCTTTGATGCGTGCGCCAACCACCCTGAGGCAACCGAGATCTTGTCTTTTGGCGCAGAAACAGCGGGTTACCCAGCGCAGTTGTGGCAGGTGCCACAGCCGTGGTCAGAGGATTTTGGTCAATTCTCCAAGGTAGCCAAATCCGCTATGTTCTGGCTCGGCGCAGGCGAGACCATGCCGCAGCTTCACAACCCGGATTATGATTTCCCGGATGAGCTTATCCCCGTTGGGTCTGCGATCTTTGTCGCTGCAATCGACGCTGTTCTGAACCAGGCGCCAGGTGGCAACCACTGAACGAGGTTGCCGCCGATCCCAGACTATGGCGCGGGATCAGGCGCCGTCGTCAGTGAAGCGGACTTTGCCGATATGGGGTAGGTTACGGTTGCGCTGCGCAAAATCGATGCCGTAGCCGACGACGAATTCATCGGGGATTTCAAAGCCGATCCAGTCGGCGCGGAAATCCACCTCGCGGCGCGAGGGTTTGTCGAGCAGGGCAATGGATTTAAGCCGTGCGGGCTTGCGGCTGTTCAAAAGGCCGATCACGTGGTTCAGCGTGTGACCGGTGTCAACGATATCCTCCACGACCAGCACGTCGCGACCTTCAATGGCGCCGCGCAAGTCCTTGAGAATGCGCACTTCCCGGCTGCTCTCCATACCGTCACCGTAGGAGGACGCCTCAAGGAAATCGACCTCGATAGGCAGGTCCAGCTCTCGGACAAGATCGGCGATAAAGACGAAACTGCCGCGCAACAGGCCGACGACGACCAGCTTGTCGGTGTCCCCGAACTCGGCGTGGATATCGCCGCAAAGCTCTTCGATCCGTGCGGCGATGGCCTTGGCTGAAATCATCACATCGATGACATATGGACGCTGTGACATGGCTGACCCCTTGAAATTCCCGCGCGTTCATAGGACATGACGCGGCACGATCATAGCAGGAAATTCGACGAAACCATGCCCACCCATTCGGAAACCCGCCAGCTGCCTTACTCAGCACAGCAGATGTACGATCTGGTGGCGGATGTGGCGCAATATCCCAAATTCCTGCCGTGGTGCGCCGCAGCCCGGATCCGCAGCGTGACGCCACAGGGCGATTCTGAGGTTATGGAGGCCGATCTGGTGATCTCGTTCAAAGTGTTCCGCGAACGCTTTGGCAGCCGGGTGACCCTGTTTCCTGTGACGCGCAAGATCGATACCGAATACCTCGACGGTCCGTTCCGCTACATGAAATCCAACTGGTCTTTTGAAGATCGTCCCGATGGCGGCTGTAATGTCGATTTCTTTGTCGATTTCGAGTTCAAGAACGCGGTGCTTCAGGGCATCATCGGCGTGGTGTTTAACGAGGCAATGCAGCGCATCGTGCGG
Source organism: Phaeobacter sp. SYSU ZJ3003 (assembly GCF_041300735.1). Lineage (NCBI taxonomy): Bacteria > Pseudomonadati > Pseudomonadota > Alphaproteobacteria > Rhodobacterales > Roseobacteraceae > Phaeobacter > Phaeobacter sp. SYSU ZJ3003. Next base: position 82,384 of record NZ_PXNU01000004.1, on the reverse strand, counting down.
GCATTCGAACGGCGGGCGGCGGAACTTTACGGCTAGTCTCCTGCCTTGGTGGCCGGGGCAACCTTGCCACTCGCCGCGCAGTGACACCGGCTGACACAAAACAGGCCCCTTCAAAAAAGGGGCCTGTCTCAGGAATTTCAATTCTCTAAGTTGTTGTCTTAACTTGACAGATCGTAGGCCCGTTCACCATGGGCCGAGATATCCAGACCGTTGGTTTCGGCTTCTGCATCGACGCGCAGGGGGGTGACAGCAGCGACCACTTTGACCAGAACCACAGTGACAACCGTGGTGAAGATGCCCACGACTGCCAGACCGCCCAGTTGCGCAGCCCAGCTGCCTGCGCCAAAGACGGCGATCATGATGGTACCGAAGATGCCGCCAACGCCGTGCACGGCAAAGACATCCAGCGTGTCGTCGATCTTCAGCACATTGCGCACCAGATTGACCGCTTCCTGGCACAGGATACCCGCGATGGCGCCGATGATCAGCGCTTCAACCGGGCCGACAAACCCGCTGGCCGGCGTGATCGAGGCAAGGCCTGCGATGGTGCCGGTGACGATGCCGACAACCGAGGCTTTGCCGTATTTGACCTTTTCCCACAGCGCCCAGGTCAGCGATGCCGTAGCGGCCGAAATATGCGTCACGGTAAGCGCCATGGCTGCGCCGCCGTCTGCTGCCAGTTGCGAGCCGCCGTTGAAGCCGAACCAACCAACCCAGAGCATGGCTGCACCGATGACCACGAAGCCGGGATTGTGCGGCGGCGTCGTGCTGTTTTTGCGCGGCCCAAGGAAGACGGCAATGATGATCGCGGCAAGGCCTGCGGTTTCATGCACCACGATCCCGCCGGCAAAATCACGCACGCCGATGTCGCCAAAGATGCCGCCATCGGACAGCATGCCGCCGCCCCAGATCCAATGCACCACAGGCGCATAGCAGAGGAGCATCCACAGCCCGGAGAAGGTCAGCACAAAGCCAAACCCAACCCGCTCCACGTAGGCGCCGACGATCAGCGCCGGTGTGATGATGGCAAATGTCATCTGGAAGGCAAAGAACAGCACCTCGGGCAGGGTGCCTGCCAGGCTGTCTGCATCAACGCCGCTCAGGAACAGCTTGTCCAGCCCGCCCCAGTAACCGCTGGTGCCGCCGCCGAATGCGATGGAGTAACCGGCGACCAACCACAGAACGCTCATCAAACAGGCAATCGCGTAGCAATGCATGAAGACGCTGAGAACATTTCGGGCACGTACCAGCCCGCCGTAAAACAACGCGAGACCGGGGAGCGTCATAAAGAGCACCAAAGCCGTCGCCACAATGATCCAGGCTGTATCAGCTCCGTTCATTTTGGGTTCCTTCCATCAAGATTGAGTGGTTGGAGGCCGACAAAACGCAAGAGCGATGCTAAAAGAAGCATCATGCGGTGCTTGGGTGCTGTTTTTTGCAGCTTTTAGCGAAGCGATTAATAATTGGGCAAGAAATGCGCTCGTTTGCCCGCTTTATGGACTTAATGTGAAGTGGCCCGTTCCAGCAGGGAAAGGGCATGATCCCGGCTGGCGGCGCGAACCTGCGCGCGGCCTATGGCGCCAAATTCGATGGTCTCCACATGAGTTTCCTTCCCTTCGGCAGAGAGGCCAAAACAGACCCGGCCTTCGGGCTTGAACTCAGAACCGCCCGGTCCGGCAATCCCGGTGATCGACACGGCCAGGGTGGTTCCGGCGCGGGCGCGGGCACCTTCGGCCATTTCCCGCGCGACTTCCTCGCTCACCGCGCCGAACGCGGCCAGCGTTTCTGGGCGGACGCCGATCATCTGGGTCTTGGCATCGTTGGAATAGGTGACATAGCCACGATCCAGCACCGCCGATGAGCCCGGAATATCGGTCAGGGCCGCTGCGACCATGCCGCCGGTGCAGCTTTCGGCGGTGGCGATGGTAACACCTGCCTTGGCGGCGCGGGCGATCAGATCGGCAACATCGACACTCACAGCCCCAGCACCCCGTGCGACAGGCCAGCCAGCAAGGCAACGCCGATGGCGGCAAAGAACCCGGCGATCACATCGTCCATCATGACACCGACCGCGCCTTTCTTGCGGTCGGCCCAGCCGACGGGGCCGGGTTTGAGAATGTCGAACAGGCGGAACAGCACAAAGGCGGTGACCCAGCCCGGCCACAGGGCGGTGATGTCGATGCCGTGCGCCCAGGACGGATAGGAAATCGCCCAGAGCGCCAGGAACTGACCGGCCAGTTCATCCATAACGAATTCGGACGGATCCAGGTCCTCCTTGCCGCGCGTCATCTCGGCTGCAGCCCAGAGACCCGCGGCGGTGCAGATGAGGGTCATCGCAGCAAGCAGGGGAAAGCCGCCGACCAGATGCAAGCCATAGGCCAGCGGTAGCGCCACCAAGGATCCCCAAGTGCCGGGGGCCGGGCGCAGATAACCGACGCCCAGAACGGTTCCGATTGCTGTTGCGATATTCATGATTTCACCAATGCCGCGGTTGCCAGCGCCGCGATCCCTTCGCTGCGCCCGGTAAAGCCGAGCCGTTCGGATGTTGTCGCCTTGACCGAGACCCGATCTGCATCAATGCCAAGGATCGATGCCATTTGCGCCTGCATCTTTGCAGAATGCGGGGTGATCTTGGGGTATTCACAAACCAGCGTGCAGTCGACGTTGGAAATTTGGAAGCCTTTGTTGCGCGCCAGCTCGACGGCGTGACGCAGGAAGATGTCGCTCGCCGCGCCTTTCCACTGTGGATCGGAGGGCGGGAAGTGGCGGCCGATATCGCCTTCGGCCAGCGCGCCATAGATCGCGTCAGTGACCGCATGCATGCCGACGTCGGCATCAGAATGGCCTTGCAACCCCTTGTCATGCGGTATTTTTACGCCGCAGAGCACAACATGGTCGCCCGCACCAAATCTGTGAACGTCGTAGCCATTTCCCAGCCTGATATCCATCCTGTCCTCTTCTGACCTGTCGTTATCTGCTCTATCCAAGATCACCTCGGCCCGGGCAAAATCCGCGGGGCCGGTGATTTTGATATTGTCTGGATTTCCCGGAACGATGGCAACGTCAAGCCCGGCAGCGCGGGCCACGGCGACATCGTCTGCTGCCTCGCCCGGATGGGCGCGATGTGCGGCAAGGATCTCGGCATAGCGAAAGCCCTGCGGTGTCTGCGCCGCAAATAGCCCGTCGCGGTCGCGGGTGCCGGTGACTTTGCCATCGTGCCCGGTCCACAGCGCATCTGTGACCGCCAGAGCCGGGGCCGCTGCTGCCCCTGTGGCAAGCGCGTCCTCTACCGCATGAATCAAATCCGGGGTGATGCAGGGCCGGGCAGCGTCGTGGATCAGCACTCTGGTGATGTCCTGCGTCTCAATAGCCTCCAGCCCGTTCAGAACGGAGTGGGAGCGCGTGTCGCCCCCTGGGGCCAGGACAATCCCCGGCTGTCCCTGAAACTCCTGCCAGGCCGCGCTGTCATCCGGCGAAAGGACCAGAACGATCTTCTTGATCCCCGCCTGCCGAAAGGCGGCAAGGGTCCAGTCGATGACGCGGCGCCCTTTCAGCGGGCGCCATTGCTTGGGCAGGCCGCCGCCAGCGCGGGTTCCGCGCCCGGCAGCAACGATAAGAGCGGCAGTGGTCAAAAGGCAGCCTCCGGCTTTTGCTTGGCTGTTTAGGACCTGCCAGTTACAGAGGCAATCACCCAAGGCGGCGTGCTTAAAAAACAGGCAGGCGATCTGGAATATTGGATCATTCGGGGCCATTTCATTGTCTCTCCCCGGCGCTCCCGGTTAGAAAAGTCTCAGTTGCACAAGGATTAGGCAGTTGCCCTTCAGCCTCGGAACCACCTCTATGACACCGCCTATCGCACTCGCGCCGATGGCCGGAATCACGGACCGCCCGTTTCGGGATCTGGTCCGCTCCTTTGGCGTTGGGCTGACCGTGAGCGAAATGGTGGCCAGTCAGGAAATGGTGCAGGCCAAGCCCGGTGTGCGTGAGCGGGCCGAGCTGAGCGCGGATGTGGAGAATACGGCGGTTCAGCTGGCCGGACGCGAAGCCCATTGGATGGCGGAGGCCGCCCGGCAGGTTGCGGACCGAGGCGCGCGGGTTATCGATATCAACATGGGCTGCCCGGCCAAGAAGGTGACCAATGGCTATTCCGGCTCGGCGCTGTTGAAGACGCCCGATCACGCCCTGTCGCTGATCGAGGCCGTCGTGGCGGCGGTCGATATCCCGGTGACGCTGAAAACGCGCCTTGGTTGGGACGAGGGGAGTCTCAACGCCGCCTCGGTGGCGCGGCGGGCCGAAGATGCGGGCATCAAGATGGTGACCATCCACGGTCGCACTCGCTGCCAGTTCTACAAGGGGTCCGCCGATTGGGCAGCGATCCGAGCCATAAAAGACGCGGTGGATATACCGGTTCTGGCCAATGGCGACATTACTGGCACGGGCGCGGCCCATCAGGCGCTGGACCAATCCGGCGCTGATGGCGTGATGATTGGCCGCGGCGCCCAGGGAAAACCGTGGCTGCTGGCCGAGATCGCGCATGATCTTTGGCAGACGCCCAAGCCGGATGTCCCCGAAGGGAAACAGCTTTTGGACATGGTTTCAGAGCATTATCAGGCAATGCTCTCTTTCTACGGCATCGATCTGGGCACCCGCGTCGCACGCAAACATCTGGGCTGGTACATGGACGCCGCAGGCACTGGCCCCGTTCTGCGCCGTGCGGTTCTGACGGAGCGCGACCCAGATCAGGTTCTGGTTCTTCTTGAGGCAGCTTTGAGTGAGCAAACAGACGAGGTAGCAGCGTGATTGACGATGGTGCGCTATGGGCTTCGCTTCCGGTCCCGGCTTTTCTGATTGATGCGGAAGACTTGATCGCGGATGCAAATTCTGCGGCGGAGGGTTTCCTCAACACCTCGCGCAAGGCGTTGATGGGGAAACCGGTCTGGAGCCAGATCTATATCGATGCGCCGATCACGGATGCCTTTGCGCGCAGCCGCAGTTCGGGCACGCCCCTGTTCGTCAATGACATTGACGTCGGCGCCAGCAGCCGTGCGCCACTGCAATGCGGGGTGCAGATTTCCCCGGTGAGCGGCCACGAGGGGATGATGCTGCTGATGCTGTCCCCGCGTGAACTCGCCGGGCGGATGACGCAGAACCATTCTGCCAAATCGGCGGCGCAATCTGCCATCGGGATGGCGGAAATGCTGGCCCATGAAATCAAGAACCCGCTGGCCGGGATCACCGGCGCGGCGCAACTGCTGAGCATGAACCTGTCGGCCGAAGATCTGGAGCTGACCGATCTGATCGTCAGCGAAAGCCGCCGGATCGTGAAACTGCTGGAGCAGGTGGAGCAATTCGGCAATCTCTCGGAGCCGGATTTCAAACCGGTGAACCTGCACGATGTTCTGGACCGGGCCCGGCGCTCTGCGCTGTTGGGGTTCGGCGCCAATATGACGATCACCGAAGAATATGATCCGTCTTTGCCCTCGGCTTGGGGCGATGCAGATCAGCTGCTCCAGGTGATCCTGAACCTGTTGAAGAACGCCTCCGAAGCCGCTGGAAAAAAAGGCGGAAAAATTCGGATCCGTACCTTTTACGAGCATTCCTTCCGGCTGCGCCGCAGCGATGGAACCGGGAAACTATTACCGCTTCAGATCGAGATCATCGACGATGGACCGGGGCTGCCGGACACCATCCGGGAGGACATTTTTGATCCCTTTGTCTCGGGGCGTGAAAACGGCACCGGGTTGGGGCTCGCATTGGTCAGCAAGATCATTGCCGACCATGACGGCTGGATTTCTGTCAGCTCCGAACCGGGGCACACAGTTTTCAGGCTTTCTTTGTCGCGTGTTCCGCGCGACGTCCAATCGCAGGAGAGTTGATCGATGGATGGCACCGTTCTGGTCGCAGATGACGACCGCACCATTCGCACGGTTCTGACACAGGCGCTGACGCGGGCCGGATGCAAGGTTCATGCGACCTCATCCCTGACCACGCTGATGCGTTGGGTGGCCGAGGGTAAGGGTGATGTGGTGATTTCCGACGTGATGATGCCGGACGGAAACGGGTTGGAAATGCTGCCCAAGATTGCCGAGGACCGTCCCGGACTGCCGGTGATCGTCATTTCGGCCCAAAACACCATCATGACCGCGATCAAGGCGGCCGAGGCGGATGCCTATGACTACCTGCCGAAACCCTTTGACCTGCCGGAGCTGATGAAGCGCACGGCCAAGGCGTTGTCGGAGAAACGGACCACCGCGACCACGGCCCGTTCGGAAGAAGAAGGCGACCGCCCCGAGGAACTGCCTCTCGTTGGTCGTACCGAGGTGATGCAGGGCCTGTACCGCCTGATCGCGCGGGTGATGAACACCGATATGCCGCTTTTGGTTACGGGTGAAAGTGGTACGGGCAAGTCATTGATTGCGCGTGCTATTCACGATTTCTCCGACCGGCGTACCTTGCCCTATGTGACCGCCACCGCCGCCGAGCTGATCGAGCTCGAAGGTCCTGCACGGCTTTTGTCGCAGGTCAAGGGCGGCACGCTGCTGATTGATGAGTTACTGGATCTGCCGGATGAGGCGCAGGCCCGGCTGGTGCGCATGATGGATGCGACCAGTGATCATTCTCCGCGTTTCATGGCGACGAGCCAGAAAGACCTGGCTCCGGCGATGGAGGCCGGGGAGCTGCGCGCCGATCTGTATTACCGGCTCTGCGGGACGGAACTGCACGTGCCCGCGCTACGCGAACGGGTCGAGGATATAGCGCTCTTGGCGGAGCACTTCCTGATCCGGGCGGAGAACGAAGGCGCGCCGCACCGCACGCTGAGCGAGGAAGGACGCGAGCTTTTGCGCCATTTCGCCTGGCCTGGGAACGTGCGCCAGCTGGAAAATGTGGTTCGCCGACTGGCGCTGACGGCGCGGAGCGAGGAAATCGGTAAATCCGATGTTGCGGCGGCGCTGGGACCGCAGACCGGGGCCGAACCCATGGTCAGTGGCGCAGTCAACGAAAAGCTATCCGAATCCGTGGCGCGCCACCTGCAACGCTATTTTGATCTGCATGGCGACATGTTGCCGCCGCCGGGGCTTTACGGACGGCTGCTGCGCGAAGTAGAGACGCCTCTGATCGAGATTGCGCTGGCTGCAACCGGCGGAAATCAGGCGAAATGCGCCGAATTGCTGGGCATCAACCGCAATACCCTGAGAAAGAAAATTACGGACCTTGATATTGAGGTGACACGGCGGCGCAAACTGATGTAATATCGCCACAGAAACGTGGCCGACCGGCACAGCCGTCGGTGAGGTCGCGATATGTGGCGGTTGGCCTAGAAGGCCATACATCAGAATGAGGGCAGCCAGTGGCGCAGAAGTCACATCTTCGCGGGGGATTCAGAACGCTCGCGGCGTTTGACCGGTGGCGGAAAACCCGGAAGGCGCGCAATATCGGCACCCTTGGCCTTGTCCTGCTGGGGCCGATTCTGGCTCTGGTGACGTTTCTGATCTTTGGTCCTTTGGGGCACGGCGCATCCTCTATGTCGTTGCGCCTGATTCTGCTGGCGGACATGGTCTACATCATGGCGATTGCCGCCTTGGTGTTGACCCAGATTGTGCGTCTGTTCGCGGCGCGCCGTTCCAAATCGGCTGGCTCCAGACTGCACCTACGGCTGATCGGAGCCTTTGGGTTTTTGGCGCTGGTGCCCACGGTTATCGTCGCGATCTTTGCAGTATTGACGGTGAATGTTGGGCTTGAGGGCTGGTTTTCCCAGCGTGTTCGGCAGGTCATCGGCTCGTCGCTTGCGGCTGCCGAGGCCTATCAGGTGGAACAACGGCGTGACCTTTCCGAAGATGGCGAGGCGCTTGCGCGTTACCTAGATACCAGCCGCTCGCGTAGTTTTTTCATGAACGATGCAGAGCTGCGGCAGGTTCTGTCGCAGGGGCAGCTGCAGATCCAGCGTGGCCTACGCGAGGCCTATGTCATTGATGGCGTTGGCGATATCCGGGCGCGGGGCGAACGGTCCTACGAATTTGATTTCGAGCATCCCGATCCCGAACAGATCACCGAGGCGGCCGAGCAAGGGATGAGCATCATCCAGGACTGGGACAATAACGAGTTCAGGGCCATTGTGCGCCTGAACGCCTTTGTCGACCGGTTCCTGTACATCAGCCGCGATGTGGATGGTGAATTGCTGAACCTTCTGGATGAAACCCAGCAGACCGCGAACCTCTATCAACAGCTTGAGAAAGAGCGCGGTCGGGTGCTGTTCGAATTCGGCCTTTTGTACATCGGGTTTGCATTGATCCTGATCCTGGCGGCCATGTGGTTGGGCATGTGGTTTGCGGAACGTTTGTCCGGTCCTGTCGGTCGCCTGACCGTGGCCGCGCGCCGGGTCGGTGGCGGTGACCTTGACGTGCAGGTGCCCGAAGAGAACGGCGGTGACGAGATTTCCCAACTTGGCCAGTATTTCAACAGGATGACGCGGGAACTGAAACAACAGCGCAAGACCTTGCTGGAAAACACCGACCAGATTGAGCGCCGTCGCAGGCTGTTCGATTCGGTTCTCTCCTCAGTCACCTCGGGTGTCGTGGGGCTGGATGCCGATGGCCGGGTCGCCTTTGTGAATCGGTCCGGGGAACGTCTGCTGGATTGGCACGGGGACCGGCAATCGCTGGCGCTCGCCGTTGCGGTGCCGGAATTCGGCCCGCTGTTCGAAACCCTGACCAAGGATGGCGCGGAAACCGCGCAGGATGAGATCAAGGTGACGCGGCATGGCCGGTTGGAAAACCTGCTGGTGCGGATGTCGCAGCGCCGGTCCGATGATGGCAACCTCGAAGGCTATGTGGTGGCTTTTGACGACGTTACCGATCTTGTCAGCGCCCAGAGGATGGCCGCCTGGGGCGATGTCGCCCGGCGGATTGCCCATGAGATCAAAAACCCGCTGACCCCGATCCAGCTGAGTGCGGAGCGGATCAAGCGCAAGTTCGCGCCCAAGCTCGGCGAGGAAAACAGCGATCAACTGCAAGCCATGACCGATGTGATCGTGCGCCAGACCAACGATTTGCGCCGGATTGTCGATGAGTTTTCAAAATTCGCGCGCATGCCGGAACCAGAACGCCATGAAGAAGATCTGGTCAAGCTGGTGCAGGATGCGGTGGTGCTGCAGCGCACCGGCCAGCCGGATGTGACGATTACGGCGGATCTGCCCAATACCGTGTGCTGTGCAGATCTGGATGCGACGATGATCGGGCAGGCGCTGACTAACCTGATCAAAAATGCCGGTGAAGCGATTGAAAGCCTGAAGAAAAAAGGTGCGCCCGAGGATCTGGGTCCGCAAATTCGCGTGGCGCTGCGCCGGGCCGATAAAGGGGGATATGAGGTGACGATTGCCGATAATGGCATCGGCTTGCCAGAGGACCGCGCACGGTTGTTTGAACCCTATGTAACCACCCGGAACGAAGGCACCGGGCTGGGATTGCCGATTGTGAAGAAGATTATCGAAGAACACGGCGGCACCCTGACGCTTGAGGATGCGCCGGTGTTCGAAGGACAGAACCATTTTGGAGCCATGGCGGTGATCCGCCTGCCAGACGCCGTACGTACGGCTGAGGCTAACAGAAATACAGTGAAGGTAGGTCTGACATGAGTGACATTCTGATCGTTGACGATGAGCGCGACATTCGCGAATTGATTTCCGATATCCTGGAAGATGAGGGGTTTGCCACGCGCAAGGCGGCGAACTCCGAGGAATGCATGGCCGAGATCGGGCAGGAGCCTCCGGCGTTGCTGATCCTAGATATCTGGCTCAAGGACAGCCAGATGGACGGCATCGACATCCTGAAAACTGTGAAGCGGGACAATCCCGAGGTACCGGTGGTGATCATCTCAGGCCACGGGAATATCGAGATTGCGGTCGCGGCGATCAAACAGGGTGCTTATGACTTCATCGAAAAGCCCTTCAATATCGATCAGCTGATGGTGGTGATCCGGCGGGCGATGGAGACTTCGCGCTTGCGCCGTGAGAACACCGATCTGCGCCGCAAGGAAACCGGAGCTGCCGAGATGATCGGCAATTCCGCAGCCTTCCGGGCGCTGGTGGCGCAGCTCGACAAGGTCACCAAATCCAATGGCCGTGTGATGCTGACGGGACCTGCCGGCGTGGGCAAGGATATCGCCGCGCGCTATATCCATTCCAATTCCGCCCGTGCCTCGGCTCCCTTCGTGACGGTGAACTGCGCCAGCATCGAACCGGAGCGGATGGAAGAGGTGCTGTTTGGCCGTGAAACCACGGACCGCGGGGTTGAGCCGGGATTGCTAGAACAGGCGCATGGCGGCGTGGTGTTCTTTGACGAGGTCGCGGACATGCCGCTCGGCACCCAGTCAAAGATCCTGCGGGTGCTGGTTGATCAGCAGTTCCAGCGGGTTGGTGGATCCGAGAACGTGCGGGTCGATCTGCGGGTGATTTCTTCCACAAACAAGGCCTTGGAGGCAGAAATTGAAGCGGATCGTTTCCGGCAGGAGCTCTATCATCGGCTGAACGTGGTGCCGATTGCGGTGCCGACGCTCGCAGATCGGCGCGAGGATATTCCTGTTCTGGCCGAACACTTCATCCGCAGCTTTAATGAGGCGCAAGGCCTGCCACTGCGTGAACTGACGGATGAGGCGGTTGCACTGATGCAGACCATGATGTGGCCCGGAAACGTACGCCAGCTGAAAAACCTAGTGGAGCGGATCCTGATCCTTGGCGATGGCAATGGCCCGATCGAGGCGCGCGACCTGCCGCGTGAAGAGGAAAAGGTCGAAGACGAGGGCCGCGTCGTCCTATCCGGGGCCTTGGCGACGCTGCCGCTCCGTGAGGCTCGCGAGGCCTTTGAACGCGAATACCTGCTGACCCAGATCAACCGGTTCGGTGGCAATATCAGCCGCACGGCTTCGTTTGTGGGCATGGAACGCTCGGCCTTGCACCGCAAGCTGAAATCGCTTGGCGTTGTCACCTCGAACAAGGCTGGCGCGCGCGTCGCCCATGTGGAGCAGGAAGAAGATATGGTTTGACCGCTGCGGACGGATGACGGGGCGCGTAGGCACGGTCTGCGCGCCTACAGTCATTGTGTTTGGGAGGCCTAGAGAGAACCTGGTGTCCGGGGCGGCAGCGTGGCCGACTACGGCGTCAGGACCTGCAGGGTGTTGTCAGGGCCTTTCCAGACGCAAGCATCGCCAGTCAGCGGCGGCAGGCGGCTCGATTGTCCTGCCAGACGCTGCCCCACTTCGGCGGTGGTGCAACGCCTCAGGGGGACCTCTTGATACCCTTTCTTGGCCATACAGCTTTGCTCTAAACGCCTGCGCAAACCTTGGTTCACATCAACCGTATAGATGCCACCATCAACCCAGTATCCGGGGCGGCTCCAGCAGTTGCCGTCCCTGCAATATTGCCCGCCGGGATAATAGACGGGCGGGCGCTGACGAATTTCATTGGCCACGGGCGCCTTTTCCAGCGCGCTGACCTGACAGGAAAGCGTATCTGCCTGAAGCCTCTGCACATCAGCGCCTTCGCGGTAATAGACCGGCACTGGGCCACATCCGGCAAGGACGGCGCCCAAAACGGGCACGGCGAACAGGGATCGGAAGCGGCGGTGAGCACGGGTCATGCTGCCAGAATGCCCCGCGATGACGGTCAGTACAATTGATTTGACCCCTCTGGCGGCTTCTGTCATTCAAAACTGGCAAGATCGCGCCCAAGGGAAAAGATCATGAAGGTTATCATCTGTGGCGCCGGCCAGGTTGGCTGGCAGATCGCGCGGCACCTGTCCGGCGAGCACAACGATGTGACAGTTGTCGACAACAACCCGGATCTGGTGCGCCGCGCGACAGATACGCTGGATGTTCAGGGGATTGCGGGCTTTGCCTCATACCCGGATGTTCTGGAGCGGGCAGGGGCGCGGGATGCGGATATGATCATCGCCGCAACCCACTCGGATGAGGTCAACATGGTGACCTGTCAGGTTGCCCATTCGGTATTCTCGATCCAGCGCAAGATTGCCCGGCTGCGGGCGCGCAGCTACCTGAATGCGATCTATTCCGACCTGTACCGGCGTGACCATCTGCCCATCGATGTGGTGATCAGCCCCGAACGCGAGGTCGCCGCCGCCGCCATTCAGCGGCTTCTGGCACCGGCCGCGTTTGACACGGAAACCTTCATGGGTGGCAAGGCGCAGCTCCTCGGCATTCAGATCGACGAGGATTGCCCGGTGGTCAACACGCCGCTGCGGCAGCTGACGGATCTGTTTTCCACCCTGCGGGCTATCGTTGTGGGTGTGCGGCGTGATGGCAGCCTGTTTGCACCGGAACCGGGCGATCAGCTGTTCGTCGGCGACAGCGCCTATGTGTTTTGCCACACGGACGACGTGAGCAGAACCATCGAAGTCTTTGGCAAGAAAGAAAAACGCCAGGATCGGGTGGTGATCGTGGGCGGCGGTAATGTGGGCCTTGAAGTGGCAAAGGCGCTTGAGAACCGCACCGGACGGATCCGCGCTAAGATCATTGAGAAAAGCCGCAAATGCGCCGAGCGGGCGGCTGAAACACTCGAGAGGACCATCGTTCTGAACGGTGACGGGCTGGACCGGTCTCTGATGATTGAAGGCGGTATTGATCGCGCCGATGCCATGCTTGCTGTCACCGACGATGACAAGACCAACATGCTCGCGGCTGTGCGCGCCAAATCCGAAGGCTGCCCTTTCGTGGTGGCCCTGATCAATGATCCGACCTTGCTGCCGCTGATGGCGCCTCTCGGGATCGACGCCTTTATCAACCCGCGCTCCACCACGGTGAGTTCGATCCTGCAGCACATCCGCTATGGCCGCGTTCGACAGGTCTATTCCATTGGCGATGCCGAAGCCGAGGTGATCGAGGCTGAGGTTCTGGGAACCTCTCCGATGGCGGGACAAGCGGTTCGCGATATTCCCTTCCCCGAAGGCGTACTGATCGGCGCCGTGCGCAAGGGAGGCGAGGTCCTGCGACCCAGCGGCGAAATGCGCATCGAAGAGGGTGATGTCATTGCGATCTTTGCGATGGCCGCCGATGTTCCAGAGGTCGAGCGCCTGATGCAGGTTTCGATCGACTACTTCTAGCATGGCGGCACGCAATCATACCGCGGGCGGGCTGTTGCGTCTGCCCTTGTTCCTGCTGATCTGGGGTGTGGCTTGCATTGCCATGTGGGTGCCGGCCACCCATGCGGTGATCCTGAACGACCACCCGACGTCGCAAAGTTTCTTTTTCTCCGGCCTCTTGGGGCTTTTTGTGATCGCTGTGATTGCCTTGTCGCTGGGCAATAAGGGGCCCCGCTATGGCATGCCGGGGCAGCTGCTGTCGCTGCTGGCAACCTTTGCAGTATTGCCGCTGTTCCTCGCGCTTCCCGTGCAGGATGCGTTGAAAAACACAAGCTTCCTCAACGCATATTTCGACATGGTCAGCGCCGTCACCACAACGGGCGCCGATATCTTTGCCGATCCGGGGCGGCTGCCGCCCAGCGTACATCTGTGGCGGGCGATTGTTGGCTGGCTTGGCGGCCTTTTGATGTGGATCGCCGCCTCGGCAGTTCTGGCGCCGATGTTCCTGGGCGGCTTCGAAGTCACCGCCAAGGGGGAGCCGGGCGGCGGTGGCGCGACACCTGTTCTGATGCAAAAGGCGGATCCACGGCGCCAATTGATCACAGTCGCACGCACCCTGACGCCGGTCTATTTCGCGCTGACGCTGGTTCTCTGGACGCTTTTGATGATGACCGGCAGCAAATCGCTGGCCGGGCTAACCCATGCGATGTCGGTGATGGCGACCTCGGGGATTTCATCGGTCGGGGGCACCGAGGCGGCAAACAGCGGCATGGCCGGGGAAATGGTCATGTTCCTGTTCATGTTCTTTGCCCTGTCGCGGCTGACATTTTCCTCCGATACGGTCAGCACCGGCGACGGGCGGCTGGATCGTGACCCGGAGTTCCGTTCCGGCCTGCTGATTGTGCTGGGGGTTCCGACGCTTTTGTTCCTGCGCCACTGGCTGGCAACGTTTGAGGTCAACAGCGCCGAGGATGGCATGCAGGCGCTGCGCGCCTTCTGGGGGGCGCTGTTCACGGTGATGTCCTTCCTGTCCACCACCGGATTTGAAAGCGCCGACTGGGAGGCCGCCGGGCAATGGTCGGGGTTGGAAACCCCGGGTATGATTCTTCTGGGCCTGTCGCTGATTGGCGGCGGGGTGGCCACCACAGCGGGCGGCGTCAAATTGCTGCGGGTCTATGCGCTTTATCTCAACGGGCTTGGCGAAATGGAACGGCTGGTGCATCCGTCATCGGTCAGCGGCGAGGGGGCTGGCAACCGGCGGCTGCAAAAGAACGGCGCCTTTGTGGCCTGGATCTTTTTCATGCTCTTTGCCTTGTCTCTGGCGCTGATCAGCACGGTGCTTGCCGCCCTTGGTACGGATTTCGAAACTTCGCTGATCCTGGCGGTATCGGCCCTGTCGACAACTGGCCCGTTGACCGAAGTCGCGGCGAGCGAGCCGATCATGCTGTGGCAGCTTGTGCCCTCGGCCAAACTGGTGCTGTGCTTTGCGATGGTGCTCGGGCGGCTTGAAACACTGGCGATCATTGCGCTTTTGTCGCCTAATCTCTGGCGCAGTTAAGAAAACCTCGTTACGCTGCTCTGGCATTTGATGTTTTTCGGGTGGAAACCCAATCGGTCTCCGTCCATAGTTGGTTGTAACGAGGCGCGTTGGTCCGCAGCGCGTAGCAAGAAAAAAGGCGAGATAATAATAATGGCTTCGGACAGACAGAATCTTCAGGATGCCTTCCTGAATCACGTTCGCAAAACCAAGGTTCCCGTTACAATTTTTCTGATCAACGGGGTCAAATTGCAGGGGGTTATTACCTGGTTTGATAATTTCTGTGTCCTGCTGCGCCGCGACGGACAGTCGCAGCTGGTCTACAAACACGCAATTTCCACGATCATGCCCGCACAGCCGATCAGCCTTTATGAAGGTGAAGACGCCTCTTGATGGAGCATGACCGGAAGCGCACCCGGGCCTGGGTGCTGCATCCCGAGATCAAGTCGGATCAACACCGGCGCGATCCCGAACCCGCCCTTGCAGAGGCTGTGGCGCTGGCTCAGGCGCTGCCTGATCTCGACGTTGTCGGATCGGATGTGGTGCGTTTGCCCAAGGCTCATGCGGGGATGTTGTTCGGCTCGGGTAAGATCGAAGAACTGGCGCAGAAGCTGAAATCCGAAGAGGTGGAACTGGTCCTCATTGACGGACCGGTGTCCCCTGTACAGCAGCGAAATCTGGAAAAGGCCTGGAAGGTCAAGATCCTCGACCGGACCGGGCTGATCCTCGAGATCTTCTCGGATCGGGCGCGCACCCGAGAAGGTGTGCTGCAGGTGGAGATGGCCGCACTCAGCTATCAGCGGACCCGGCTGGTGCGGGCCTGGACCCACCTGGAACGGCAGCGGGGCGGATTGGGTTTCGTTGGCGGTCCCGGTGAAACCCAGATCGAGGCGGACCGTCGTGCAATTGACGATCAGCTGGTGCGCCTACGCCGCCAACTCGACAAGGTGGTGAAAACCCGCACGCTGCATCGCGCCGCGCGGGCCAAGGTACCTTATCCGATTGTCGCGCTTGTCGGCTATACCAACGCCGGTAAATCGACCCTGTTCAATCGCCTGACCGGGGCTGAGGTGATGGCCGAGGATATGCTGTTCGCCACTCTGGATCCGACAATGCGCCGGGTGCTGTTGCCTGATGGTCCGGAGGTGATCCTGTCGGACACGGTGGGCTTTATCTCGGATCTGCCGACCGAGTTGGTCGCGGCCTTCCGCGCGACGCTGGAAGAGGTGCTGGCCGCCGATGTGATCCTGCACGTGCGCGACATCAGCCACGATGAGACCGAGCATCAGGCCCGCGATGTGGCCGCGATCCTGACGTCGCTTGGGGTGGATGAAAACCGCACCCAGATTGAGGTCTGGAACAAGCTCGATAACCTCAGCGAGGAAGAAGCCGAGGCGCGCCGTCAGCGCGCCGCCCGCGAGGAAGGGATCCACGCGATTTCTGCCTTGACGGGCGAAGGCATCGACGGGCTCTTGGCGGATATCGCGGAAAAACTGCAAGGCACAAAGCACCAGGAAGTGCTGAGCCTTGATTTTTCGCAAGGCAAGCAACGTGCCTGGCTGTTCGCGCAGGAAGTTGTTGTCTCCGAAGAGCAAACCGACAGTGGCTTTGAAATCACCGTGCTCTGGACCGCGAAACAACGGGCGCAGTACGACGGGCTTTGATCCGTCGTACCGTGCATCATTGAACCTCCGAAGTCCCCGCTACTGAGAATCCGGCGGCATTGCATCTTTTCGCGGACGTGATTGCAGTGTGAGCGTGGCTGCGGCGAGGATGGGGCCGATCAGCTCAAACCCCACCGTGGTTCCAATTGCCAGCGCCATGATGGATGGCGCAAGTTCGGGAAACCGCTCGGCCGCGACCAGCGCCATGCCGATTGCCACGCCTGCCTGCGGCAGCATCGCGGCGCCGTAATAGGGCCGTTCGGTCGCCGGGGCGTGGGCCAGTATACCGCCGATCCAGCCACCAAAGATGCGCCCCAACACCCGGAGAACCGAGTAGCCAAGGCCCGCCATACCCAGCGTCGCCAGCGCCTCGGGGTCCAGCGTTGCACCGGCGAGTACGAAAAAGATGATCATGAAGGGCCATTCGAAATTGTGGATCTCGTGAAAGGCCCGAGTGTGGTGGCGGGCCAGATTTACGATCACCGCGCCGGCTGTCATGCCTGCAATCAGATAGGACAGCTCCAGCATCAGCGACAGTCCGGCGGTCAGGAAGATCAGGCCAAGCGCCTCGATCCGCAGCGGCTCCCCATCTGACAGCCGTCCGGTCAGCAGCGCACCAGGAATGCCGATGGCGATCCCCAGTCCTATCGATCCGACAACCTCTTGCGTGGCGATGATCAGCGTATCAACACCGTCACCAATACCGCTGATGAGATCAATCAGCAGCAGTGCAAGGCTGAAGGCGAACAGCCCCCAAGCATCATCAATGGCGACCAAGCCTTTGAGAGTTTGGGTAAATCCGGTATCCTGCCCGGATTGATCGATCACGTCATAGGTGGCTGCGGGATCGGTCGCCGTGGCCAGCGCGCCCAGCAGGATGGCCAGCGTCAGCGGCAGGCCCATGGCCCAAAGCCCGGTTGTGACGGCGACCTGACTGACGATAACGATGGACAGTGACACGACGACAACCACGCGGCCATGCTGGCGCAGGTTGGACATGGACAAGGCGCTGCCCAAGAGAACCGCAACCGCGCTGAGCGCCACCACAGCAATCACTGGGTACAGTTCGGTAATGCTGTCCGGCAGCAAACCAAACCCGGAGTGACCGATCAGCAAGCCGCAGCCCAGAAGAAGCGTCACACGGGGTAGGCGCAACCGTCGCCCGATCCGGTCGGCCGCCAACCCGGCAAAGAACAGAAGGCCAAAGATGATCAGAGTGACGGCTTGATCTTCCATCCGGGGGCTCTCTGTCTAGTTCCGGGGCAGGATACGGGTCACCCCGACTGCCGCCGCGCGGGCAAGATCCTCGTCCAGAGACATCGGAATATATTCACCCCGGCGCCACAACTGGGCCATGTCGTCATAGTGGCGCGAGAGGAAGTGTCCTGACTGGCCGGTCGAGGTGATAAAGACCGAACTGTCCGGATCGGCAAAATCATAGACGCCGCGGAACCCAGCGGCATGGACATTCTGAAACGGCATCGGGCCTTCGCCAGAGGTGCGCCCGCGCTGCAGGGTGTTGTCGCCGCCGCTGGTGGACTGGCGGATGTTCACAAAGAACCGCAGCACTGGCACCTCGCCCAGAACCTCGTGGTCGTGGGTGGCTTGGTGGGCATCGCCCCAGCGCAGCGATTCCAGCGCGGTGCCATAGCGTTCCTCGATCCAGATCAGCGCATCGTCCAGCGCCAGCCGTGCCATGTCGGTACAGGTTTCCTGCGGCGCGCTTTGCCGGACATCGCACCAGGCGGCAGCACGATCGATGTCGCGGTAGACCCGTTCGATGAACAGCGGGTCCACGTGTTTGTACTCTTCGGTCAGCGGTCCCAGATCATCGGTGATCAGCCGCGCTTGCAGCGCCCGGAGCCAGGCCGCATAGATCAACGGCTCCGGCAGGTGCTCATTCATTTCGCCGTTCCATTCAGACAGCAGGGTCAGCGCGGTGTGACGCTGGCGTTCGCGGCTGCCTTCGGGGGCGGCCTCGCCGGTGAACCACAGGTCTGCCCCTATCAGCGGCAGCAGGGCCCGGGCAGAGTAGGATACCGTATCAAGCTGCGCCTCAATAAAGCTGTCGCGCGTATGCACTTCGCGGTTCTGCATCAAGCGGCGCCAGCGATTGATCCGCTGGGTGTCGCCCCAGTCGAAGGAGACATGGTTGGGAAAGGGGCGGTCCAGCAGTTTGTTGTTGGTATTGCCCAGGATCCCGCCACGGGGACTGATGAATTCCGGGTTGGCAGCATAGGGCGCGCGGCCTTTCCAAATGTTTTCCCGGCGCCAGCCCTGGCTTGGCAGGCGGCCCTTGCTTTGATGGCGTGCATCGCGCTGGGGAATGGCGCCGATGGTCTTGAGGGCAATCGTTTCCTTATCCGCCAGCGTCAGGTTCTGCGAAGGTGCAATATAATTTTCGGCGACGCGGATCGCTTCCCGGGCCGAGGCGCTGCGCATCAAAGCGATGGCGGCACTGACCGAGGTATCTTCGCCAGACAAAGCCGTCCAGCCAAGGCTGACCACGTGACCCGGCGGGGTGATGGTGGCCAGAGAGAACATGGATCCGGGCAGAACCGGCCCGTTCTCGGTCCAGCGAAGAGTCAGGGTGACTGGCGGCGCGTCCTTGATGTTGATGATGGACCGGCGGGTAACGAAAGGCGTGTAACCCGTTGGACTTAAATATTCTTCGGGATTTTCGGCGTTGATCTTTTCGATGAAGAGATCCTGATCATCCATGTAGGAAGAGGTGATCCCCCAGCCCAAGTCGTTTGAGCGTCCGGTGAGCACGGCAGGCAGCCCTGGGATGGTTCCGCCAATAACGCCGCCGGTCGCCAACTCCATCCGCGCCAGATACCAGATCCCGGGCGCGCTGAGGCCCAGATGTGGATCATTGGCCAGTAGGGTGCCGCCCGTGGCGGATCGACTGGGATCGGCAGCCCAGGCATTGGACGCTCCGCCAAGGCCGCGCGGCGCGAGCGGAAACAGGCGGCTTTCCGGATCGGGCGAAGAGGCGGCGATGCGCGGTGCATCTGGGAACAGGCTCGCATATTCCGGCAGCGCGGCCGTGCCGGATCCCGGCGCATCTGGCAGGATATCAAACAGGCGTTCCGGATCGGCGAGCGCCAGAGAGGTGCGTGCACGCAGGATTTCCTCGCGCATATGGCCTGACAGTTTCAGCGCCATCAGTTTCATGATCGCGATACTGTCGGCAGGCTGCCATGGGGCCAGCGGCATATTAAACAGGAACATCTCCGGCGCGCCGCGCCCTAGCGCCTCTTCGTTGATCTCCTGCAGGCGGGCATTCACACCAGCCGAATAGGCGGTCAACGCGGCCATGGCTTCGGGTGTCTGAACCGCGACCGATTGTTGTGCTAGCCGGTAAAGATCAAGCCGCCGCACGAAAGTATCGACCTCAATGGTGCGGGTACCAAAGATCTCGGACAGACGTCCCTGCGCGGTGCGCCGCATTACAGCCATCTGCCACAAGCGGTCCTGCGCATGGGCATAGCCGAGGCCGAAGAACACGTCCTCGTCACTGGCGCCGATGCTGCTGAAGATATGCGGCACATTGGCGTTGTCGCGGACAATCTCGACCGGGGCCGTGGGGCCGGGCAGGGCAATCGTCTTGTCATAGTCGGGCAGAGACTGGGAGGCGAAATAGTAGGCCAGGACAACCGCAGCGAGCGACAGCAGAATCAAGGTGGCGGTCAGTCGCATCAGCCAGCGGAACAGGAGTGCCATAAAAAGGTTTTTCCCTTTGTTTTCTGTGTTCAGCGGCCTGGCACGATTGCACCCCGCGCCGCCAGTGCTAGGGTAGCGTCAACATATGCCAAGAAAGCACAGGGGAAAAGCACATGGCAAAAGCTGCATTTCTGGGGTTGGGAGTTATGGGCTATCCGATGGCCGGGCACCTGCAATCGGCGGGTCACGAGGTGACGGTCTACAACCGCACAGCCGCCAAGGCCGAGGCCTGGGTCAAGGAGCACGGCGGTGCCAGCGCGCCAACTCCGCGCGAGGCGGCTGCGGGCGCGGAATTCGTGATGTCCTGTGTGGGCAACGATGATGACCTGCGCTCGGTCTGCCTGGGGCCGGATGGCGCCTTTGCCGGGATGGCCAAGGGCGGCGTTTTTGTCGATCACACCACGGTCTCTGCCAGCGTCACGCGGGAGTTGTTCGAGGCGGCTGCCGAGCTGGGCGTTTCCTTCGTCGATGCGCCGATTTCTGGCGGTCAGGCGGGCGCCGAGAATGGGGTTCTGTCGGTGATGTGCGGCGGTGAAGCGGAGGCCTATGCCCGCGCGGAGCCAATCATTGACGCTTATGCCCGCATCTGCCGCCGGATTGGCGACAGCGGCGCCGGCCAGATGACCAAGATGTGCAACCAGATCGCAATCGCCGGGTTGGTGCAGGGCCTGGCGGAATCGCTGCATTTTGCAGAAAAGGCGGGGCTGGATGGCCGCGCCGTGGTCGAGGTGATCAGCCAGGGGGCGGCAGGCAGCTGGCAGATGGCGAACCGCTATGAAACCATGCTGGACGATCATTTCGAACATGGTTTTGCCGTGGATTGGATGCGCAAGGATCTGGGGATTTGTCTGGATGCTGCGGATGAAACCGGCGCCAGCCTGCCGGTGACCGCGCTGGTCGATCAGTTCTATAAGGATGTGCAGAAGATGGGCGGCGGGCGCTGGGATACCTCGTCGCTGTTCAAACGCCTGAAGTCAGCAGGATAAACGGATCCCGCAACCACTTGAAATAAAAGGCGCGCCCGGAATGTGGCGCGCCTTTTTTTCTGCTGCTTCAGCGGTGAATTCTGCTGAGCCGTGTCCGATCAGGGAATGATGCGGGTGTATTTGGTGCCTTCCAGGGTGGCGCCAACACGCAGACCGGCCTGCGCGAAAACGGCCGCCAGGATCGGAGAGGTCAGGGTATTGGTATCGGCCGCGACAGAGTTGCCATCGTCTTTGATCACATATTCAAGATCAGCGCCGGCTGCCCAACCCGAAGAGCGTCGGAACCCGGCCAGGGCATCGTCCGTCATGAAGAACAGCACATGGGCGTATTGCTGGGCGCCGATCTGCAACCCGGCGTTGCCCTTGACCGTGGAATAGTAATCGACCGTTACGCCATTGATGCGCAGCGCGCCGCGCCCATAGGCGCCACCAATCAGGAAACCAGCCTCGGTAACCAGCGGCATCACCAGCATGCCGGTCGATTTCTCGGCCAGCGTGATGGTGTTGGGGTATCGGCTGTACATCTGGTTGAGGGTGGCATCGACTCGGGCGTCGATGGTGGCGGCATTGTTGTTGCCAACGCCATTGCCACAGGCCGCAACCGCTCCGGTCCCGGCAAGAATGCCAAGAGTGAAGCCGCGGCGCGTCAAGCGGGGGGAAATATGTCTGCTCATGTGAAGTGTTGCCTGTCACGTTATGGATAAAGGCCGGTTGTTCGGCTCTGGGCAGGATCATAGGCGGAAAAAAGCCCGCTGTCATCTACGACAACAGCGCCATAGCCCGCCTGAGCGGCTTCCCGCAGGGCGTTGCTGTGGGGCTGGCAGTGTCCGTCGCCGGAAGTGATACCGGACAGGGGCGGATCAGCCGTTCAGGATCCGCGCGGTTTCAGGCGCGAAATAGGTCAAAATACCGTCACAGCCTGCGCGTTTGAACGCAAGAAGGCTTTCCAGCATGACCTGCTCACCATTGATCCAGCCATTCTGGGCGGCGGCCTGGATCATCGCGTATTCGCCAGAAACCTGATAGGCGAAGGTGGGCGTGCCAAAGGTGGTTTTGACCCGGTGGCAGATGTCCAGATAGGCAATGCCGGGTTTGACCATGACCATATCCGCGCCTTCCTGCAGGTCGCGTTCGACCAACCGCAGCGCCTCGTCCGAGTTGCCAGGGTCCATCTGATAGGTCTTCTTATCGCCTTTCAGCGCGCCAGATGCACCGACCGCGTCGCGGAACGGGCCATAATAGCCAGAGGCGTATTTGGCCGAATAGGACAGGATCGATACGTTGCGGTGGCCGCCCTGTTCCAAGCCGCTGCGCATGGCGGCGATCCGACCGTCCATCATGTCCGACGGACCGATGATGTCCGCACCGGCCTCGGCTTGCGCGAGGGTCATCTTCACCAGCGCCTCGACAGTTTCATCGTTGAGGATCTCACCATCGACGACAAAACCATCGTGACCGTTGATGTTATAGGGATCGAGCGCCACATCGGTCATTACCGCGATGTCCGGCGCGACGGCCTTGATCGCGCGGATGGCACGGTTGCACAGGTTATCGGGGTTCCAGGCCTCGGCGCAGTCTTCGGTCTTGAGCGCCGGATCGGTATAGGGAAAGAGGCAGATGGCCGGAATGCCAAGGGCCTGCGCCTCGACCGCCGCCTCGGCGATCTTGTCGACCGATCGGCGCACCACCCCGGGCATGGAGACGACAGGCTCCACGATCCCTTCACCATCGCGCACAAACACCGGCCAGATCAAATCATCCGTGGTCAGCGTGTTCTCGCGGACCAACCCGCGGATCGCGGGACTGACACGGGTACGGCGCAGGCGGGCAGCGGGAAAGGGGGCGACGGTCGGCTTCATCGTGGTCTCTCATCTCTCTGTGGCACGCCTGTGGGTCGCATGGAACCGCGCCGTCATGCAAGTGGCACAATCGCCGCGCTTGTGCGCCCCTTGTCTGCGGGGCTTGTGCCGGGGGCTTTGGCAGTGGATATAAGGCCGCGAATGCGAACAGACGGAAGAGGGCACGGGATTGGATCTGTTTCAGACACTGACCGAAATGATCGACCTGCGGTCCTTTTCCAACCTTTGGTACTGGATTGCCCTGGCGGTGATGTGGTCCACGGCCAGTCACTGGATCCTGGGGGTGCCCTTTGACATGGTGCACCGGGCCCGCAAGAACGGCGGCCAGAGCGCTGAGGATCTGGAGGATCTGGTGCGGATCAACGTGAACCGGATGCTCTATGTGGTTCAGATGGCTGGACTTTGGATCCTGGCGATTGCCTGTTTCGTGCTGTCGTCCCTGGCGACCTTGGGCTTTGGTCTTGACGTGGAATTCGCGCAGGCGGTGTTCCTGCTGCTGTTCCCGATGGCTACGGTGAGTTTGGTCAATCTGGCGACGGCGCGGTCGATCCGGATGAATGAGCCGCAGGGCGATGCTCTCTACCGCAGACTTGCCACCTGCCGCTTTGCGATCCAGATCATCGGCATGATCTCCATTTTCGTCACCGCGATGTGGGGCATGTACCAGAATCTGCGGCTGGGCGTTTTTGGCTGAGCATCACCAGGGACCCAGAGCTGAAGAAACACAATGAAGAGGGAGACGCGCAGCATGGCGCAGCCTGCGATAACCATGGGCGGCGCGCCGGAAGGGTTCGATGCCCGGCTGGTGCTGAAAGAGGTCGAAACGTCCGGCGGTCCGGTTCTTCATGTGGCCCGCGACGACAAGCGGATGGAGGCGATGCGCGCCGCGCTGGCCTTCTTTGCGCCGGACATGCCGGTCTTTGTCTTTCCCGGCTGGGATTGTCTGCCCTATGACCGCGTCTCGCCCAACGCCGATATTTCCGCCGCGCGAATGGCGACGCTGGCGGCGCTGGTCCACCAGATGCCATCGCAGTTCATCCTGCTGACCACGCTCAACGCCGCCAGCCAGCGGGTACCTGCACGTGAGGTTCTGCGAGAGGCAGCCTTCAGCGCCCGTGTCGATCACCGGATCGATGAGACCGCGCTGCGGCAGTTCCTGGTGCGGATGGGGTTCACCCAAAGCCCAACGGTCATGGAGCCGGGCGACTACGCAATCCGGGGCGGGATCATCGATATCTTCCCGCCGGGCGACACCGGGCCGGTGCGGCTCGATCTGTTCGGTGACGTGCTGGATGGCGCACGCCGGTTTGATCCGGTGACCCAGCGGACCACTGAAAAACTGGACCTGATTGAGCTGGCGCCGGTGTCCGAGGTGATCCTGGACGAGGCTGCCGTCACCCGGTTCCGGCAGAACTACCGGATTGAATTCGGCGCGGCGGGCACTGACGATCCGCTGTACGAGGCCGTCAGCGCGGGCCGCAAGCATCAAGGGATTGAACACTGGCTACCGTTCTTTCACGAGAAGCTGGAAACCCTGTTTGACTACCTGCCGCAGGCCTCGGTCACGCTGGACGATCAGGTCACCGCATCCCGGCTGGCGCGCTGGGACAGTATCGTGGACCAGTATGAGACCCGCAAACTGGCGATGGCCCAAAAGGGGCGACTGGACACGGTTTACAAACCAACGCCGCCGGGGCTGCTGTATCTTGACGACAGCGCCTGGGAGGACGCAACAAGTGCACATCGTACCATCCAGCTGCATCCACTGGCGCAGGCCTCTGGCCCCGGTGTGGTGGATGCAGGCGGGCGGATTGGGCGGGATTTCGCGCCCGAGCGTCAGTTGGAAAACGTCAGTCTTTTTGGTGCCTTGGCGGCCCATATTCAGGAGCGGATGCAAAAAGGCCCGGTCGTGGTTGCCTCATACTCCGAAGGTGCGCGGGAACGTCTGACCGGGCTGATCGAAGACGAAGGTCTGGCCGAGGCAATCCCGGTCATGGATGGCACACGGATTGGAAAATCCGGGCTGCATCTCGCGGTCTGGGCGCTGGAACACGGGTTCGAAGCGCCGGACATGACGGTGATCTCGGAGCAGGACGTTCTGGGCGACAGGCTGATCCGCTCGCCCAAGAAACGCCGCAAGGCGGAGAATTTCCTGACCGAGGCGCAATCGCTGTCGCCGGGGGATCTGGTGGTGCATGTGGACCACGGCATTGGCCGCTATCAGGGAATGGAGGTCATTACTGCTGCCGGTGCGGCCCACGAATGCCTGCTGCTGGAATATGCCGAAGAGGCCAAGCTGTACCTGCCGGTCGAGAATATCGAACTGCTGAGCAAATATGGCCATGATGAGGGGCTTCTGGACCGGCTGGGCGGCGGTGCTTGGCAGGCGAAGAAGGCCAAGCTGAAAGAGCGCATTCGGGAGATGGCCGACCGGCTGATCCGGATTGCGGCCGAACGGGCGCTGCGCAAGGCGCCGATCATGGACCCTCCGCCGCACGCCTGGGAGGAATTCTCGGCACGTTTTCCCTATCAGGAAACCGACGATCAGCTGCGCGCCATCGAAGATGTGATGGCGGATATGACCTCGGGCCAGCCGATGGACCGGTTGATTTGCGGCGATGTCGGCTTTGGCAAGACGGAGGTCGCGATGCGCGCGGCCTTTGTCGCGGCGATGTCCGGGGTGCAGGTGGCTGTCATCGCGCCGACAACCCTGCTGGCGCGACAGCACGCGGCCTCGTTTGCAGAACGGTTCCGGGGTTTCCCATTGGAAGTCAGGCAGTTGTCGCGCTTTGTTACGGCAAAGGATGCCGCCAAAACGCGCGAAGGTATGGCCAAGGGAACGGTCGATATCGTGATCGGCACCCATGCGCTGTTGGCCAAGGGGATCAAGTTCCAGAACCTTGGCCTGCTGATCATCGACGAAGAGCAGCATTTCGGCGTCGGCCACAAGGAACGCCTGAAGCAGCTCCGCAGCGACATTCACGTGCTGACCCTGACCGCAACGCCGATCCCGCGGACCCTGCAGCTGAGCCTGACGGGCGTGCGGGATCTGTCGATTATCGGTACCCCGCCGGTGGACCGGCTGGCGATCCGCACCTATGTCAGCGAATTCGACGCTGTCACCATCCGCGAGGGGCTGCTGCGGGAACATTACCGCGGCGGGCAAAGCTTTTACGTGGTGCCGCGGATTTCGGACCTTGCCGAGGTCGAGGAATTCCTGAAGGAACAATTGCCCGAGCTGACCTATGTGGTGGCGCATGGTCAGATGGCGGCCGGGGAACTGGATGACCGGATGAATGCCTTCTACGACGGCAAATTCGACATCCTTCTGGCGACAACCATCGTGGAATCGGGCCTCGACATTCCGACGGCAAACACCATGGTGGTGCACCGGGCCGATATGTTCGGTCTGGCGCAGCTCTACCAGATCCGGGGCCGGGTGGGCCGCTCGAAAACCCGTGCCTATGCTTACCTTACCACCAAGCCGCGCGTGCGCCTGACCGCGACGGCTGAAAAACGGCTCAAGGTGCTCGGTTCGCTCGACACTCTGGGCGCCGGATTTACCCTTGCCAGTCAGGATCTTGATATCCGCGGCGCTGGGAACCTGCTGGGCGAGGAACAATCGGGCCAGATGCGCGATGTGGGCTATGAGCTGTACCAATCCATGCTGGAAGAGGCGATTGCCAAGATCAAGGCCGGGGAGTTGGAGGGCCTTTCCGAGGGCGACGATCAATGGGCGCCGCAGATCAATCTGGGCGTGCCGGTGCTGATCCCCGAGGACTACGTGCCCGACCTCGATGTGCGCCTTGGCCTGTATCGCCGCCTCTCGGGCCTCACGACCAAGGTAGAGCTGGAAGGGTTCGCAGCAGAACTGATCGACCGGTTTGGCAAACTGCCGAAAGAGGTCAATACGCTGATGCTGGTGGTGCGGATCAAGGCGATGTGCAAACGCGCGGGCATCGCTAAGCTGGACGCCGGTCCCAAGGGCGCAACCCTGCAGTTCCACAATGACAAATTCGCCTCCCCGCAGGGGCTGGTCGAATTCATCGAGGATCAGAAGGGCCTGGCCAAGGTCAAGGACAACAAGATCGTCGTGCGCCGCGACTGGAAGAAGGACAGCGACAAGATCAAGGGCGCCTTTGCCATCGCCCGCGACCTGGCCGAAAAGGTGGTCGCGGAGAAGAAAAAAGCCAAGGCAAAGCAGGGCTAGGCCTTTAGCGCGCGGGGATGGTGCGGGTCAGCCGCAACAGTCCTGCGGCGCCATCGCCACCTGCGCGCAGCCGCAGGAGGCCATGATCCCGTCGGACCGCGCCTGCGCCAGATCCAGCTTCTGCCGGATGTGGCGGATCTCCACGGTTTCCCCACGCGCTGCAAGGCAGTCGTGCAACCCTTTGAGGCTCCAGACGTTGTCGGGATGGATCGACGCCCGCGACAGGGTGCCATCCAGCCCCAGATCGGCGCGATAGACGGCCTCGGCCTCGGTCAGATGGCCTTGCTCTAGCAGCAGTGCCCCCAGCGCGTGGCGGGTCGGCTGCATCCAGCCCCAGGGTTCGTCGTAAGGCAGATTATCATCCAGATCGACCGAGCGGCGCAGATGGCCATAGGCGATATCAAAGTTGCCCTTGCGATACTCAATCTCGCCGCGCAGCATTTCTCGCGCGATTTCAAGAAGATCGACAACGCGGTTGTTGTGCATCAGGCGGGTCTCCGGTACCCGGTCCTTGGCCGCAAGGAACAGCGCTTCCTCGGCCTCAGCCTCAGCCACGCGGCCCGTCGCAGCATAGCCGAGGGCGCGGGCATAATGGGTAGTGGCTGTCAGAGTACGGAACAACTCCTGGTCCTCTGGCAGTTCCAGCGCGATCGCCTCGTCCCAACGGCCGAACCGGATCAGGATATGAGGATGCATGGCCATGTAGCTTTCGAAGTAATCCGCCATTGGCGGGCTTTCGATCCGTAGCATTTCAATCGGCGTGGTGTCCCACAGCCCCTGATTTGCACGTAGGGCTGGCTCGATTTGTCCAAGGAAAAGAGCACCATAGATCACGAAGTGATAATCGTGCTGCCGATAGCCGGTGTAGATATTATAGGCGCCTTCGCGTTCGTAGTATTTCAGGTCTGCTTCGATCGCCTTCTGGTTCCAATAGACCACATCCTGATAATTGCCGCAGAGCACGTCGATATGGGTGGGCATATGCACCAGATGCCCGGCATCGGGCACCAGATCTCGCAGCACATCACCCGCCTTCAGCGCCTTTTCCGGGGTCGGCGACATTTCCATCAGGTGCACATAAAGATGCAGCAGGCCGGGATGGATCATGGCTCCGGGGTGGTCGTCAAAGGCGTCTTCCAGGACCTGTTGCGCTTCTGTCGTCGCGGAACCTTCTGCCGGAAGGCCGGTTTTCAGATCCCACATGTTCCAGGGTGTGAGGTTCAATAGGCTTTCGACATAGGCGCAGCGCAGGTCCAGATTGTCGGGCACCTTGGCAAAGGCCGCGCGCATGCTGTCGGCAAAATCATGGTCCCAGGCGTGCATGTCATCGACGGGCGTGCGCTGCGGATAGCGGGCGGTCAGCGCTGCGATCAGGGCGCGCTCGGCCGGGGTGCAGCCCTCTGCATGGGCCAGAGCGGACTGCGTCGCATCATAGGCTGTCGCCAGCGCCTCGGCCCGGGTCGCGGGGTCATGCAATTCCCACGGCATGTTATAGTTGGGGCCGGATGCATAGGCGAGGCCCCAATGTGCCATGGCGCAACCCGGATCCTCGGCCAGCGCGCGGCGAAAACAGGTGGCTGCCTCCTGATGGTTATAGCCATAGGTCCAGATCAGACCGCGATCAAACCACAGCTGCGCCTTGGCGCTGCCGGTGGTCACGGGACAGGAATAGGTCCCGAGATCATAATAGAAATCCATGAAAACACCCCTTCAAGCTTATGAAGAGGTTAGGGTTTTCAGGCTTGCCGGGCAAGCGGCGTATCCCCGGCGCGACGCGGCAGCAGGCAGTTGCGCAATCTGCTGGCAGGCGGCGGTGCGGGGTTAAACCGCAGGCAGGCGTGCTTCTACTCGCGCCATATGCAGCATGACGAGAAACCCGAGGAAAGCCATGATCAGAATGCCTGCGGTCAGCGGCAGCAGCGATCCGTCGAACAACAGCCCGACCGGTGCGGCGATGGCTGCGGCAACTACTGTGGAGATTGCCCCCATGACCGAGGCAGCCATACCCGCGATATGGCCCATCGGCTCCATCCCCATGGCGTTGAGATTACCAAGAGTAACGCCGGCCATGAAGAACACGCTGGTCTGCCAGGTCACAAACAGGCCAAAGGCAACGGAGTTGTCCAGTGGCATGCTTTCCAAGACCAGCATGGCCGATGCCAGACCGATCTGGGAGGCCAGCGCCCAGGTCACCATGCGGCGCATCCCCAGACGCACCACCAGTACGGCATTCAGGAGGCTGCCCGTCCCGGCAACCAGCGCAACGCCGAAGAACCAGTAAGGGAAGCTTTCGGCGCGGTCAAAGACCACATCATAGGCCGGTTGAACCAGGGTGATCATGGTGAACAGCATGCCAAGGCACAGGCATTGGGCGATGATCGACAGGCGGACGGTGGGGTGGGTCACCATCTCCTTCAGTGCTGCAGCCATCAGCGCCGGGCGCACCGGGCGGCGGTCTTGCCGCTCCAGCGTTTCGGGCAGGCGCACGCCCATCCAAAGTGCGATGATGAGAGCAAAGGCCGCAAAGGCAGCAAAGATGCCGCGCCAGCTGGAAAAGGCAATGATGACAGAGCCCAGCATCGGCGCAACCGCAGGAACGAGGGTGAAGATCATCATGGCGATCGAGACAACCCGCGCCATCTCACGGCCCGAATAGAGATCCCGCACCACGGCCATGGCGACAACGCGCGGTCCGGCTGCGCCAAGCCCCATGGTGACCCGCGCCAAAAGCGCCAGTTCCAGGGATTGCGCGGCCCAGGCCGCGGCCGCCGAGATGATGTAGAGAATGACGCCGCCAAAAATGACGGGCTTGCGGCCAAAGGCATCCGAGATCGGGCCGGTAAAAAAGGTGCCGATACCCATGCCCAGAACAAAAGAGGTGATGATCAGCTGTGCCCGATTTATGTTATCGGGGCTGAGCGTTGCGCCAATTTCCGGCAGGGCCGGCAGCATGGCGTCGATGGAAAAGGCGATGGTGGCAAACATCATCGCGATCAAGGCGATAAATTCACCTTTCGACATCGGGTTTGAAACGGATTTTGACATAGATAACCTCATGCGGTGCTTCAGAAGGAACCGGAAATCGGATCCAATCCGGGCGCCGCTGAAAGGCCGCTACCATGATTTTAAAAAAGGCACCAGTAGATCGCCTGCACAGGACTCTGTGCATCAATGCGATGGTCAGAATTGCGGCAGCGTCGTCACTGGCGCGCAGGTGACGTGGGCGGATCGGGACACTCATCCTCGTTGGCCGCAGTGGTCGGATCTTCGCGGTGGTGGCGACCGAAATGGGCGATCAGCCACTCGCTGTGTTCTTCGCGTTTTTGGATCTGGTAGAGCGCGAACTCCCGGATCGCCAGGGCAAAGACCCCAAGGCCGCTGAAGATCAGGATGATCGTGCCAATCTTCCCGGCCGCCGTCACGGGAACAAAGTTCCCGTAACCCACGGTGGAAATGGTCACGACCGTAAAGAACAGGCTGTCCAGCCAGTTCCACCCCTCGGCGTAATGAAAAAAGACTGTACTGAAAACGACGATACCGATGAGGGTGGCAAAGATACTGGACCGCTTAATCTGCATTATTCATCCTTTGGTCCGGCTTCCAACTGGGACATGATGTCGGCGATCACCTGCTTCCACAGTTCGGGCGGCTGGGCACCGGGTACGGCGTGCTGGTTGGCCACCACGAAGGTCGGGACCGAGTTCACGCCCATCTTGCGCGAATGCGCATCGCGGGACTGGATCGCCTCGATGTCGTTCTCGGTCTCCAGCAGTTTCAGCATGACATCGCGTTCCATGCCAATCTCTTGGGCAATGTCAGCCAGGATTTCGGGATCACCAATATCGAGGCCTTTGACGAAATAGGCTTCGAACAGGGCATCCACGGCCGCGGTCTGTTTGCCTTCGGTGCCTGCCCAATGGATCAGCCGATGCGCGTTGAGCGTATTGGGCGTGCGCTTCATGCCTTCGAAATCGATCGACAGTCCGGCCTGTTCAGCATGTTCCACGATGGGGGCATAGGCCCGCACCGCGCCTTCCTTGCCGCCAAACTTCGCCTCAAGATAGGCGCGCCGGTCCATACCTTCGCGGGGCATGTCGGGGTTCAGCTGGAAGGGGTGCCATTCGATCACAAAAGGATGGTCGGGAATCTCGGCCAAGGCTTTGTCCAGATGCGTCTTACCGATATAGCACCAGGGGCAGATCGGGTCCGAAAGAATGTCGAGCTTGACCGAAGGAAGGCTGGTCATGGGTTATCCTTTGAAATAGGCCGGCAGGGCGCGCCTCAGTAGTTTTCCGTTTGCGCCAGTCGGCAGGGCCTCAAGATACACATAGGCGCGCGGTTGTTTGTAACGCGCCAGGCGGTCCGTGGCAAAATCCCGAAGGTCGGCTTCGGGGATCTCTTGCGGGCCGGTGTAGAAGGCCACGATAATATGTGTGTCTTCCTTGACTTCAACCGATGTCACCCCGACTTGCACAATCCCGTGATGAGCGGCAAGCGTGGTCTCGACCTCGATGGGCGAGACGCGGAAACCACCGGCGTTCATCATGTCATCGGCGCGCCCCAGATAGGTGATCTGGCCGTCGGCCGCCATGGCGCCCTGATCGCCGGTCAGGAACCAGTCTCCCTGCATGCGCGCCTCGGTTTCATCGGGGGCGTTCAGATAGCCCAGCATCAGACCGGGGTCCGACCGGTGCACGGCGATGGTACCTTCGGCGCCGCGCGGTACTGGCCCGTCTGGACCAAGGATCGCCACCCGGCGTCCTTCCTGCGGCTGGCCAAGCGCATCGCCGCGCGCCGGGTGTGCCGGGCTGGAAGAAATGAAGGTCGAACATTCGGACATGCCGTAGGCCTCAAAAAGGGCCCGGCCGGTTCGATCCCTCCAAAGCTCGGATAGGTGGCGCGAGAGCTTTTCACCGGCACAAAGGCCATGGCGCAGATCCGGCAGGTCAAGAGTGCAATTAGAGTTGAGGATTTTTCGATAAACGCCCGGCGCAGCAGCGAAAATGCTGGCGTGGTGGTCGCGCAGAAGTGCCGGGATTGCCTCGGGCGGTGTGTCGGGATCAGGGATCAGCGCGGTTGCGCCAATGCTCCACGGATCCATCAATCCGGTGCCTAGGGTGAAGGTCCAGTTGAAGGCGCCGGCGTGCAGCAGGCGGTCGTGTTCTGAAAGGTCGTACCAGTCCCGCACCATCATCTGCCGCGCCCAGATGGCGCGGTGGGCATGGGCGACGGCGCGGGGTGATCCGCTGGTGCCTGAGGTATAGACCACATAGGCCAGACGGTCGGGATCCCCGATGTCATACTCGCAGGGCGGAAGGTCGCGCATCGCGGTCAGTTCTGGCAGGATGATTTCGCGCGGGTGATCGGCGCAGGCGACCGACGGGTCGCGCAGAACTGCGGCCACGTCGAGTTCCGCAATCATCTTGGCGGTTTCCGGTGCGGTCAGCTGCGAGGAGGTCGGGACGGGTACCAGACCAGCCGCAATCGCGCCAAGATAGGCCAGCGGGAAATCGACCGTATTGCCAAGGCGCATCATCACAATGTCGCCAGGGCGCAGACCCGCCGCCAACAGCCCCGTGCCGGTCCCGCGCACCGCGGCCTCCAGCTGGGCGTAGGTCCATTTCTGGCTTTGATCGCCGCCAAGGACCTCCAACGCAGGTTTTTGAGGGTGGTCGGCTGCGAAACGCAGTACATGAGCGGCCATGTTGAACGGCGCCGGGCAGGGGGCAAAGGGCCCATTGTCGAAAACTGATATCATGGATCTTCGCTAGCGTGACACGTGCCGCGTTGCAAGCTGCCGTGCTGCGGCCTATAGAAACAGCATGACTGGCCGCGACCCCAAAACCCTTATCACCATTGCCCGCTCTGGCGGCAAAGACACGCAGGCAGAACCGCTGGACCTTGGCGCCCGCGTGCGGGAATTGCGCAAGGCGCGGGACTGGACGCTGGAACACGCGGCCAATCAAGCGGGGCTGGCCCGTTCGACCCTTTCGAAGATCGAAAACGGCCAGATGTCCCCGACCTATGACGCCCTGAAAAAGCTGGCTGTCGGGCTGGAGATTTCAGTACCGCAGCTGTTCACCCCGCCGCAGCGCGATCAGGTGAACGGGCGGATGACAGTGACAAAATCCGGTGAAGGATCGCATCAGGCGACGGCCACCTATGAGCACGAACTGCTCGCCGATGGTTTGACCCGCAAGCAGATGCTGCCGTACCGGGCCCGGGTCCGGGCGCGCTCGATGGATGAGTTTGACGGCTGGGTGCGGCACGACGGCGAGGAATTCCTCTATGTACTGACCGGGGTGATCA
Source organism: Phaeobacter sp. SYSU ZJ3003 (assembly GCF_041300735.1). Taxonomy (NCBI): domain Bacteria; kingdom Pseudomonadati; phylum Pseudomonadota; class Alphaproteobacteria; order Rhodobacterales; family Roseobacteraceae; genus Phaeobacter; species Phaeobacter sp. SYSU ZJ3003. Next base: position 49,005 of record NZ_PXNU01000004.1, on the reverse strand, counting down.
TGCTTTATACCGAGTTTTACGAGCCGGTTGAAATGCGCCGGGGCGACAGCGCCTATTACGATGGTGCCATGGGGCACAACGTGATCTCGCTCAGCCCGGATGATGCGACCATTCTGTGGGTCACGTCCTTGGTCTGAAGGCCGCAGTGAAGTACTGCTGGCAACTCCCTGAATTTTTATGATTTTATTTTTTGAGGGATGGCGCCCAGGAATTTTCGCGCATCACCGTATAACCTGCGCTACGGGCATTTCAGCCCACAGCGGTCACAGCGGCTGTAGTCCGCACCCCAACGCGATGACCAAAGGAACACGGCGCTCAGATCGCATCGCGTTCCAGCTCTTCATGCAGCCTTTCCCAAAACAGGAAGTCGTCGGCCTCTTCCTGCGCCTCGGTGAGCGTCAGGTGATGCGACTGGGCCAGGTAAGCAACGAACCCGTCCTTGTCGCCGATCGGACAGGGAGCATACCGGCGTTGAAGATACGGAAACCGCTGTTTGGCGCGGGGAAAGCGGACCGCCCAGCTGGCCGAAGCAGAGAAACATGACATTTCGAGTACCCCGTGAAAACAACAACAATACGGTATTATGGTAGCAAATATGTCAAAAAAGAAAACAATTGGATCATGAAGATCTTCACGATCACGCGAAACCGCTGTGATCAACGCCTAGTGGTTGCGGCGCCGTGCCCAGTTACTCTGGTTGATACCACCAAACGTCGGGGAAGAAGCCCGTGCGATCACCATATATTGGAAGGCTCTCGGGATGGGCCAGTTGCCGCTTATGGGCAATGCGCCCTTTGTCGTATTGCCAGATCGGGATCACATAGCGCCCCGCCGTCAGCACCCGGTCCAGTGCCCGTACCGCAGCGGTGAAGTCATCCGTGCTCTTTGAGGTCAGGAGTTGGTCAATCATCGCTTCGGCGGCGGGGCTGTCGATGCCCATCAGGTTGCGGCTGCCCGGTTGGTTGACCCCGGCGCGCCCCCAATAGAGTTTCTGTTCGTTGCCGGGGCTGAGCGAAAGATCGCGGCGGAACCGGGTCAGGTCGAAATCGAACTCGGACTGGCGCGCCACATATTGCGCATTATCAACAAGCTCTGGCGTGATAGTGATGCCCAGACGATCCAGTGCGCGGGCGTAGATTTCCACGATGGTTTTCATCTCTGCATCGCCCTGGCGCAAGAGGACCGACAGCGTCAGCACCTGTCCGTCAGGATTCTTCAGCACGCCGTCCTGCACGGTCCATCCTGCCTCGGCCAGCAGGGCGACTGCACGGCGCAGATTCCTGCGGTTGCGTTTGGTGCCATCGCTGGTGGGCAGGGCATAGCCTTCCAACGTGCCGGGCAGCAGGCTGTCGGCATAGGGCCGGAGCAGTGCGCGCACCTCATCAGGCGCGGGACCGTCCCGCATGCCAAGGGTGGAGTTGGAGAAATAAGAGGTGATCCGCGGCTGGATACCGCCGGTGACGGTGCCGTTGATATATTCGAAATTGAAGGCAAGGATCAGCGCCTCTCGCACGCGCCAGTCATCCAGCGGTGCGCGGCGTGTGTTCATCGCCAGTCCGGTCATGCCGGATGGGCGCTGATGCGGGATCTCGCTTTTGACCACGTCGCCATTGCTGACGGCGGGAAAGTCATAGGCGCTTTTCCATTTGTCGGCGTTGAATTCGCGATAGGCGCTCAGCTCTCCGGCCTTGAAGGCCTCGAACAGCACCGTCTGATCGCCAAAGAAATCTATGCGGAGCTCGTCAAAGTTATGCATGCCCCGCCGCAGCGGTAGATCCGCGCCCCAGTAGCCGGGATTGCGGGAAAGGGTGACAAACCGGCCCGGCTCGAAATCGGACACCACATAGGCGCCAGTGCCGATGGGCGCCTCGCTCAGGCCGGAGGCCGCGAAATCCTTCCCTTCCCACTGCGCCTTTTTCAGGATCGGACGCATACCGGCGATCAGCGCCAGCTCCCGGTCTTCGGTATTGAAGGTAATCTTCAGGCTGCGTGGACCGGTCTGTTCAATCCCGGCGACCTTGGACCAGAACCCGCGATAGCGCAGGTGACCTTCGGTGCCGAGCGTTTCATAGGACCAAAGCACATCCTCGACCGTGACAGGACTGCCATCGGAAAACCGCGCCTCGGGGCGCAGCGTGAATTCGACCCAGGAGCGGTCCTCGGGCACGTTGATCGATTCGGCCAGCAAGCCATAAAGGGTAAAGGGTTCATCCCAGGAGCGGCCCATCAGGCTTTCGTATCCCCAGAAGCGGAGCTGCCAGGGCGGGGTGCCTTTCTGGGCAAATGGGTTCAGCGTATCAAAGCCGCCGGTGTTGCCGACAACCAGCCTGCCGCCCTTTGGCGCCTCGGGGTTGGCATAGGGAAGCGCGGTGAAGCCAGGGTCCAGCGCCGGTTCGCCATACATTGCAATACCATGGGCTGATTCTGCGGCTGCAAAACTGGCGTTGAGACAAAGCCCGATTCCCATCACAAGCGATCTGGCGGCGGAGAAATATTCTGACCTCACTTTGGCAACAATCCCATTCTGCCCTTATTTACTTGAGCCTTCACGGTAGAGGCGCGTCTTTGTCTTTTCAAACTTTTAGCTTGGATGAAAGCACGAAATTGCGTATAAAGGGGTCACTGCTCGATAGGTTTCTTGCCTGTATGAAACCTGCCTCAATAACTTAACGCCCGCTTCGTGCGGGCGTTTTTTTTGGTGAAATCGTGTGGTTTTCGATGGCAAATTGCTTGGGAGAGTACGGCGGAAGCGCTGTGTATTTCGGCCGTCCTGGATGAACAAGTCAGTAGTCCTACGCGTTTTCTTTGCCCCGGTCACGTGGCAGAATGCCGCGCAACTCAACTCAGCTCAAAGGACACCTGAGATATGACACTGAAGGGCAAAACGGCGGTGATTACCGGATCGAATTCGGGCATCGGCCTTGGCGTTGCGCGCGAGATGGCGCGCGCCGGTGCGGATGTGGTTCTGAACTCGTTCACCGACAGGGACGAAGACCACGCGCTGGCCGAAGAGATCGCCAAGGAGTTCTCGGTCAATGCCCGCTACATTCAGGCGGATATGTCCAAAGGCGAAGACTGCCGCGGCCTGATCGACAAGGCGGGTAACTGCGATATTCTGATCAATAATGCCGGGATCCAGCACGTCGCCCCGATTGATGAGTTCCCGCTGGACAAATGGGATGCGATCATCGCGATCAATCTCAACTCGGCCTTTCACACCACCGCAGCGGCGCTGCCCAAGATGCGCGCAGCAGGCTGGGGCCGGGTGGTCAATATCGCCTCTGCCCATGGCCTGACCGCATCGCCCTATAAATCGGCTTATGTGGCGGCCAAGCACGGCGTGGTCGGTATGACCAAGACCGTGGCGCTGGAAACCGCTGAAGAGCCGATCACCGCCAATGCGATCTGCCCGGGTTACGTGCTGACACCGCTGGTCGAGGCGCAGATCCCGGACACCATGGAGAAATACAACATGGGCCGCGAGGAGGTGATCAAGAAGGTCATGCTGGAGCGTCAGCCCTCGCGCGAATTCGCCACGGTTGAGCAACTTGGCGGTACGGCTGTCTTCCTTTGCTCGGATGCGGCTGCGCAGATCACCGGGACCACGATCAGCGTCGATGGTGGCTGGACCGCTCTGTAAGCGGTATGGGAAAAGGAATGGAGTGGCAGCGAGATAGCTGCCGCTCTTAATGCCGACATTGCAGGCTAAAGCACGAAAAAGCCTAAGTCGTCAGCCTTTGGCCCCGTCGGCGGGCGGCTGCGTCGGGTCCTTGGGGTTCGGGTAGACCAGTCCGGCGGAAATCACCAGTTTCGCGGCATCCTCGACCGACATGTCGAGAACGGTCACATCCTCTTCTGGCACAAACAACAGGAACCCGGAGGTCGGGTTCGGTGTTGTCGGGATGAAGACGCTCATCAAACCGCCGGATGTTTCGGCCCGCTGGGCAATTTCACCCTTTGCCTTGGTCGAGACAAAAGCGATCGCCCAAACGCCCTTGCGCGGATACTGGATCAGGCAGGCGGTATCAAAGCTGCTTTCCGACTGAGCGAATACGGTTTCCGAGATCTGCTTGATTCCGGAATAAACCGAGCGGATCACAGGCATCCGGTCCACTAGGTTCTCTGCGAACCCGATCAGCGAACGGCCGATGATGCCTTTTGCAATCCAGCCGACGATGATGGTGAACAACAGGAAGATGATCAGCCCGACGCCGCGCAGGTTGATGCCGATATATTGCTCGGGCCGCATGGTATGCGGCACCAGGGGCAGAACCACACCGTCAATCCAACCCATCACGGTCCAGAGCAGCCAGAGTGTCAGCCCCACCGGCGCGATCACGACGATCCCGGTCAGAAAGGAAGAGCGCAGTCGCGCGAACAGGCCGGGACGGCGGTGGGGTTCTTGATCAAATGGAGTGGTCATGGGCGCATTCACGATGACAGATGCGGGGAACCTAGGCACTGTTCAGCAGAACGGCAATGGCCGCGCTGCCGAATTACCATATCAGTCCGCGATTGCGTTCAATTCCTGAGCAATAGCCGCGGCAAGACGGGCGTTGTTGCGCACAAGCGCGATATTGGCCACCAGCGAGCGTCCTTCGGTCAGATCAAAGATGCGCTGCAGCAGGAAGGGCGTGACGCCCTTGCCGGAAATACCCTGCGCATCGGCCTCGGATTGGGCCTGTGCGATGATCGGAGCCAGTTCCTCGGCCGGGATCTGTGCCTCGGTCGGGATCGGGTTCGCGACCAACTGCCCGCCGTTGAGCCCCATGGCCTGGCGCATGGCATGGGCGCTGGCGATCTCCTTGGCTGTGTCCATACGGAGCGGGGCATTGAGATCGGATTGCCCCGACCAGAAGGCGGGGAAGCTGTCCTGACCATAAGAAATCACCGGAACCCCTTGGGTCTCCAGAACTTCCAGCGTTTTCGGGATGTCCAGAATCGCCTTGGCGCCAGCCGCAACGACCGTCACCGGGGTTTGCGCCAGCTCCATCAGGTCGGCGGAGATGTCAAAACTGGTTTCGGCGCCCTTGTGCACACCACCGATGCCGCCGGTGGCAAAGACGGAAATCCCCGCCAGCCGGGCAGCGATCATGGTGGCGGCCACGGTGGTCGCGCCGGTGCCGCCACTGGCGATGCAGGCAGCGATATCTGCGCGCGACACCTTGGCGACGTCTTTCGCCTGGCCCAGCGCCTGCAACTCATCCGCTTCTAGGCCTACGTACAGCTTGCCGTTCATCACCGCCATGGTGGCCGGAACCGCGCCCGCATCGCGAATGTCCTGTTCGACCTGTGCGGCGGTTTCCACGTTTTGCGGATAAGGCATGCCGTGGGTGATGATGGTGCTTTCAAGCGCGACAATGGCGCGACCGGCAGCGCGGGCCTCGGCCACTTCTTGGGAATATTTGATGGGGATCACAGCGGAGGCTCTCCTGAAACATATGTGGCTGCGGCGGCCAAGGCCGATGCCAGCGCCTTTGCGGGCGGCTCGCCGCGGGTCTCGGCGGCGATATGCGCCGCCATGAAAGTGTCGCCAGCGCCGGTGACGCGGGCCACGGTGACCTGCGGCGGCTCCAGCGTAAAGGTATTGTGTGCGTCTGCCTTGGTGGCCGTGCGGCTGCCGTCGGTGACAAGAACCCGCGCGGCGCCGCGCTCCAGCAGGGCGGTTGCGGCGGTTTCGCTATCGGCAAAGGTGTCCTGGCAGAGCAAACCGGCCTCTTCGAGGTTGACGTAAAGCGTGCCCCGGCTGCGCATGAGGAAAGGCCGCAACCGTTCTGCCTTGCCCGGAGAGGCAGGCGCCACCCGCAGGTCGGCATTGGCAAAGGCGGGGCTGGCGGCGATGTCGTCCAGCAGGGACAGGGTCAGGTTGCCATCCAGCGCAACCGGCCCGGCATAGGGCGCGGTTTCCGAGCCGAGGGTGCCATCCAGCAACGGGCGCAGAATTTTCGCCCCTGCGGCCTCAAGCGAATGAGCATCGGCAATCGCTGCGATCAGCCCGTTGGCGCCTTCGACCGCCATATACTGGTCGGTCGGTAGATCTTCGGAGCGGTAGACGTGCTGCGTATCAAGCCCGAGGTGACCACAGGCGGCGATCAGCTCATCCCCTTCGGCGTCCTGACCAATCGCGCTCAGCAGCGCGGGTTTCAGGCCAAAGCGAGCCAGTGTCATGGCGATGTTCATGGCAACGCCGCCGGGCAGGCGGGTGATCCGCCCCGGCATGTCAGATCCGCGTTGCATGTCAGAGGAGCAGCGGCCAATCACGTCCCACAGCACCGATCCGATGCAGAGAATCTGGGCGGGAGCAGGTTGGGCCATGGGGGTATCGGAACGGGGCGATGTCATGGCTCTCTCTTGCCGCCTTTCACGCGCCCCCGCAAGCGGCTTTGCAACCTATGGCACCGCAAAGGTCAGCGCAGCCCAAAGCGTTTCCCATACCGCGCCGGTTTCCGGGTCGGACGGGCGCAGCACAACAGCGTCCAGAAGATAGGTATGGCCGGGCTTGACCGGGATCTCGGCGCGCCCCGCTGCATCAGTCTGGGTCAAGGTGATGGTCACGCTGTCATCGGGCGCGCGTTCGAAGATTTCGACCTGTGCGGCTGCGCGCGGTTTTTGCTGATAGAACAGCTGAACCGGTAGTGTGTCACCCTTGAACGTATAGGGGTTTTCCAGTGCAACAAACTCTGTCTCCATGCCGCTTTCCCGGTCCGACCCGGCGCCGCTGCCGACGGCAATCAGGGATTTCGCGTGCCTGCTGTAGCGTTCGGTGAAACCATCCACCGGCAGGCCGCGCCCCTCGTGCCGGGCGCGGATATCGGCAAATCCCTTATGCTCGGCGAAGGCGTCAAATTTTTCCCATGTTTCATAGGTCAACGTTTCCGGCATAGTTTCATGGACCAGAGTCAGCAACCCGTCCCGTTCGGCGGTCACTGTCAGGGCCGGTAGATCGCCCATGCGCCCCTCGTAAGGGGTGGCGGTGTCACCGGTGATTACCTCGGAGCGTTTGGTGCGAGTTTTGAAATAGGGCAGCCGAAAGCCCTTGAACTCTTGCCCGTTCAGCAATTGCGCTGGGAGTTCCTCTCCGGATTCAACTTGATAATTCTGCGGTTCGATCCAAAACTCATGGGACAGGGCCGGGTCCGCCAGCCTGAACGAGAATGCAAAAACGAGTAAACAGGCCAGGTGATTTTTCATGACGAATTCTTTGTTGCTGCGTGGGATGAAGGTGGCATGCCTCTGCCTGCTGTCAAGTCTCGGCTTTTGGGGCGCCGAACGCGCCCTAGCCCATGAGGTGACACCGGCCATTGGTGATTTCACAATTGAGGACAACACGTTACATCTGTCTCTTCGTTTGAATGCAGAGGCATTTGTCGCCGGTATTGATCTGGATACGCACCAAGACACGGAAGCGGCCGATCAGGCGGGCGATTACGATCTGTTGCGCGCCATGTCGCCCGAGGAACTGGCGCCGATGCTGCGCCTGTTTGCCGAGGACTGGCTGAAAACCCTTGATGTCGAGGCAGGTCGCCCGGTGCCGCTGGTGGTGGAAGATGTACGCGTCGCACCGGTTGGTGATGTCGAACTGCCGCGCGAGAGCGTGCTGTCCCTTTCGGGGGAGCTACCGCCGCTTGCCTCGGCGCTGACGATCCGCTGGCCAGAAGGGGCTGGCGCCGTGGTTCTGCGTCAAAACGGGGTGGAAGAACCTTTTACCGGCTATATTCAGGGCGGTGAGAGCACCGGACCCATCGCGATCGGGGGCGGATCGGCCTTGTCCCCGGCAAAGGCTTTTACCAGCTATATCCCGGTCGGCTTTGACCACATCCTTCCAAAAGGTTTGGATCACATCCTGTTTGTCCTGGGGCTTTTCTTCCTCAGCACCCGTCTTAAGCCGCTGCTGTGGCAGGTCAGCGCCTTTACCGTCGCCCACACCATCACGCTGGCTTGCGGTGCGCTGGGGCTGGTGACTGTGAACCCGGCGGTGGTGGAGCCGCTGATTGCGGCCTCGATCGTCTTTGTTGCGGTTGAGAACATCTTTGCCCGGCGGCTGCACAGCTGGCGGACGGTGGTGATCTTTGGTTTTGGCTTGTTGCACGGGCTGGGCTTTGCCAGCGTACTGGGGGAATTTGGCCTGCCGCAGGCGCAGTTCATTCCGGCGCTGATCGGGTTCAATGTCGGGGTTGAACTGGGGCAGCTGACGGTGATCGCGCTTGCCTATCTGCTGGTCGGTTACTGGTTCGGCGGCCATCCGAAGTACCGCGGCCGCGTGGCCATTCCGGCGTCCCTGACGATTGCCTTGATCGGCAGCTACTGGTTCGTGGAACGCGTCTGGCTCTGATCGTGTTCCCATCGCCCCGGTGTTGCGAGTGCGAGGCGATGGAACGCCATCTGGGAGGGCTGAGGCTCAGCCCATCGCCTTGATAAAGGTCTGAAGCGCCGCAACGGGATCTTCGCTGCGCCAGATTTCCTCGCCAATGCCAAAGAAATCCGTGTAGGGAGAAAGGCGTCCGACTAGCTCTTCAGTCAGCCCGCCTTCGGCCACAACCGGCACTTCGACCACTTCGGACCACCACTGGAACAGCTCCTGCTCGGCCACGGCGCCATCACCCAGACCGGAAGTGCCGACGGGGCCAAAGCTGATGTAATCGGCGCCGGCTTCGCCTGCGGTCAGCCCGTCGTGACGCGAGGCGCCGCAAAAGCTTCCGACGATGGCATCGGCGCCAAGCGCCTTGCGGGCGCTGCGCACGGATTTGGAGGCATCCGTCAGGTGCACACCATCAAGGCCCAGCCGCTCGGCCAGGATCTGATGATCGGAAATCACGATGGCCACGTCTCGCGCCAGGCAGACCTCGCGCAGAGCGTCACCGGCGCGGCTCAGCGTGCCTTCATCGCGGCTTGCCAGATCCAGGCGCACGCAGGCAATCTCGGTGCTGTCGAGCACTTTGGCCAGTTGGTCGGGAAACCGGCCCAGTTCGAAACTGGGCGGCGAAATCAGATAGATCTGGGGCTTTTCCACTGTGTCCGCGGCGGTATCCATCAAGGGCGCTCCTGTTGCTTGCTGGCTGGTGTTTAACGCATCTGCCACAGGACGCAAGGATCCTGCGTCGGCCTGCGACGCCGGGAGCGGCAGTGGATGCCCTTGCCGTTCGCAGCCCCTGCGATTACAGCAGGGGAAAATGCCCTTTGGGCGCTATGGAGACTGACATGCCCAGCGATATGCCACAGCCCGCCTTTGTTCTGGTGCGCCCCCAGATGGGCGAAAACATCGGCGCCGCCGCCCGTGCGATGTGGAACTTCGGGCTGGACCGGATGCGTATCGTCGCGCCGCGCGACGGCTGGCCGAACCCAAAATCGGTGGCCATGGCCTCGGGTGCGGGGCGGCTGCTGGACGAGGCATTGCTGGCACCCGATGTGCCCGGCGCGCTGGAGGACTGTTCCTTTGTCTTTGCCACCACGGCGCGCCCGCGGGAGCTGACCAAACCGGTCTACAGCCCCGAAGCGGCGATGAAGCTGGCGATTGAAAAGATCCGCGGCGGTGAGAAGGTCGCGGTGATGTTCGGCCCCGAACGTGCGGGCCTAGAGAATGACGACATCGCCCGTGCCAATGCCATCATCACGGTGCCAGTCAACCCGGAGTTTGCCTCGCTCAACCTTGGGCAATGCGTGCTGCTGGCTGCCTATGAATGGCGCCGTCAGGCGGCGGAGGTCGAGCATGAGGTTTTCGAGATCGGCAAGTCCGACTGGGCAACCGGCGTTGAGGTGGAGGCGCTGGTGACCCATTACGAGGACCGGCTTGAGGAAGCCGGCTATTTCTTCCCGCCGGAAAAGGCGCCGGGGATGAAAGTAGTCTTCCGCAACCTGTTCAGCCGCATGCGCCTGACGCGGGCCGATGTGCAGATGCTGCATGGGGTGATGCGGCAGATGGTCCGCTGGAAGAAAATGTCGGACGATAGCTGAGCGTTAGCACTGGACGATCCGGACCGCCAACCCTAGCTTCACCGCGAAACCGAAGAGGGACGAGCATGAGCAGCAAGCGCAGTATCTTCCAAGAGGTCAGTGAACCCGAGGCCAAGCCGCAGACCGCCGCAACCGGCATGATCGACCGGGGCCGGGGCGGCGCCCGCAAGGCGATCCGGGCCTGGCTCTTTGTGCTGTTTGCGCTGGTGGTGGCGATGATCGTGGTCGGCGGGTTGACCCGTCTGACCGATTCCGGCCTATCGATCACCGAATGGCGCCCCGTCACCGGGGCCATTCCGCCGATGAACGAGGCGGAATGGCAGCAGGAGTTCGACAAATACAAGCAGATCGACCAGTGGCAGATCCATAATCAGTGGATGGAGCTTGCTGACTTCAAATCGATCTACTGGTGGGAATGGGGCCATCGCCAACTGGGCCGTGTCATCGGGCTGGTCTGGGCGGTTGGCTTTTTTGGCTTTCTGCTGGCCCGCAAGATCCCGACCGGCTGGACCGGGCGGCTGATCCTGCCGGGGGCTTTGGGCGGGGCTCAGGGTGCAATCGGCTGGTGGATGGTCTCTTCGGGCGTGACCCATGGCGAGGGCATGACCTCGGTTGCCTCCTATCGGCTGGCGACGCACCTTGGTCTGGCCTTTGTCATCCTCGGGTTGATCGCCTGGTATGGCTTCCTTCTGGGGCGGCAGGAACGGGACCTGATGCAGGCGCGCCGGGCCAAGGAAGCAAAGATCTTCGGCCTCTCGACCGGGCTCTTGCACTTTGCGTTCCTGCAAATCCTGCTGGGCGCGCTGGTGGCAGGCATTGACGCTGGGCGGTCCTACACCGATTGGCCGCTGATGGGCGGGCAGGTAATCCCGCCCAATCCGTTGATGATTGAACCGATGTGGAAGAACTTCTTTGAAAACCCGGGCTTGGTGCAGTTTGTTCACCGGATCTGTGGCTATCTTCTGTTTGCCTTTGGGGTGGTTGTCTGGCTGCGCGGCCGCGCCAGTGCCCATGGCGCGACCCGGTTCGCCTTCAACGCCGTCTTTGCAGGTTTGATCGTACAGATTGCCCTTGGCGTGATCACCGTTCTTTACGCTGCGCCCTGGCAGGCAGCGATCCTGCACCAGCTGATGGCTGTGGTTCTGTGGGTCCTGATCCTGCGCGCCCGCTTCCTGGCAGGCTATCCGATTGCAACTTCCATCAAGGACCATTGAGAATATGACCGCATTTGAACAGCTGATGGCCTATGAGCGTGACACGCAGGCTTTGGGGCAGATCGCTGGCCGTCTGGGCTGGGATCAGGAAACCATGATGCCTCGCGGGGCCACCGGGCAGCGCGGCGCGGAGATGGCCGCGATCGAATCCGTGCTGCACGCCCGCCGCAGCGCGCCGCAGGTGGCGGAATGGCTGGAGCAGGCCGAAGCCCCGGATGAGGTCGGCGCTGCGCATCTGCGCGAAATCCGCCGCAGCTACGACCGTACCATCAAGGTACCCGCTGATCTGGCCAAGAAACTGGCGCAGGTCACCTCTGAAGCGCAGGGAAAATGGGCCGAGGCCCGCGCCAATGAAGACGTGGCCGCTTTCCTGCCGGTGCTGGAGGAAGTGGTGGCGCTGAAGCGTGAGGAAGGTCAGGCGCTGGCAGCAGGCGGCGATCTCTATGATGCGCTGGTGGCGGATTACGAACACGGCACAACGTCTTCAGAAATCGCAAAAATCTTTGATGCGATGCGTCCAGGTCTGGTGGACCTGCGCGCCCGGGTTCTCGACAAGCCAGCACCGCAGGGCTTGTCGGGGCGGTTTGATGAGAAAACCCAGATGCAACTAGCCCGCACGTTGGCGCGCACCTTTGGTTATGACATGGCACATGGGCGGGTCGACAAGGCGGTGCACCCGTTCAGCTCTGGCTCGGGGCTGGATGTGCGGATCACTACGCGGACCAGCGAAACAGATCCGTTCAACTGCTTCTATTCGACCATTCACGAGGTCGGCCACGGTGCCTATGAGCAGAACATCAGCCGCGACTACCTTCTGACGCCGCTGGGGCGCGGTGTGTCGATGGGCGTGCACGAAAGCCAGAGCCGGATTTATGAAAACCAGATCGGCCGCAGCCGTGCCTTTACTGGATGGTTGTTCGAACAGATGCGGGACAGCTTTGGCGACATTGGCGTGTCCGATGCCGATGCCTTCTACGCAGCGGTCAACAAGGTTCATAACGGTTATATCCGGACCGAAGCAGATGAGCTGCAATATAACCTGCACATCATGCTCCGTTTCGATCTGGAACGGGCATTGATGCAAGGCGACCTGGAGGTAGCGGACCTAGAGGCGGCCTGGAATGACCGATTTGAGGCCGATTTCGGCTATGCCGTCGACAAGCCTTCAAACGGCTGTCTGCAGGATGTGCATTGGTCGGTTGGTCTCTTTGGTTATTTCCCGACCTATTCGCTGGGCAATGTCTACGCCGGCTGCCTGCACGAGGCGCTGCGCCGGGATGTGCCGCAGCTGGATGCAGATCTGGCGCAAGGCGATACTTCGGCCGCAACCGGCTGGCTGGGCGAGAAGTTGCAGCAGCATGGTGGGTTGCGCAGCCCGCGGGATACCATCGCCCATGCGGCGGGAATGGAGCCGGACCACGCGCCGCTCATGGACTATCTCGAACAGAAATTCGGCGCGCTCTACGATCTGTAAGCTGCCTGGCGGGAACAACAGAAAAGGCCGGGCGCTACGCCCGGCCTTTTTTTGCATATACTACAGCGGAATCAGACCAGAGCCATGCGCTCCGCCCGTTCCGGATCCGGAAATGGCCGGTAGAGCCCAAAGTCGGAATCTGCGATCAACGCAGAGACATTCGCGTAGAGTTTTTCAATCTCTTCGTCTTTTTCACCCAACACCCGAAAGGCCTGGTCCAGCTGGGTCATGTTCTCGAATTCGATCTCAAGCAGGAAATCACGGCAGGAATCGCTGGCAAGGTTCAGCTTGCGACGCAGCAGGCGCCAGCCGTTGATCACCTTCCGTTCTTGCAGGTAGGACATCCATTGATCGACGGCGCTGGAAAACGCGAGCGCTTTGGCTTCGTGATGAAGGTCGATGTAGCAGTGGTACATGTTCATCGGGTGGCTCCTCCCACGCAAATGTTTCCCGTCAGTATGGCAGAAATTGTTTACCCATCGGTAAAAACGAAACGCCGCCCCGGACCGGGACGGCGTCTGTTGTTGCTTTGGTTTGGGGAGTGGGCGTCAGGCTTCGCCGCCCTCAACCTCAGCCTCATCATCGTCACCGCTGTCGGCAATCCAGGCGACCGAAACCACCTCTTCACCCTTGCCAGTGTTGAAGACACGGACGCCGCCGGCCGAGCGAGACCGGAAGGAAATTCCATCCACCGGCACCCGGATCGATTGACCCTTAGAGGTCGCCAGCATGATCTGGTCTTCAACCTCGACCGGGAAGGACGCCACCAGTTCGCCGCCGCGCATCGCCTTGTCCATGGCGGTGACGCCCATACCGCCACGGCCCCGAACCGGGTAATCGTGGCTGGAGCTCAGCTTACCCTGACCGCCCTTGGTAATGGTGAGGATCAGGTTTTCGGCCGCTGACATTTCTGCATAAAGCTCGGTCGAGAAGTTGGGATCTGCCACGCTATCCTCATCCGAGGGTTCTGCATCGTCTGCGATCCCGGCCATGGCCCGGCGCATCTTAAGATACGCCGTCCGCTGTTCGGGCGTGTATTTCGAATGGCGGATCACCGACATCGATACGACCTCGTCGCCTTCATTCAGCTTGATCCCGCGTACACCGACGGAATTGCGGCTGTTGAACACCCGGACCTCGGTCGAGGGGAAGCGGATCGCGCGGCCGGTGTTGGTGACCAGCATGATGTCGTCATCCTCGGAGCAGATCCGGGCATTGATCAGTTTGGTGTCCGCGTGATCGTCCTCGAACTTCATCGCAATCTTACCGTTGCGCATGACATTTGTGAAGTCTGACAGCCGGTTACGGCGCACAGTTCCAGCAGATGTCGCGAACATGATCTGCAGATCGTCCCATTCGTCCTCGGCCCGGTCGACCGGCATGATGGCCGCGATGGAGACGCCTGTCGGGATCGGGAGGATGTTGACGATCGCCTTGCCTTTCGAGGTGCGTCCGCCCTGCGGCAAGCGCCAAGTCTTCAGCTTGTAGACCATGCCATCCGTGGTGAAGAACAACAGCTGTGTATGGGTATTCGCAACAAAGAGGGTGGTGACAACATCCTCTTCCTTGGTCTGCATCCCCGACAGCCCCTTGCCGCCGCGTTTCTGAGCGCGGAAATCGACCAGCGGGGTGCGTTTGATGTAGCCGCCAGAGGTTACGGTGACCACCATGTCCTCGCGCTCGATCAGGTCCTCATCGTCCATATCACCCGACCAGTCGACGATTTCGGTGCGGCGCGGCACGGCGAAATTCTCGCGAACCTCGCGCAACTCGTCAGCGATGATGCCCATGATCCGGTCACGCGAGCCCAGAATCTCAAGGTATTCCTTGATCTTGGAGGCCAGTTCTTCCAACTCGTCGGTGACTTCCTTGACCCCGATCTGGGTCAGGCGCTGCAGGCGCAGTTCCAAAATGGCGCGGGCCTGAGTTTCTGACAGGTTGTAGGTCCCGTCTTCGTTCGCTGTATGGGTCGGATCATCGATCAGCGCGATATATTCCAGGATCGGCTGCGCTGGCCAGCGGCGGGTCATCAGCTTTTCACGCGCTTCGGCCGCATCCGCGGATTGGCGGATCGTCGTGACGATCTCGTCGATATTGGTAACGGCAACCGCCAGACCACAAAGGATATGGCTGCGTTCCCGCGCCTTGCGCAGCAGATAAGCGGTCCGACGTGCGACCACATCTTCGCGGAAATCGATAAAGGAGGTCAGGAACCGGCGCAGGGTCAGCTGCTCGGGTCTGCCACCGTTAAGCGCCAGCATGTTGCAGCCGAAATGCGTCTGCATCGGCGTGAACCGATAAAGCTGGTTGAGCACCACCTCGGCAGTGGCGTCACGCTTCAGTTCGACCACCACGCGCACACCGTTGCGGTCGGATTCATCCTGAACGTGGGAAACGCCTTCGATCTTCTTGTCGCGCACCTGTTCGGCGATCTTTTCGATCATCGAGGCCTTGTTCACCTGATAGGGAATTTCGTCCACGATGATGGCGTAGCGATCCTTGCGGATCTCCTCGACCCGGGTCTTGGCGCGGATGATGACGCTTCCGCGTCCTTCAAGATAGGCCTTGCGCGCGCCGGAGCGGCCCAGCAACACGCCGCCAGTCGGGAAGTCGGGGCCGGGCACATATTCGATCAGCTGTTCGCTGGTCAGATCCGGTTCGTCGATCAGGGCCAGGGTCGCATCAACAACTTCGCCCAGATTGTGCGGCGGGATATTGGTGGCCATACCAACCGCGATGCCGCCAGCGCCGTTGACCAGCATATTGGGGAAACGCGCGGGCAGAACCGTCGGTTCCTCGTCCTTGCCATCGTAGTTGTCCTGGAAATCGACGGTATCCTTGTCGATATCCGCCAGCATAAAGGCCGAAGGCTTGTCCATCCGCACTTCGGTGTAACGCATCGCGGCGGGGTTATCGCCGTCCATCGAGCCAAAGTTGCCCTGACCATCCAAAAGCGGCAGCGACATCGAGAAGTCCTGCGCCATGCGCACCAAGGCGTCATAGATCGCGCTGTCGCCGTGCGGGTGGTATTTACCCATAACGTCGCCGACCGGACGGGCCGATTTGCGATAGGATTTATCATGGGTATTGCCGGTCTCATGCATCGCATAAAGAATCCGGCGGTGAACGGGTTTCAGCCCGTCGCGCAGGTCGGGAATGGCCCGGCTGACGATGACCGACATGGCATAGTCCAGATAGGACGTGCGCATCTCGGATTCGATTGAGACCGTCGGCCCCTCGTATACCGGCCCTTGGGGCGGTGTTTCGTCCATGTTTTCAGGAGTATCCGGCGTATCGCTCACGTTTGCTGCCCGTTCTGTATTATGGGTCTCTATTGTGTCAGGACACCCTATCAGACACCCCATATGGGGCGCAAGCTGGCTGATGGGCAGACCGGCACGCCGCCCGACCGCGCGCGGAGCAGGCAGCATGGTTTCGAAACTGTTAACCAATCCGCGGCTAGGATTTCACGGGGGGCTTCGTTGCAGGAGACCACATATGGAGATCAGCGAAACGGAACTGATGCTCAAGGGCTATGGGCTGACCACGGCCGAATTCATATATCACATGCCGGACCATCCTCATGTTCTGAATACATTTCTGTGGCAGGAGTACGATCTGGCTCCAGACCATGATCGGATGTTTCAGTTCATCGAATTCTGGCAGCGCGAGATCGAGGGACCGCTGCATTCGGTCCGCTTTACACACCGCAAGATGATTGGCGCCGGGGAATGGCGGCACGTGAAGGGCGAATTCAAGATCCACTAAACAGCAGGTGCCGGGCCATGAATGGAGGTCAGGCCGAACAGCTGGCCCCGCCCAATACGCAGAATTTGGCGCAGTGGGGATGGTTTAGCGCCACGGGCTTCTCTGCCTCGGCCAAGGTGGTGCCGAGCTCGAATTCCGGCGCATAGGGGAGCAGGGTGCAGGCCAGAACCGCCGGTTTTTCGGCACCCTTGCGTTTGACCACCATACGAGAAGAGGCGCACATCACATCCTCTGGCGCCTTGTTCAGGATGCCCCAGCAAGCGGTTGTAATTTCGGGCACTTCCACCGCCTCGTCCATCTCAGGGAACAGCACCGTCTGACCGGGGTTGGCGGAATCGATATCAAACCCCTGCGCGGCAAACAGATCGGCAAAACCTTGGCGCGCTTCCGACTCGCTTTCGGCAAAGGTGATGCGGCCAGCAACCGCCATCTGGAACCCGTTGTCCCGCAGCCAGGCCATACCTTCCAGCGTTTTGGCATAGCTGCCTGCGCCGCGCTCGGTGTCGTGAATATCTGCGGAGTGGTGGTCCAGCGAGATGCGCAGAGTCATCTTGCCCGGGTGTTTTTCATTCAGCGCCAGCAGGTCCTGCCGCACGGTCTTGCGCATCATTGGCCGCATGGCGTTGGTGAGGATCAGCACTTCGTATCCACGGTCCAGCGCGGCGCCTGCCATGGCGCACATCTCGGGATTCATGAAGGGCTCGCCGCCGGTAAAGGCGATTTCACGTACCCGCCAGTTCCGCTCTTCGAGTTGATCCAGATAGTCCTCAACCTCGGCTGCAGTGAGGTAGACAAGGGCATCATTGCGGGGCGAGCTGAGGATATAGCAGTTCGCGCATTCAATATTGCAAAGGGTTCCGGTGTTGAACCACAGGGTTTCCGGGTTCGACAAGGCCACGGACGCCCGGGTGCTGCCGTCGGCTGTCACCAGGCTGTCTTGAAATTTACCTAGGTTTGCGTTGGGGTTAGGCAGATCTTTCACGGGGATGTCCTCATGGGCCGTTCCTTTCCGACAAGGCTACCCTATACTGCCCCCAAAGTGAAAGCCGCCGGAGGCCGCCTGACAGGGATGTGAAGTGATTTCGCCTCTGCCTTGGGCATCCGGTCACAGCGAAATGGAATGAACAATGGCTCCACGCGTGATTCCGGTCGATCCCTTCGATCTGGTGATCTTTGGCGGTACTGGCGATCTGGCGCAGCGCAAAATCCTGCCGGCGCTTTACCGGCGGTTTTGTGGTGGCCATTTCCCCGAGGAAGTCCGCATCATCGGTGCCGCCCGGGCCGATATCAGCACCGAAGACTACCGGCGGCTGGTGGCGGAGGGGATTAAGGCAACGCTGAACGAACACGGGCCGGGTGCTGCGGGAATCCCGGACTTTCTGCGCCGTGTCACTTATGTGTCGCTGGACGCCCGCGAGGATCGCGGTTGGGAGCCGCTGGCCGCGCAACTGGCCGAAGTTGAGCCCCGGCCGATCCGAGTCTTCTACTTCTCGGTGGGGCCGGGCCTGTTCGGACCGCTGGCCGAACGTCTGCACCGGCACGGATTGTCGGATGAAGACAGCCGGATCGTGGTGGAAAAACCCTTTGGTCACGATCTGCAGTCTGCCAAGGCGCTGAACGCGACACTGGCCGCGCATTTCACCGAGAACCAGATTTACCGGATCGATCATTATCTGGGCAAGGAAACGGTGCAGAACCTGATGGCGATCCGGTTCGGAAATATGCTGTTCGAACCCCTATGGAACAGCCAATACGTCGATCATATCCAGATCACCGTGGCGGAAACCGTCGGGGTTGCCGGGCGCGAGGAGTATTACGACCGCGCTGGCGCAATGCGCGACATGATGCAGAACCACCTGATGCAGCTTCTGTGCCTGATCGCGATGGAACCACCTGCAAAATTTGACCCCGACGCGGTGCGCGATGAAAAGGTGAAAGTGATCCGGGCGCTGGATCCGGTGGAGCCTTACCACATCGTCCGGGGGCAGTATAACGCGGCTGCCGGGGGTGAAGGACCCGACCTAACCTACCGGGAAACCGTCGGAAATCCGCGCTCCAGCACCGAAAGCTATATCGCGCTCAAGACCCACATCAGCAATTGGCGATGGGCGGGCACGCCGTTTTACCTCCGGACGGGAAAACGGCTTGTGGCGCGGTCCTCGGTGATCAACGTGCTGTTCAAGGACGCGCCGCATTCGATCTTTGGCGAAGAAGCCGGCCGTCACGCCAACCATCTGAAGATCCGCCTGCAACCCAACGAAGGCATCACGCTGAGCGTGACCATCAAGGAGCCGGGTCCGGGCGGCATGCGTCTGGTTGACGTTCCGCTGGATATGAGTTTTGCAACGGCCCTCGGGGCGGATGGCAAAAACCCCCCGGACGCATACGAGCGTCTGATCACCGATATGATCCGGGGTAACCAGACGTTGTTCATGCGCGGGGACGAGGTGACCGCTGCCTGGGCTTGGACCGATCCGATCATCGCGGGCTGGCAGGCGCGCGGGGATGTGCCAAAACCCTATGATATTGGCAGCACTGGGCCCGGCGATGCGGACTTGCTGATGCGCCGTGATGGACGTGAATGGAGAGGGATAAATCCATGAAATTCAATGAATATCCAGATCAGGAAATGCTGGCGATAGAGGTTGCGCAGCGCATTGCCGGGGATCTGGAAACACATCTGCTACATCACGACACCGCCTCGCTTGCGGTGGCAGGCGGCAGCACGCCCGCGCCTATCTTTGATGATCTCTGCGCAGCTTCAATCGATTGGGAACGGGTCCGGGTGATGGCGACGGATGAACGCTGGGTGCCCTCCGACAGTGACCGCTCCAATGCGCGAATGATCCGCGAGCGGCTGATGACAGGCCCTGCCGCCGCCGCGCGTTTTTTGCCATTCTACGTGCCCGACCGCGCCCCCGAAGATGTGTTGGCCGAGGTCGAATCCCTAGTTTCCCCGGAATTGCCGATTTCAGTGGCGCTTCTGGGGATGGGCGAAGACATGCACACGGCCTCCTTGTTCCCGGGGGTGAAGGGGCTTGAGGCGGCACTGGCCGGCTCGGCGCCGACTTTGGCAGTGATGCGCCCGGACAGCCAGCCGGAAGGCCGCATCAGTCTGACAGCGCCGGTGTTAAACGGAGCAATGGCGAAGCATCTGGTGATCTTTGGTGAGGCGAAACGCAAGGCGCTGGATCGGGCGATATCGCTGCCGCCCGAAGAAGCCCCGGTTCAGGCCATTTTGTCAGGCACTCAAGTGCATTGGGCACCTTAAGCCTCAGCCTTATTGGCTGAGGTCGGTGGCGCCATCGAGGTCCAGAAATTGCTGTTTCAAACTGTCCGGAATCGACTGTCCCGCGCTGCCATCGGCCGTGCGCAGGACCATCACGGCTTCCAGCCGGGTGCGCAGATCGCCAGACCAGATCTGCTGCTCCATCACATATGACGTGTTGCGGAAGGACAGCACCCGTGCGGTGGAGATGTAGCTTTCGCCAAGCAGCATTTCCTTGAGGTAGTGCACATTGGAGTTGCGCATCACCGTGCGCGGCATCGGACCGCCGGAGAAATGCCTGGCGCAATGTGTATCGAAATAGGTGACGCGGGTGGATTCGAACCAGCCCAGGTAGGCCTTGTTGTTCACATGGTTCAAAAGGTCGAGTTCAGAAAAACGAACCTTATCGGCAATGGCAACGGGGCAGGGGTGGTCGATCCCCTGAGCCAACTGAGTCTCTGCATCGAGCGGGGTAAGGTAAAGGAGTGTCATCCCGTTGGACTAAGGCGCGGTATTTGAAGTTTCAACAAAAACCCTCCGGCACATCGTCTTGACCGCGACAGCCGCGAAAACATCAGTCCAAGCGTCGCGAGGCGGTGGCATTCAAAATGGGAAGGGAGATTTGGAGCGGGTGAAGGGAATCGAACCCTCGTCACTTGCTTGGGAAGCAAATGCTCTACCATTGAGCTACACCCGCAGTGGGATTTGGGTAGCACCGCGCCGTGAGCGCTTCAAGTTGATTTCGCTGTGGATGGCGGATTTTACAAATCCAGCGCCGAGCGGGACCGCAGTACTCCCGGCACAGGGCTGGCGGTCCGCAAACAAAAGAATCCAGAGGCAATTTTGCCATTGCAGCGTCATGGAACGGCAGGTATACGGCTCCACATCAGGCACCTGTAGCTCAGCTGGATAGAGCGCTGCCCTCCGAAGGCAGAGGCCATAGGTTCGAATCCTATCAGGTGCGCCACTTCTCCCCGAACTAATCTCCCGAACCAGCGTCCGGACCAATTCGGATTTGGGCTGTATTGTAAATTCGACGCCAATTCCAGGTGCGGCAGAAGCAAAAATCCGGCGCACCCATCGGGGCACACCGGACATTAGTGGTTCGTTTTGGTGTTATGCAGAACGCCTGGATGACGACATGCGGACCGGGCTTCTATAGAACGCCTGGTCGGGTTTCCGTATCAGCCGCGCCAGTCACGGACGACGCCGCAGTCCATGTGAACAAAGTTGGAGCGATAATAGGTGCCAACACCGCCGGCACGGCAAGCCTTGGCCGCTTTCGCCATCTGCGTAACCGAGCGAGACGCAAGGCGCAGGTCTGCGGCCTGTCCGCGCATGTGCAGAGAGTTCTTGGCAACGCCACGCGAACGGCTGCGCAGCATGGCGTTGGTCTTCGGGCTGCGATATCCCGAAAGCATCATATACGGTTCGTTTACTTCCAGCAGGTTATGAGAGGCGGCCATGATATCGATTGTGCGCAGGTCGATCTCTTTTACGTCGTCGGTGCGCCAGTCGCGCATGAAGTGATTGATCTCGCGCACTGCGTCTTTGATGTACTTGCCTTCGATCCAGTAGACCATGTCCAGCCGTTCACCGGTGCGGCCCGAGTACATGCGGATGCGGCGGATATCGCCGCCACCACGCAAAAAGCCTGCTGCACTGGAGAATGTTGGGGCTGCGGTTACTGCTGTTGCCGCAAATGCACCCAGAAGGGCCCGACGGGTGAGCCCCGAGTTCGATGTTTCTGCCATGTTTACCGCACCATCCCGAACGATTTGTGTGTCCTGCCGATGCCCGATGTTACGGGCCTGCCGTATTTCCCGGCACGTGACTTCTATGACACAGGGGGAATCACGATCCAAGTTTCGATTGGTCTCATCCCTGTTTTCTTCGGATTTTCGGCAATTTTTTGCGCAAAAGGGGACGTTCCGTTAAGATTTCCCCATCAAAAAGCACCAAAATCACTGGTCACAAGTTCGAGAACCGCCGAAAATAGGCTCTCAACTATTGGTTTACGATGTGTAAATGGGGGCTGCGTCTTGCTTCTTTTTACTAAAGATTCATGTAGTAGAGGGAAGATTTAATGGCATCGTCATCAGGGGGTCGCGCGTCAATGAAAACAGCACTTTATAGCAGCGTTCTGCCGCAGGTCCGGTCCGGCGTTTTCGTTCTGGCCCTATTCGGTGCCACAGTCGCCTTTGCGCCTAGTGGTGCCTCGGCGCAGGTCACGGCCTTCAAGCAATCGGTTGCTGAGTTCGCAGCGGGCGAAGACGCGGTTGCCAAATTCTACCGCGAATCCGCTTACACCCCGATCTGGACGGCGCCGGGCGAAGAATCGATGCAGCGCCGGGCCGCGCTACTGCGTGCGCTGGAAGAGGCCTCGGCCCACGGGTTGCCGGACCAGTCTGCCGTGGCGGCGTCGCTGATGGAGCAGATGCGCAATGCACGGTCGGCCCGCGATCTGGGGCAGATCGAAGCGGCGCTGAGCACTGCTTACGTGAATTATGCCACTGACCTGCAGACCGGCCTTCTCGATCCCGGCTCGATCGACGACGGGATCGTTCGCAAGAAACATACCACCGATCCGGTGACCTATCTGGAAGGCATCCGGGACAATCAGCCGATGGCTTATATGCGCTCGCTGGTGCCCGCTTCGCCGCAATACCGCGCCTTGCTGCGGGAGAAATTCCGTCTTGAGCAGCTGGTCGCCAAAGGCGGCTGGGGCACCACGGTTCCGAAGGGCAAGCTTGAGCCGGGTGACACCGGACCTGCTGTGATCGCGCTGCGCGACCGACTGGTAGCAATGGGATATCTGACCCGCAGCGCCACCGCCGCGTTTGACATGGATGTGGAACAGGCGGTGCAGAAGTTCCAGTCGGACCACGGGCTGGAGGTCGACGGCGTTGCCGGGGACGGCACCATTGCCGAGCTCAACAAACCGGTTACCGAACGGCTGAAATCCGTGGTGGTGGCGATGGAGCGGGAGCGCTGGCTGTCACCCGAACGCGGTGAGCGTCATATCCTGGTGAACCAGACCGATTTCACGGCTAAGATTGTCGACCGTGGCGACGTGACCTTTGAAACCCGGTCCGTGATCGGCAAGAACCAGCACGACCGCAGGTCGCCGGAATTCTCGGATGTCATGGAACACATGATCATCAACCCGAGCTGGCACGTGCCGCGCTCGATCATTACCAAGGAATACCTGCCGAAACTGCGCAACAACCCGAATGCAGTCCGTCACATTCTGATTACCGACCGTCAGGGCCGTGTCGTCGACCGCAACTCAGCGGACTTCTCTCAGTACACCAGAAGCAACTTTCCATACTCGATGCGCCAGCCGCCGAGCCGCAGCAATGCGCTGGGGCTGGTGAAGTTCATGTTCCCGAACAAATACAACATCTACCTGCACGACACGCCGCAAAAGAGCCTGTTCAGCCGCGAAGTCCGGGCCTTCTCCCACGGTTGTATCCGCCTGGCGCAGCCCTTTGAGTTTGCTTATGCGCTGCTGGCGCGGCAGACCGAAGATCCCAAGGCATTCTTTCAGCGGATCCTAAGCTCCGGAAAAGAAACCAAAGTGGAGCTGGAACAGAAGGTGCCTGTTCACATTATCTACCGGACGGCTTATGTCTCGGGCAAAGGACGGGCCGAGTTCCGGCGGGATGTCTATGGACGCGACGCCAAGGTATGGGACGCCTTGCAGCGGGCAGGGGTCGCCTTGCCGGGCGTGCAGGGCTGATCTCCGGGGCCCGTCTTCAACAGACGTGAGGAAGGGCCCCATATGTATACTGTCCGTCAGATTGCTGATGCATTAGGTGCTGCCTGCGAAGGCGATGTTTCTATCGAAGTGGCGCGTACGGCCGAACCGCAAGACGCAGGTCCGGGCGATCTGGCGCTTGCAACCTCTCCGAAATATGCCGAGGCGCTGGCCGAGGGCGCAGCCCAGGTTGCCATGCTCTGGGAAGGTGCCGACTGGCAGTCCATGGGCCTGAAGGCGGCTATTTTCGCAGCCCGGCCGCGTATGGCCATGGCCGGTCTCACCAGTATGATGGATCCGGGCCAGGGCTTTGGCTCCGGCATTCACCCCTCAGCCGTCATTGATCCCAGCGCGGAGCTGGGAGAGGGTGTCAGCGTCGGCCCCTTCTGTGTGATTGGTGCGAGGGCGAAAATCGGAGACAATTCCATCATCGGTCCGCAGTGCCATATCGGCGTGGATGTCACGATGGGGACCGGAGCACAGCTGCGCGAGATGGTCTCCATCGGCGCCCGCGTCACCATTGGGGAGCGGTTCCGGGCCCAGCCCGGCGCGCGCATCGGTGGCGATGGGTTTTCCTATGTAACACCTGAGGTGTCAGGCGCGGAAACCGTGCGCAAGACGCTGGGTGATCAGGGCGATGCCAAACCCCAAAGCTGGCTGCGCATTCATTCCCTTGGCTCGGTCACCATCGGCGACGATGTAGAAGTGGGCGCCAATTGCACCGTCGACAACGGCACCATCCGCGACACGGTGATCGGCGACGGCACAAAGCTCGACAACCTTGTACACGTTGGCCACAACACCCGGGTTGGGCGTGATTGCCTCCTGTGCGGACAGACCGGCACCTCCGGCTCGGTTGATATCGGCAACAACGTGGTTCTTGGCGGGCAATGCGGCGTGGTCGATAATATCTTTATCGGCGACGGAGTGATTGCCGGCGGCGGCACAAAGATCCTTTCGAACGTGCCCGCAGGCCGTGTGATGATGGGCTATCCCGCTGTCAAAATGGAGACACATACCGAAGTCTATAAGGCACAACGCAGGCTGCCCCGACTGATGCGCGATATCGAAGCGCTGAAAAAGGCAGTTTTAAAATAACGGCACAGAGATTACATCTGCGCCAGCCTTAAGGATCAAGGACCCGGTATGAGCATCAAGGACAAGGTAATCGAAATCATCGCAGAGCAGGCAGTGCTGGAACCGTCTGATGTGACACTCGACAGCACGCTTGAGGATCTGGGCATCGATAGTCTCGGCCTCGTGGAAAGCATCTTTGCTATCGAGGAAGAGTTCGACATCACCATTCCGTTCAATGCCAATGCGCCGGAAGAGAGTGATTTCGATATCACCAATGTTGCGGCCATCATCGCGGGTATCGAAAAGCTGACGGCTGCAAAGCAGTGAGGCCTGCCTCTGGATCAAGGATGATCTGAATGAGACGCGTAGTAATCACAGGCGCCGGCACCATCAATGCACTTGGCCATTCTGTATCCGCCACCATGGAGGCGATGCGCGAGGGGCGTTGTGGCATCGGCGCGCTGGAATTTCGCGATGTGGAGCGTCTGTCGATTCAGATCGGTGGCCAAGTCAGGGGCTTTGAGGCCGAGGGTCGTTTTAACCGGCAACAGATGAGCCTTTATGACCGGTTCACCCAGTTCACTCTGACCGCCGCCAAAGAGGCGATTGCCCAGTCCGGAATCGAATTCCACGGCGATCTGTCGGCGAAATCCGGAGTGGTTCTGGGCACCGCCGGCGGCGGCGTATCAACCTGGGATGACAATTACCGCTCGGTCTATGAGGACGGCAAGAACCGCGTCCATCCCTTCGTGGTGCCAAAGCTGATGAACAACGCCGCCGCCAGCCATGTGTCGATGGAATTCAACCTCAAAGGGCCGAGTTTCACGGTTTCCACCGCCTGCGCCTCTTCCAATCATGCGATGGCGCAGGCCTTCCAGATGGTGCGCAGCGGCATGGCGCCTGCGATGGTCACAGGCGGATCGGAGTCGATGCTGTGCTTTGGCGGGGTCAAGGCCTGGGAAGGGTTGCGGGTCATGTCCCGGGATGCCTGCCGCCCGTTCAGCGCCAACCGCAACGGCATGGTGCAGGGCGAAGGTGCCAGCGTGTTTGTCTTTGAAGACTACGAACACGCCCGCGCCCGCGGTGCGGAGATCCTCTGCGAGGTGGTGGGCTACGCCATGTCCTCGGACGCGGCGGATATCGTCATGCCGAGCAAACAGGGCGCGGCCCGCGCAATCTCTGGCGCCTTACAGGATGCCGGAGTGGCGCCTGAAAGCGTTGGCTATATCAATGCCCATGGCACCGGCACTGCAGCGAATGACAAAACCGAATGCGCCGCGGTAGCGGATGTCTTTGGTCCGCACGCGGACCGGCTGATGATCTCCTCGACGAAGTCCATGCATGGTCACCTGATCGGCGGCACCGGCGCGGTGGAACTTCTGGCCTGTATCATGGCCGTGCGTGATGGGGTGATTGCCCCCACCATCGGCTATGAGGAACCAGACCCGGAATGCGCTCTGGATGTGGTGCCCAATGAGGCGCGCGAGGCAAAGGTGGATGTGGCGCTGAGCAACGCCTTTGCCTTTGGTGGATTGAACGCGGTTCTGGCGCTGAAAAAGATCTGAACGGAGCGCTGCCCGGGCTTGCCGAAAAAAAGAAAAGCCACCGTCAGGATTGCTGCGGTGGCTTTTATCGTTGTCTGATCACGCCCGCCGGATGGCGGGAGCGTGAGTTCTCATCTTATTGGGAAACCACGTCGACGACGTTGTAGCCGGCGGTGAACCCTTTCAGCGACATTTTCAGTTCGATCAGCTGATCCGGCGCCGGGGCAGGGCGCAGGGACAGGGTGGCTTCGGTGCCCTTCTTGAATGCATCGATGTCGCCTTGGGTAAAGCCGATCTGCGCCACGCAGCCCAGTGGGTTGCAGAACGAATAATTGTAGCGCTTGCTCGGGGCGCCATCGACCGAAATGGTCAGGGCCGCAGGCAGCAGCGTTTCCAGCGGTACGATTACGGTTGCCCCAGCAACAGCCTGTCCGCCGGTCTGATCGATGCGGAACAGCGAAACCTCGGCCATCGGGTTGCCATCAGGCGCAGTCAGGATCTGCAACAGCGAACAGGGGTCGGTTTCTGTTTCGGTCTTGATGCAAGCCAGATCCCAGTCGCCGTGGGTTTCTTTTGCATAGCGATCCCCAATCGCCGGAGTGCCGTCATCGACGGGCTGCCCCAGGTCCAGCATTTGATCCGCAGAGGGCGCAGCCGTCTCGCCGCCGGAGTTCTGCGTTTCCTGCGCATGCAAAGGCGCAGTTGTTGCGATC
Organism: Phaeobacter sp. SYSU ZJ3003; assembly: GCF_041300735.1. Lineage (NCBI taxonomy): Bacteria > Pseudomonadati > Pseudomonadota > Alphaproteobacteria > Rhodobacterales > Roseobacteraceae > Phaeobacter > Phaeobacter sp. SYSU ZJ3003. Next base: position 22,236 of record NZ_PXNU01000004.1, on the reverse strand, counting down.
ATCGCAGCCAGGGCGATCGGTGTCAGGGACTTGATCATGAGTGCCTCTTTTATGTCAGGACGTCCGATACGGGATCTAGCACGATGCACATGTGGTGTCAGGTCATTATCGGCCTATCGGCGGGGAAATGCACGGCAGGATGATCAGAGCGAAGATTTTGGAAACAAAGAAAAAAGGGAACCTAACGGGTTCCCTTTTGTTTTTTTCTCCCCGTCGGACTGGCCGACTTAGTTATTGGTAGGGACGTTACGAAAGCCCCGGCCTGTGGTCAACATGGAATGACAAAAAAATTACAGCAAGGTACCCCTGAAAGGGGTTTGACCGATTTACGAACTTTTAACCATGATTTTGAGAGTATCCATCACCTGTCGGTGCACAAAAAAAGGCCGTGCTCGGTGGCACGGCCAGTCTGACAGGGAGGAAATGACCGCCCTCACATCCGTATTTGCGTGGGCGGGCAGTTCTAAGTATTCAGTATAAAGGTTAATTAACTGTGTGGGCGTTCGGATGACGATCAGCGGGGCCGGAACATCGGGGTTCGCAGCCACCGCATCCTCGAACGCAGGCGAGTAGGAAACAGGCATGAGCGACAAGATCTTCCTGGGCGGCGGAGGCGCGGGTTATGGCATCCCGCAGGAGATGGCCCTGAAATACGCCAACCGACACGGGCTGATCGCGGGCGCCACTGGCACTGGCAAGACCGTGACGCTGCAGATCCTGGCCGAGAGTTTTTCCAACGCAGGCGTTCCCGTCATCCTTGCCGATGTCAAAGGCGACCTTTCGGGCCTCGCCAAAAGCGGAACTGCGAGCCACAAGCTGCACGAGGCCTTTACCAGCCGGGCGCAGACCATCGGATTTGATGACTATCACTATCACGCCTGCCCGGTGACCTTCTGGGACCTTTACGGCCACCAGGGTCACGCGGTCCGCACCACCGTGGCCGAAATGGGGCCGTTGCTGTTGTCGCGTCTGCTGGAGCTCAGCGAAGCACAGGAAGGTATCCTGAACATCGCCTTTCGTCTGGCGGATGAAGAAGGCCTGCCGCTGCTGGATCTGAAGGACCTTCAGGCGCTGCTGGTCTGGACGGGGGAGAACCGGGCCGATCTGTCCTTGCGCTATGGCAATGTCTCGACCGCCTCAATCGGCGCCATTCAGCGGCGGCTGCTGGTGCTGGAAAATCAGGGCGGTGGGCAGTTCTTTGGCGAACCGGCGCTGGAGCTCTCGGACCTGATGCGCTGCGATGCAGAGGGGCGCGGCATGATCAATATTCTGGCCGCAGACAAGCTGATGGCTGCACCGGGGCTTTATGCGACCTTCCTGTTGTGGCTGCTGAGCGAACTCTTCGAGGAGCTGCCCGAGGTGGGCGATCCGGATAAACCCCGTCTGGTGTTCTTCTTTGATGAGGCGCATCTACTGTTCGACGATGCCCCCAAGGCACTGATCGACAAGGTAGAGCAGGTGGCGCGCCTTATCCGGTCCAAGGGCGTTGGGATCTATTTCATCACCCAGAACCCGGCGGATGTGCCCGAGGATATCCTTGGGCAGCTCGGCAACCGGATCCAGCACGCCCTGCGCGCCTTTACCGCGCGGGATCGCAAGAACCTGAAACTGGCGGCTGAAACCTACCGGGAAAACCCGCGCTTTTCGACCGAGGATGCAATTCGCGAGGTCGGCGTTGGGGAGGCGGTGACATCCATGCTGCAGAAGAAGGGCGTGCCCGGCGTGGTGGAACGCACCCTGATCCGGCCGCCCTCGTCCCAATTGGGGCCGATCACCGATGTGGAGCGCAAGGCCGCCCTGCAAGCGTCGGGAATGGCCGGAAAATACGATCAGACGCTGGATAGGCATTCGGCCTATGAAATCCTGGCGCAGCGGGCAGCTCAGGCCGCCACCGAAGCCGAGGTGGCCGAGGAGCAGGCCGAAGCGGCGCCAGAGCCGATGGCGCGAGAGTTCAACGCCGCGCGGCGCTATTCGGGCAGCCGCGTCAGCCGATCAACTTCGCGCAGCTATGGCAAGCCCAAGGATACCTTTGGTTCGGCCCTCTCCGAAGCAGTGATCAAAGAGTTGAAAGGTACCACCGGCCGCCGCATCGTGCGCGGGATCCTGGGCGGGCTGTTCAAAGGACGCTGACCCGGCTGGCTCCTTTACCAATAGAAAACGCCGCCCCGGATCTTCGGGGCGGCGTTTTTTGTTTTCAGGCTTATTTCTCAGGTATCAATCCGCGTGGACTGAACCTCAGCACCAGGAGCAGGATCAGCCCCATGGTGAAAAGCCGCATGTGCGATGCGCTTTCCATCAGGTGGTCCTTCAGCCAGCTACCATCCGCCATACCGGCGGTGACCAGCTTGATCAGCTCGATACCCATCGGCTCAACCTTGATCCAGAAGAACCAGATCAGCATACCGCCCAGCACGGCGCCAAAGTTGTTGCCAGAGCCGCCAACGATCACCATCACCCAGATCAGGAAGGTAAAGCGCAGCGGGTTATAGGTGCCTGGCGTAAGCTGACTGTCGAGCGTCGTCATCATCGCGCCGGCGATGCCGCAGATGGCCGAGCCAAGTACAAAGATCTGCAAGTGACGCCGGGTGACGTCCTTGCCCATGGCTTCGGCTGCGACCTCATTGTCACGGATCGCCCGCATCATTCGGCCCCAGGGGCTTTTTAGCGCCATCTGCGCCATCCACAATAGCACCAGCAGCACCACGGCAAAGAGTACGGAATACCCCAGCTTCACGAAGATCGTGGACCCTTCGACGGCATCCATTCCCCAGCTTGCCGCGCGCTCAACAAAGGCGGGATCGTTCTGCAGATCCACTTCATAAGGCACCGGACGGGGCAGGCCGACGACGTTCTTGACGCCGCGCGACAGCCAGTCTTCGTTCTTCAGGACCGCGATGATGATTTCCGCGATGCCCAACGTGGCAATCGCCAGATAGTCAGAACGCAGACCCAGGGCCGTCTTACCAATCAGCCAGGCCGCCCCGGCGGCCAGCAGACCACCGGCAGGCCAGGCCAGCAGCACCGGCAGGCCGAGACCACCGATATTACCCTCCAGCGCGGGATTGATCGCCTCAACCGCTTCGACCGAGGGGTCAAACAGCGCGCGGTAGACGAAGAATCCGACGATCAGCACTGCCAGCAGGGTCAGGGTGCGGGCGATGCCCGGCGCCATGAACCGGTAGACGGCAACCGCGCCGACGACTGTCAGCGCGCCCATCACCAGCGCCATCAGGATACCCATGCCACCAGCGGTGAAGGCCCCCGGTGTAGGCGCGGTAGAGACCAGCACTACGGCCAGACCGCCAAGCGCGGTAAAGCCCATGATGCCGACGTTGAACAGACCGGCAAAACCCCATTGCAGGTTCACGCCCAGCGCCATGATGGCCGAGATCAGCCCCATGTTGAGGATCACAAGGGCAGAGTTCCACGAGCCGGAGAAGACGTTGAGGAAGGTGGTAGAGCCTTCCAGCAGGATCAGAACGCCGACAAAGACGAACAGCAGCGTGTGTTTCACTGTATCGCTCATACCGATTTTCCTTTGAAGATGCCCGTGGGTTTGAACAACAGGACGATGATCAGGATCGCGAAGGAAACCGCGAATTTGTAATCCGTGCTGAGAAGCTGCATCAGCCCGTCAGGCGCCATGCTTTCCGGCAGCACGTAGGTTGCGACCTTCTTCCATGCATAGGTGATCGTCACCTCGGAGAAGGCGATGATGAAGCCACCCGCGATGGCACCGATCGGGCTGCCCAGACCACCCACGATGGCAGAGGCAAAGATCGGCAGCAGCAACTGGAAATAGGTGAAGGGTTTGAATGACTTATCAAGGCCATAAAGAACCCCTGCAATGGTCGCGAGCGTGGCCACGATGAGCCAAGTGTACATCACCACCCGCTCCGGGTTGATGCCCGACAGCAGCGCCAGATCCTCGTTATCGGAATAGGCGCGCATGCTTTTGCCGGTGCGCGTTTTGTTGAGGAACCAGAACAGCAGCGCCACGACGATCACGGCGGTGATCACGGTGATGCCCTGGCTGGTCTTGATGGCGAGTCCCTCGTCCAGACCGGTCATCTTCTTGAAGGCACGTGCCTTGATGATGAAACGTTCCCCATCCGAGAACCGCTGGTCGCCGGGGCCGATGATGAAGCGGACGATGCCATTCATCATGAACATGACACCAAGCGAGACCATGACGAAGACAACCGGTTTCGCCTTCTGCTCGCGGTAGAAGCGATAGACGGTACGGTCAGTGACCAGCATCAGGCCCATGGTCAGCACGATACCAAAGGGCAGCGCGAGCAGGGCGGTGGGCAGCGGGCCAAAACTGATGCCCATCGACTGGAACCACCAGGTGAACAGGATCGTCACCATGGTGCCGAATGCCATGGTATCGCCATGTGCAAAGTTCGAGAACCGCAGGACGGAGTAAACCAGCGTCACCCCCAGCGCGCCAATGGCGAGCTGACTGCCATAGGCGATGGCGGGTACGCCAACGAAGTTTGTGAATGCCACAAGGGCGTTGAGAAGTTCCATGCCTCAGCCCCCCAGGAAAGATTTGCGCACTTCGGGGTCGGCCAGCAGTTCCTGACCGGTGCCCGTATAGGCGTTGCGGCCCTGGACCAGGACATAACCTTTGTCCGCGATCTCAAGGGCTTGTTTGGCGTTCTGTTCCACCATCAGGATCGGCAACCCGGTGCGGGCAACCTCAATGATGCGGTCGAACAGCTCGTCCATGACGATGGGCGACACGCCAGCGGTGGGCTCGTCCAGCATCAGAACCTTGGGCTGAGTCATCAGCGCGCGGCCTACGGCCACCTGCTGACGCTGACCGCCCGACAATTCGCCCGCAGGCTGGTTGCGCTTTTCCTTCAGGATCGGGAAGAGGTGATAGACCTGTTCCATCGTGTCCGAGAAATCATCGGTGCGGATGAAGGCGCCCATCTCCAGGTTTTCCTCAACCGTCATCGAAGTGAAGATATTGCTGGTCTGGGGCACAAAGCCCATCCCCTTGACCACGCGGTCCTGCGGCGAGAGCTGGGTGATATCCTCACCATCCAGACGCACCGCGCCAGAACGCACGTTCAGCATGCCGAACACGGCCTTCATCGCGGTGGATTTGCCGGCGCCATTGGGGCCAACGATCACGGCGATCTCGCCCGGGTTCACGGCGATGGTGCAGTCATGCAGGATGTCCGGTCCCTTGCCGTATCCGCCGGTCATGCTATCGCCGATCAGGAAGGGGCTGTCGCCCTCAACCTTGGTGGTGGGGCCGCTCTTGCGGTGGGCAGGCTGCATCGTGCCCGCGCCATGGGTGTTGGTGATCGTGGAATCCTTGTTGCCACGATCGTCCTGATACGGGTTGCCGCTCATGCGTCTGCCCCTATTTTGTCTTTGTTTTTCAGACCGGTGCCCAGGTAAGCTTCGATCACCTGTTCGTTGGCCTTGATCTCGTCCAACGTACCTTCGGCAAGTTTCTTGCCCTCGGCCATGCAGATCACCGGATCGCACAGGCGGCCGATGAACTCCATGTCGTGTTCGATCACGACGAAGGTATAGCCGCGTTCCTCATTCAGGCGCTTGATCGCATCGGCGATGGTATAGAGCAGGGTGCGGTTCACGCCGGCGCCGACCTCGTCGAGGAAGACGATCTTGGCGTCCACCATCATGGTGCGGCCCAGTTCCAGCAGCTTCTTCTGCCCGCCGGAAACCTCACCCGCCTTCAGATCGGCGATATGGCTGATCGTCAGAAACTCCAGCACCTCGTCCGCCTTTGCACGCAGGGCGCGTTCCTCGTTGGCGATGCGCTTGCGGCCAAACCAGGTGTTCCACAGGCTCTCACCCGACTGGCTGCCCGGAACCATCATCAGGTTCTCGCGGCAGGTCATCGAGGAAAACTCATGCGCGATCTGGAAAGTGCGCAGCAATCCCTTATGGAACAGCTCATGCGGGGGCAGGCCGGTGATGTCCTCACCATCCATGGTGACCCGCCCGGAGGTGGGTTCAAGAACACCCGCAATCACGTTGAAAAGAGTGGTTTTTCCCGCGCCATTTGGCCCGATCAAACCGGTTATGGAGCCCTTTGCGATTTCAAGCGAAGCGCCATCAACCGCGTGGAACCCGCCGAAGTGCTTGTGCAAGTCCTCGACGACGATCATGTCATTTCATCCCCTAACTGCTTGTTTTTTGCAGTCTTTAAATTTGGAACAGCCCGGACGATGCCGGGCTGATCTCTCGTTTGCGTTATCCTGTTCAGGATTAACGGAATTTCACGGTGGTGTTTGCACCGTCCTTGACTTCGATCTCACGGTAGGAGCCTGCGCTCTCACCGGGGCCGATCAGCTCAACGCCGGTCGCACCCTGGAAGTCCACGTCACCGCCAGCGGCCAGGATTTCCAGTGCCTTGCCAAGTTCACCGGGGTTGATCGGCTCACCCGGAGCGTTAGCAACTTCCATGATCTTGGGACCGTATTCCGCCGGATCGGTGGAGCCTGCAGCCTGCATGGCCAGCAGGAACAGGGCCGCTGCGTCATAGGATTCCGGTGCATAGGCCGATGTACCGTCAAAGCCTTCCGCCTTGGCCATCTCGGCAAAGACTTCCGCGCCTTTGGAGTCAGAACCGGCGATCTGGCCAAAGGAGCCATCAAGGTCGGAACCCACGTTCTTGGGCAGGCTGTCACCGATCATGCCACCGGGCAGACCGAAGGTGTCATAGGCGCCGCTGTCCAGCGCGGACTGGATGATGCCCAGGCCGCCTTGGTCCAGATACCCGGCAACCACCAGGATGTCGCCGCCGGCAGAAGCCAGCGAGGCAACCTCGGCGGAATAGTCGCCTTTGCCGTCTTCGTGGGCTGCTACGATGGTGACTTCACCGCCGACCTTTTCAAACGAGGTCTTGATCGCGTCCGCCAGACCCTTGCCGTAGTCGTTGTTGGTGTAGGTCAGGGCGATCGAGCTGATGTCACGCTCCTGCAGGATCTCGGCCATCACTTCGCCTTCACGGGCGTCCGAGGGCGAGGTGCGGAAGAACAGGTCGTTGTCTTCCATGGTGGTCAGCCCGGGCGAGGTCGCCGAAGGGGAGATCATCACCATGCCGTTCGGAATCGCAACGTTCTGCAGGATCGCGCCGGTCACGCCCGAGCAGTCACCGCCGATGATGCCGTTGACGCCTTCAGCGACCAGTTTTTCACCGTTGGCAACAGCCAGACCGTTGTCGATGCAGCCGGTATCTGCGCGTACAGAGGTCACCGAAGCGCCGTCCAGCAGTTTGCCGGATGCGGTGGCTTCTGCCATTGCCATTTCGGCGCCGGCACCCATGGCTGCGGTCAGCGATTCAATCGGGCCGGTAAAGCCAAGCAGAACGCCCAGTTTCACTTCCTTGGCGTGGCCACCAGCAAATGCGGTGCCCGCGGTCAGTGCAACGGCCGTTGTGGCCAGCAGTAGTTTTTTCATTTGAAAACTCCCTTGTTGGAACAAATCTGTTCACATTGGACCCTAGGCAAGGCGTTTGAAAAAAGAAAGTCCATTTGGACCTCGCTTCGCACTCGGCTTGCTTTGGGGCCGATTCCTCCATCATCAGGCATGGTTTTTATCTATAAACCCGACTGGGACGTGCCTTTACAGCGTTCCTCCGCAAAGGAAAAGAACACAATCACGCGACTGCGTTGCCAAAATTGGCCGCCAAATGCTCTCCGTGAGAGTGATCCGGGATCCGCCGATCAGGGCCACGTGCAACGACGCATTCAGCGTGGGGCGGCCTGTGTCGATTTACTGCCGCGTTCACGATAAGGTGTGGTGTCATAATGCGCTCGGTAGCATTTCGAAAAATGCGAAGGTGAGGCAAAGCCACAGGCCAGCGCCACGTTGATGACACTCATGTCGGTCTGCATCAGCAGATTGCGCGCCTTCTGCAGACGGAGCTCCATATAATAGCGCTTGGGGCTGCGGTTCAGATAGCGGCGAAACAGTCGCTCCAGCTGGCGCGTCGACATGCCGACATCCTGGGCCAGGATCGATGGGCTGATCGGCTCTTCGATATTGCTTTCCATCATCTGGATGACCATCGACAGTTTCGGATGGCGCACGCCGATCCGGGTCGGGATCGAAAGGCGCTGGGTGTCCTGATCGGTCCGGATCGACGAATAGATCAGCTGATCGGCCACGGCATTGGCCAGTTCTTCACCGTGGTCATTGGCAATGAGTTTCAGCATCAGATCAATCGAAGAGGTCCCGCCGGCCGTAGACAGCCGGTTCCCATCGATGACGAACACCGACTTTGTCAGCTCAACCTCTTCAAACTCCTCGGAAAAACTATCCGCATTTTCCCAGTGAATGGTTGCGCGTTTTCCGTCCAGAAGCCCGGCCTTGGCCAGTGCGTAGGATGCTGTACACAGCCCTCCCACCTTCAATCCCTTGCGGGCCTCGCGCCGCAGCCAAGACAGCAGCTTCTTGCTTGTGGCGCCCTGAACATCGATCCCAGCGCACAAAAGGATGGTGTCATCGCGCTGGAGTTCGCTGAGGTCACCATCAAGCTGAAAGGTGGTTCCGGCTGAGCAGGTAACCGTCTCTCCGCCTTCTGCGAGCAGCGACCATGAATAAAGCTCGCGCCCACTCATCCGATTGGCAATGCGCAAACATTCAACGGCTGAGGCAAAGGAAAGCATGGAGAACCGTTCGAGCAATACAAAAACGAACCGTTTGGTCGGACCGACGGATTCGGAAAGTTCAACTCGTTTACGTTGGTTCTGCATGGTGCGGGCCCCTGACTGTTGTGGATAATGCGCAGAGAGTCGGGCTCGTTCTGGCTGTCTTTGACCGTGCTCACAGGAATGCCGCCGGGTCAAGATGTTCAAATTCTGAACTGGCCAGTGGCCACGGGGTTTTGTATACGTGGGGCCCGAAAATACCCAAAGACCTCTTGAGCGGAGAAAAGCTATGAGTGAGTGGCAAAAATCGACCTGGCGCCAGAAACCGCGGGTTCAGATGCCCGACTATACCGACGCGGCGGCCCTTGCGGCCGTCGAGGCGCAGCTTTCCAAGTATCCGCCGCTGGTTTTTGCGGGCGAAGCACGGCGTCTGAAACAACACCTGGCAGCCGCCGGGCGCGGCGAGGCCTTCCTGCTTCAGGGTGGCGATTGCGCCGAAAGCTTTGAACAGTTCAGCGCCGATGCAATCCGTGACACCTTCAAGGTGATGCTGCAAATGGCGATGGTTCTGACCTATGGCGCCAAGGTGCCGGTGGTGAAGGTGGGCCGGATGGCCGGGCAATTCGCCAAACCGCGCAGTGCCCCGACCGAAGTGGTGGATGGTGTTGAGCTGCCCAGCTACCGCGGCGATATCATCAACGATCTGGCCTTCAACGAGTCCTCGCGGGTGCCGGATCCGAACCGGATGCTGCAGGCCTATACGCAGGCGGCTGCAACGCTTAACCTGCTGCGCGCGTTTTCGACCGGCGGTTACGCGGATGTGAATCAGGTGCACGCCTGGACGCTCGGTTTTACCGAAAGCGAGAAGGCAGAGACCTATCGCGAGATGGCGAACCGGATCACCGACACGCTGGACTTCATGAAAGCAGCCGGGGTCAACAACGACACCGCGCATACGCTGCAGACGGTGGAGTTCTACACCAGCCACGAAGGTCTGCTGCTGGAATATGAAGAGGCGCTGACACGTCTTGATTCGACCTCCGGCAAATGGCTGGCCGGGTCCGGCCACATGATCTGGATCGGTGACCGCACCCGCCAGCCCGACGGCGCGCATGTGGAGTTCTGCCGCGGTGTTCTGAACCCGATCGGATTGAAGTGCGGCCCGACCACCACCGCCGACGACCTCAAGGAGTTGATGGCCAAGCTGAATCCCGAGAACGAAGAGGGCCGTCTGACGCTGATCGCCCGCTTCGGCGCCGGGAAGGCAGCGGATCATCTGCCGCGCCTTATCAAGGCGGTGAAGGAAGAGGGCGCCAATGTCACATGGGTCTGCGACCCGATGCATGGCAATACCATCAAGTCCACCAGCGGTTACAAGACCCGGCCCTTTGACAGCGTTCTGCGCGAGGTGCGCGATTTCTTCGCAGTTCACACCAGCGAGGGCACCATTCCCGGCGGCGTGCATTTCGAGATGACCGGTCAGGATGTCACCGAATGCACCGGCGGCGTACGGGCTGTCACCGACGAAAACCTCAGCGACCGCTATCACACGGCCTGCGATCCGCGTCTCAACGCCAGCCAATCTCTGGAACTGGCGTTCCTGGTAGCGGAAGAGCTGTCCACCCTGCGCGGTCAACGCGGTGGCGCCGCTGCGACAGCCGAGGCTGGCTGAAGCGAGGGGCGCTTACCTTAGGGACTGCGCCTAGGGGGCTGATAACAAAAGAAAAGCCGCTCCATTCGGGGCGGCTTTTTGCTTTGAGCTGCATGGCAGACTTGAAAACGGTGAAGCCCGGCAGAAAAGGGAACGCCCCGGGAGTTCTTCCGCGGGGCGTATTTTCCGGTGCTATGACCTTGGACCGGAATCTCGGCCGGAGTGCTCCGGCTATATATGCTCTTAGTCGCGGCTGACCACCAGGCGCAGGTGGGAGCCACGCTTGGGCGCCTTTTGGCTGGCGCCGCTGTCTGCGGTTTCACCCGATTTTTCTGCATCCGGCGTCGTCTTCAGGGTGCCGCGGTCGGCAAGGGCGCGCGCCTCGTCGAGAATGGACTTTTCGGTCGTGAACCGCTCCTGTGTTTCTGCAAAACCGGGGTTCGGCGTATTGATATCTTGCTTCTCTTCGCGCGGCTTTGCCTTGAATTCGCCATCGGTGCTGCCCTGAGAGATAGTCCGCATCTCGATCGAGGACACCGTGAAGCGCTGTGATGTTCCCGTCGGGTTGCCCTCCGAGACGAAGACGCCCAGCGCGCGGCTGACATCGCCAAGATCACTGCGCAGCGGCAGCAGCAACATCCGTGCCTCACGTCGTCCCCGCAGACGCGAGGGTTCGGTTTGCAGCTCCAGCTCAACGATAGCGGGGGCTTCGAACATGTGCTCCAATGCGGCGCTCAGCTGTTTGCGGGCATCGGGGGTGAAGAACGCCGTGATCGGCATTCCACGCACTTCCATTCCTGCCATCTCGTTGACCTTCTGGCCCGCAAGGCGGAACCGGGCGATGCCGGGGGCCACGCGTTCGAGAATGAAGGTCTGGGACAGGATGTTTTCCAGACCACGCGGATCGATTTGCGAGCGGCTGGGAATGTCATCACCCCGACGCAGGGCTGTCCAGTAGGCTTCTGCCTGGCGCATCGCCGACACGGGGGTGTGGCTGCGGAAGTTGTCCATCGGAACCACCTTGTCGTGACCCTTGTTCTGTCCAGAGCTTTTGCGACCGCCGAAAAACATGTCCGTGTCCTTTTGCTTGCCGGGAGAATCCCGACTGTCTGCGGCGGCAGGTTAAGCTTTCTTAAGACTGCTTAACAATATCCGCCCAAATCCTTACTGCTTCATTAATATGGCACAATATGATTCAAATTATGACTATTTCTTCAAGCAATGGTTAACGGGATCCGGATAGGCCTTCTATACCAAAGAATAAGGCCTGCATCCGTTGTGCTTATCGGCGCCTTTGTGGCAATGTCGCGCGCAGAAAACGACGAAGGGCTGAGTGTATGACTGTGAACAGCATGACAGGATTCGCATCCGCGCAAGGGGGCCTTGATGCGCATAGCTGGGGCTGGGAAATCCGGTCGGTCAATGCCAAGGGGCTGGACCTGCGCCTGCGCATTCCCGATTGGCTGGAAGGTCTGGAACCCTTTGTCAGATCAACACTTTCCAAATCTCTATCGCGCGGGAATATCTCGCTGACCCTGCGTTTGACGCGCCGGGAAGAGGGGGGCGGGCCACTGCAACTGAACCCGGCGGCACTCACGTCGGTGTTGGAGGCACTGGCGCAGACCGAAGCAGCTGCACAGGCGGCGGGAGTGGACCTGAAACCATCGTCGGCATCGGACATTCTAGCCCTGCGCGGGGTGATGGAACACGCGGTGACAGAGGACGACCCGGCGCCGCTGGTGGCCGCGCTGAAGGACGAATTCTTAACCCTTTTGGCGGGCCTCACCGAAATGCGGCGGACCGAAGGCGCCCAATTGCTTAATGTATTGAAGCGTCAACTGGACCAAGTGGAGGCCCTCAGCGCTTCGGCGGCGGCTCTGGCAGAAGAGCGCAAGCCCAGAATCGCGGAAACTCTTAAGACCAATCTTGAACGGGTTCTGGCGAATTCCGATGGCATGGACCCCGACCGTCTGGCGCAGGAACTGGCGCTGATCGCGGTCAAGGCAGATGTGACCGAGGAAATCGACCGTCTTGCCGCTCATGTGCGTGCGGCGCGTGAGCTGTTAGAGGCCGGTGGCCCGATCGGTCGCAAGCTGGATTTCCTGATGCAGGAGTTCAACCGTGAGGCCAACACACTGTGCTCAAAGGCGCAAAGCAGCGATCTGACCGCTGTCGGGCTTGAGCTGAAGGCGATAATAGATCAGATGCGCGAGCAAGTGCAGAACATCGAATGACCCAGACTATAGAATTTGAGGAGAGCAGCTGATGGCTGATCGGCGAGGCCTATTGATCATCCTGTCGTCGCCGTCCGGCGCAGGCAAATCCACATTGGCGAAACGGCTGCGGAGCTGGGACGACAGCATCCGGTTTTCGGTCTCTGCCACCACCCGTGCCCCGCGCGAGGGAGAGGTCGACGGTCAGGATTACCACTTCAGCACGGTGGATGAATTCAAAGCTGCCGTCACTGAGGGCGAGATGCTGGAACACGCGCATGTCTTCGGCAACTTCTACGGCTCTCCCAAGGGGCCGGTGCGGGCGGCGATCAACGCGGGTCAGGATGTGCTGTTTGACATCGACTGGCAGGGGGCGCAGCAGATCCGCAATTCGGACCTTGGCCAGCACACACTGTCGATCTTCCTCTTGCCGCCCTCGATCCACGAGCTGCGCCGCCGACTGGAAAGCCGCGGTCAGGACGATGCCGACACCATCAAAAGGCGGATGGAGAAAAGCTGGGACGAAATCAGCCACTGGGGCAGCTATGACCATGTGCTGATCAACGACGATCTGGACACCACCGAGGAAGCCCTGCGCACCATCATCACCGCGACCCGTCTGCGGCGGATCCAGCAACCGCATCTGGTGGATCACGTGCGCGGCCTGCAAGCAGAGTTTGAGGAAATGTCATGACCCTTTATGCCCTTGGAACAGACAAGCCCGAGATCCACGAAGATACCTGGGTTGCCCCCGATGCCAACTTGGTCGGCAAGGTGGTGATGGAGGCCGGATCTTCGGTCTGGTTCGGCTGCACCATCCGCGCCGACCACGAAGAGATCCGCATCGGCGAAGGATCGAATGTGCAGGAGAACGTCGTCATGCATATTGACGCTGGGTTCCCATTGAGCATCGGCAAGAATTGCACCATCGGTCACAAGGTAATGCTGCATGGCTGCACCATCGGCGAAAACTCCCTGATCGGGATGGGCGCGACCGTGTTGAACGGCGCCAAGATCGGCAAGAACTGCCTGATCGGGGCAGGTGCGCTGATCACCGAGAACAAGGAAATTCCCGATGGCTCCCTGGTCATGGGCGCTCCGGGCAAGGTTGTGCGTCAGGTAGATGAGGCAACAATCGAAAAGCTGAAGTGGAGCGCGCTCCATTACCAGGACAACATGCGCCGCTTTCGTGAAGAACTGCAAAAGGTCGACTAAATGAGAAATTCCAAAGGCTCGCTGATGCGGCCCGATCCGCTTCCCCATAGTGCCAGCCATCCGGTCGTGACGCCGCTCAGCCCCTCGGTGGTTTACGCCAGCGAAACCCCTGATGCGCTGGATGACCAGTATGAAGGCCGCGTGCACGGCTATACCTATTCCCGTGAAGGACATCCGAACGCGGATGTGGTGGCCAAACGTCTGGATGCGATGGAAGGCATGTCGGGCGGGGTTGTCACCGGTTCGGGCATGGCAGCGGTTTCTGCGGTTCTGCTGGGGCTGACAAAGACCGGCGATCACGTGATCGGCGGCAACCAGCTTTATGGCCGCTCGCTGCGCTTGATGAAGGAAGACCTGCCGCGTCTGGGGATCGAAACCAGCCTTGCCGATCCGGCGGATATTGCGGCCGTGCGTGCTGCGATCCGTCCGGAGACCAAGATGATTCTGGTCGAAACCGTGTCGAACCCGACGCTGGCGGTCGCGGATATCGACGGGCTGTCCGCCCTGTGCAAGGAAACCGGGATTCTGCTGGTGGTGGACAATACCTTTACCACGCCGCGCGGGTTTCAGCCGTTCGACCACGGCGCCGATATCGTCATCCATTCGATCACCAAACTGCTGGCCGGCCACTCCGATGTGATGCTGGGCTATGTGGTGGCACGCGATCCGGCGCTGAATGAGCGGCTGAGCGTGTTTTCCGTCACCACCGGCATGACGCCCAGCCCGTTTGATTGCTGGCTTGCCGAACGTGGCATGCTGTCCTTTGAACTGCGGTTCGAGCGCAGCCAGGCCACGGCTGCGGCGCTGGCCGATCATCTGGCCGGGATGCCGGGCGTCAAGCGCGTGATCTACCCGACGCGCAAGGATCACCCGGATCATGACCGGGCCATGGATCTGCTCAAGGGGCAGGGCTGCAATATGGTCAGCTTTGAACTCGAAGGCGGCCGGGCCGCGGCCAACGCATTTACCCGCGCGGCGGACGGGCTGAACTTTGCCCCGACGCTAGGTGATGTGGGCACCACACTGTCGCATCCGGCATCCTCGTCGCACCGGGCCCTGACGCCAGTAGAACGCGCGGGCCTCGGCCTCAGCGAAGGGTTCTTCCGGGTGTCGGTCGGTCTGGAGGACCCGGCGGCGCTACTGGCGGTGTTCTCCGAGGCGGTCGCGGCGGCCGCAGCGTCATAATAAAACCGTTACATTGGAAAGGTACACGGGCCGAACCGCCATCCAAAAGGGGCCAAAGTGCCATGACGCAAGAGCTGATCGAAGGGTTTCTCGAAGCCATCCCGCTGCCTGCGGTGCTGGTGGATCAGACCGAACGCTTCATCGGGGCCAATGCGGCCGGCACCACCCTTTTGGGGCAGCAACTGAAGGGGCGGCACTTCGCCACCATCCTGCGCCAGCCCGGCGTCACCGCTGCAATCGAAGCCTGTCTGCAGGACAAATCTGCGCGCACCGCCCGACATCTGTCCAATGACGGCGCGCAGGACACCACATTCGAGGTGAGCCTGCGCTACGTCCCCGGCATCGGCGCCGTCAATGGCGGCGCCGTGCTGTTGTGTTTCACCGACGTGACCGAGCGCGAACAGGCTGGCCAGATGCGCCGCGATTTCGTCGCCAACGTCAGCCATGAATTGCGCACGCCGTTGACCGCTCTGATGGGGTTTATCGAAACCCTGCGCGGCGCCGCCCGCGACGATCCTGCAGCCCGTGATCGCTTCCTGGCGATCATGGAAGGGGAAGCCAGCCGGATGAACCGTCTGGTCGGCGATCTTCTGTCCCTTAACCGCGTCGAGAGCGCGGAGCGGGTGCGGCCAAAAGAAAAACTGGACCTTACGGCGCATCTGACATCCACCCTGAAATCCATGCAGCTGCTGGCGGAGGCCGGCAATGTCGCCCTGTCGCTTGAGGCGCCCGACGAGCCGGTGCATGTCACCGGCGATTCCGATCAGCTGCAACAGGTCTTCACCAACCTGATCGAAAACGCCATCAAATACGGTGGCGATGAGGTGCGCGTGGTGCTGACGCCGATGGAGCGAGATCCGGCCCTGCGCGCCCCGGCGGCCCGCATTCAGGTGATCGACAATGGTCCGGGTATTGATCCGGTACATCTGCCACGCCTGACCGAGCGTTTCTACCGCGCAGACAGCCATCGCTCTCGGGAGCTGGGCGGTACCGGTCTGGGTCTGGCAATCGTCAAACACATCATCAACCGGCACCGGGGCCGACTTAGGGTCGAAAGCGATCTTGGGGCAGGGGCATCCTTCACCGTGATCCTGCCGCAGTAACCTTCCTGCGCCACCATCCGCTTCCGAAAAACGAAAGATAAGAACGCCCCCTTGCGGATTGCACAGGAGCGTGTGGGCGCCGTGAACCGTTAGGATAAGGTTTTTGTCACAATTTCCGTCACAATCCGGCGATTGTCATATGCCTGTTACATACCTGTCACAAAAGCCACATGACCGCCCTTTAGCAGGAGGCCAAGATCATCGTGGGGGTGATCGTGAACCTTCTAACACCTCATGGAGACTGAAATGTCCTTTGTGAAACTTTCCGCATCCGCCCTGGCAATCGCTGCCGTTTCGGCCACCGCTGCCGCCGCACGTGATCAGGTGCAGGTTGCTGGCTCTTCGACCGTGCTGCCCTATGCCTCGATCGTTGCCGAAGCCTTTGGCGAAAACTTCGACTTCCCGACACCGGTTGTTGAATCCGGCGGTTCCTCGGCCGGCCTCAAGCGTTTCTGCGAAGGTGTTGGCGAAAACACCATCGACGTTGCGAACGCATCGCGCAAAATCAAAGACAAAGAAATCAAAGCCTGTGCCGAAGCCGGTGTCACCGACATCATCGAAGTCCGTATCGGTTATGACGGCATCGTCTTTGCGTCCGACATCAATGGCAACGGTTTCGAATTCACCCCGACCGACTGGTACCTGGCTCTGTCCGACGAAATTATGGTCGACGGCAAAATGGTCGCCAACCCGAACAAAACCTGGGCCGACGTGAACCCGGACTTCCCGGCGCAGCCGATCCAGGCCTTCATCCCCGGCACCAAGCACGGCACCCGGGAAGTCTTTGAAGACAAGGTGATCCTGGCGGGCTGCGAAGCCACCGGCGCATTTGAGCACATCCTGGCCGGCGCCGAAGGCGACAGCGACAAAGCCAAGAAGAAAGCAGCCGAGAAAGCCTGTATCTCCCTGCGCACCGATGGCGTCTCCGTGGACATCGACGGTGACTACACCGAGACTCTGGCCCGCATCGAGAGCAACAAAGACGGTATCGGCGTCTTTGGTCTGGCCTTCTACGAGAACAACACCGACAAACTGCAGGTCGCAACCATGTCCGGTATCGTTCCCTCGACCGAAAGCATCGCAACCGGCGAATACCCGGTCTCGCGCCCGCTGTTCTTCTACGTGAAGAAAGCCCACATCGGCGTGATCCCGGGCCTGAAAGAATATGCTGAATTCTTCATCGCCGACGAAGTTGCAGGCCCCGACGGCCCGCTGGCCGAATACGGTCTGGTTGCAGACCCGGAACTGGCGAAAACCCAGGAAGCGGTTGCAAACGAAGACGTAATGGGTGGAAACTCCTAATCATTCCCCGCTGATCTGACTTGGCCGGGGGACGTTCCCCCGGCCATTTCTCTGTCCAATCGGACACTCTGAATTTTAATCCGCCACCAAACGGAGCCTTTGATGCCGACGTTCTGGCTTGTTGTTCTACTCTGTGTCATCGCGGCCGCCGGATATGTTCTGGGCCGTCGCCGCGCGCTTGCTTCGGCCGGTGGTGACCCGCGCCTGCTGCATTCCCTGCCGAGCTACTACGGCTCTCATGTGGGGTTGAGCGCACTGATCCCGTCTTTGGCGGCTCTGGTGATCTGGCTATTGGCGCAGCCCATGCTGATCGAAAATCGGGTGTCCTCCATGATCCCCGCGGATCTGGTGCCGGAAAATGCTTCGCTCAGCCTCGTGATGAGCGACGTGCGCCGGGTGGCCGAAGGGCTGGATCTGGCGGTTGAGCAGGGCGCGCTGAGCGCCCGTGAAGTGCGCGAATTTGACAGCGAAACCGGCGACTTGCGGGGCATTCTGGGGGAGGTTGGCGTCGCGCTTGGCGCCGATGTGCGCCCCGAAGTTCTGGACGCCGCGCGCGCCTACCGGGGGCTGTCGCACACAGGCCGCACGGCAATGACCGTCGCGGTCCTCCTGCTGGCGCTTGGCGGCTTTGGGCTGGCATATCGCAAGTCGGACAAGGATTTCCGTGCCCGCAACGTGGTGGAGCGGGTTGTCATGGCGCTGCTGATCCTGGCAGCCTCTCTGGCGATCCTGACCACGATCGGCATCGTTCTGTCGATGCTGTTTGAAACCAAGAATTTCTTTGGGCTGCATTCCTGGACCGACTTCTTCTTTGGCACCACCTGGGCGCCGAACTTCCGCGGTGACAGCGAACTGTCGATCCTGCCGCTTCTGTGGGGCACGCTTTACATCTCTTTCATCGCGCTGCTGGTGGCAGTGCCGGTTGGCCTGTTCGCAGCGATCTACCTGTCGGAATATGCCGGCCCGGCGGTGCGCGCCTTTGCCAAGCCGCTCCTGGAGATCCTCGCAGGTATCCCGACCATTGTTTATGGTCTCTTTGCCCTCTTGACCGTCGGTCCCTTGCTGGTGCGCTTCTTCGGTCAAGGCGAAAACGGCGTTCTTGGCGTCGAATGGATGAGCGGCGCCACCTCGGTTCTGACGGCGGGGCTGGTCATGGGTATCATGCTGATCCCCTTTGTCTCGTCCCTGTCCGATGACATCATCAACGCGGTGCCGCAATCGATGCGCGATGGCTCGCTTGGCCTTGGCGCCACTAAATCCGAAACCGTGCGTCAGGTGGTTCTGCCGGCCGCGCTGCCGGGCATCGTCGGTGCCGTGCTGCTGGCGGCCTCGCGCGCCATCGGCGAAACCATGATCGTGGTCATGGGGGCTGGGGCGATTGCCAAATTCTCGCTCAACCCGCTGGAATCGATGACCACCATCACTACCCGCATCGTCAGCCAGCTGACCGGCGACACCGATTTCGCAAGCCCGGAAACTCTGGTCGCCTTCGCGCTGGGCCTGACCCTCTTTGTTCTGACGCTAGGGCTCAATGTTCTGGCCCTCTATATCGTGCGCAAATACCGGGAGCAGTACGACTAATGACCGATATCAGTCACACCTCCGGCGGCTCTGGTGGGCCACAGACGACCAAGGGCGGATCGCTCCTGTCGCAAAGCCCCCGCACCCGCAAACGCAACGCCGCCGAGACCCGGTTCAAGGCCTATGGCATTGCGGCCATCCTTGTGGGCCTGATGATGCTGGCCGTCCTGGTCACCACCATCGTGGGCCGCGGCGCGGGCGCCTTTCAGCAGACCTTTGTCACGCTGAACGTGGAACTGTTGGAAAGCAAACTCGACAAGAAGGGCAACCGCAATATCGAGGACATCAAGAAGGTCACCACCTTTGGCTATGCCCCGCTGGTCAAGGGCGCGATGCAGGACATGATCGACGCGCGCGGCATCGAAACCGGGCTCAAGTCCAAGGACATGGCCGGCCTTCTGTCCAAGAACGCCGTCGCCCAGCTGCGGGCCTTTGTCATCGAAAACCCCGATCAGATCGGACAGACGGTCGAGTTCCGCTTTCTGGCGCAAAGCCGCGTTGATGGTTACCTGAAAGGGCGCGTCAACCGCGACAGCATCGAGAATGACAAGAACATCTCGGCCGCGCAGCTGGATCTGGTGGATGCGCTGGTCGCTGAAGGCGTGATCAAGAAGACCTTCAACATCGACTTTATCATTGGGGCGGATGCCTCGGACCAACGCCCGGAGGCCGCCGGCATCGGCGTGTCGATGATGGGCTCCCTGTTCATGATGCTGGTGGTGCTGGCGCTGGCCCTGCCCATTGGGGTTGCAGCCTCGATCTATCTTGAGGAATTCGCACCCAAGAACTGGCTGACCGATGTGATCGAGGTGAATATCTCGAACCTCGCCGCCGTGCCTTCCATCGTCTTTGGTATCCTCGGCCTCGCGGTGTTCATCAACTACATGCACCTGCCGATGTCGGCGCCGCTGGTGGGTGGTCTGGTGCTGACGCTGATGACCCTGCCCACGATCATCATCTCGACCCGCGCCGCGCTGAAGGCGGTGCCCCCGTCGATCCGCGATGCGGCGCTGGGTGTCGGAGCCTCGAAAATGCAAGCGGTGTTCCACCACGTGCTGCCGCTGGCCGCGCCCGGCATCCTGACCGGCACCATCATCGGCCTGGCGCAGGCACTGGGTGAAACCGCGCCGCTCTTGCTGATCGGCATGGTGGGCTTCATCGCCTCCAACGCGCCGGAAACCCTGGCCGATGGTCTGCTGGCGCCGAACTCGGCCATGCCGGCGCAGATCTATGAATGGGCCAAACGCGCCGACCCGGCCTTTTACGAGCGGGCCTGGGGCGGCATCATTATCCTTTTGGTTTTCCTCGTAACCATGAATACGGTGGCCGTGATCCTGCGCCGCCGCTTTGAACGCCGCTGGTAGGGGGCACCGATATGAACGACATGAGTAGACTGGATAAGACTGTGACCAACACGATCAAAATCTCGGCCAGCGACGTCAACGTCTATTACGGCGACACCCACGCGATCAAAGACGTCAATGTCGAGATCGAAGACAATACCGTGACCGCCTTCATCGGTCCTTCGGGCTGTGGCAAGTCGACCTTCCTGCGTTGTCTGAACCGGATGAATGACACCATCGACATCTGCCGCGTCACCGGCAAGATCCTGCTGGACGGCGAAGACATCTATGACAAGCGGGTCGATCCGGTGCAGCTGCGCGCCAAGGTTGGCATGGTGTTCCAGAAACCGAACCCCTTCCCGAAATCGATCTATGACAACGTGGCCTATGGCCCGCGCATTCACGGGCTGGCCCGGAGCAAGGCCGAACTGGATGAGATCGTCGAAAAATCCCTGCGCCGCGGCGCCATATGGGATGAGGTAAAGGACCGCCTGCATGCGCCCGGCACCGGCCTGTCCGGTGGTCAGCAGCAGCGTCTGTGCATCGCCCGCGCCGTGGCGACCGAACCCGAAGTCCTGCTGATGGACGAGCCGTGTTCGGCGCTGGACCCGATCGCAACCGCCCAGGTCGAAGAGCTGATCGACGAGCTGCGCGCGAGCTATTCGGTGGTGATCGTCACCCACTCGATGCAGCAAGCCGCCCGCGTCAGCCAGAAAACCGCCTTCTTCCACCTCGGCAACCTGGTTGAGTTCGGCAACACCGGTCAGATCTTCACCAACCCCGAAGATCCGCGGACCGAAAGCTACATTACCGGCCGTATCGGCTGATCCCTCATTGCAAGGACTGAGACATGGAAGAGCAACATATCGCATCCGCATTTGACCGGGATCTGGAGGCGATCCAGGCCCGGATCATGAAAATGGGCGGGCTGGTCGAAGCCGCCATCATGGAATCCGCGCGCGCGCTGGAAACCCGGGACGAGGAACTGGCCCAGAAGGTGCGCGCCGACGACAAGGCCATCGACGGGCTTGAAGAGCTGATCAACGAGGAAGCTGCTCGGGTGATCGCCATCCGCGCCCCGGCCGCGGTGGATTTGCGCGTGGTGCTGTCGGTGATGAAGATCGCCGGCAATCTGGAACGCATTGGCGATTACGCCAAGAATATCGCCAAACGCACCGGGGTTCTGATCCAGGGCCATGATGCGCTGGACAGCGCCGCCGCCCTGCGCCGGATGGCGCGTGAGGTTGAACTGATGCTGAAGGATGCGCTGGACGCCTATATCCAGCGCGATGTCGAACTGGCGGGCGATGTGATCACCCGCGACCGCGACGTCGACCAGATGTATAATGCGCTATTCCGCGAATTCCTGACCCATATGATGGAAGATCCGCGCAACATCACGCCCTGCATGCATCTCCATTTCATCGCCAAGAACATCGAACGCATGGGCGATCACGTAACCTCGATCTGCGAAGAGCTGATCTACCTGGTTACCGGCAGCCGTCCCGAGGACGACCGGCCCAAGGCCGATACCACCTCAACCACTCCGCAGGAGGTCTAAGACATGGCTGCCGATCAGCCCACTGTTCTGGTCGTCGAGGACGAATTGGCGCAGCGTGAAGTGCTGGCCTACAACCTCGAAGCAGACGGGTTCCGTGTGATCCGCGCCGAAAACGGCGAAGAGGCGCTGCTTCTGGTCGAGGAGGACACGCCGGACATCATCGTTCTGGACTGGATGATGCCGAACCTCAGCGGGATCGAAGTTTGCCGCCGCCTGAAGACACGGCCCGAAACCCGCGGCATTCCGATCATCATGCTCTCGGCCCGTTCCGAAGAGGTGGACAAGGTGCGCGGTCTGGAAACCGGCGCTGACGACTACGTGGTAAAACCCTATTCGGTGATCGAGCTGATGGCGCGGGTGCGGACCCAGTTGCGCCGGGTGCGTCCGTCCACCGTTGGCGTGCGGCTGGAGTTTGACGACATCATTCTGGATGCGGAGAC